>NZ_QUAL01000051.1 GCF_003579925.1 Jiangella rhizosphaerae | reverse complement strand
GAGCGGCGCGGCGGCGCGGCGCTGCCGCCAGGCGAACGCCGCCAGCGCGACCGCGGACCCGGCCAGCAGCCACGGCCCGGACGGCGCCATCAGCTCGACCGCGGGGTCGGCGACGGCGAACGTCAGGACGATCCCGCCGAGCGCGACGCCGAGCAGCAACGCGCCGGGCAGGTCCGCCGCCCGCAGCACCGCCGGGGTGCGGCGCAACGGCAGCAGGGGCCGGCGGGCGGTCAGCTCGCGGGCGACGAACCCCACCGCCAGCACGCCCGCGGCCAGCGCGAGCGGCGTCGTCCACTCGTGGTCGTCGAGCCGGGGGACCAGCAGCTCGCCCCACCGGACGCTCTGCTCCAGCGACGCGGGCCGGCTGACGGCGACGCCGGCGCAGGCCAGGGCGCCGAGCCCGAGAACCGCGCCGAGGAGGTCGAACCGGCCGGGTGCGGCATCGGACGCCTCGGCCTCGGCGGCCGCGCGACGTCGCCGTCCGGCCGCCGTCCCGGCGAACAGCACGGCGCCGACCGCGAAGTTCACCCAGAAGATCGCCCGCCAGTCCGCCACCGCGAGGATCGCCGCGCCGAACAGCGGCCCGAGCACCGAGCCCAGCTCCTGTACCGCGCCGACCAGCCCGAGCGGCACCCCGCGCCGCTCAGGCGGCCACAGGTCGGCGACGAGTGCGAGCGTCACCGGGACCAGCGCGCCGCCGCCGGCGCCCTGCAGGAACCGGCCGACCACCGCGCCCGCGACGCCGTCGGCCGACGCCGTCAGCAGCGAGCCGGCGGTGAACACCAGCAGCGAGCCGGTCAGGACCGGCAGCCGGCCGGTGACGTCGGAGACCCGCCCGACCAGCGGCAGCACCACCACGTAGCCGAGCAGGAACATCGAGACCAGGGGAGCGGCGCGCTGGAGTTCGTCGACGTCCAGCCCGACGCCCACCATCATGTCCGGCAGCGCCAGGACGATGACGTAGGTGTCGGCGGCGGCCAGCAGGACGCCGACGACCCCGAGGACGAGCGCGGCGCGGCCGGTCCGCTCAGCTCTCCGGAGCACTGATCTCGGCGGGCTCGTCGTACTTGTCGAGACGGACGGTGTAGGTCTGTTCGTCGCCGCCGTCGTAGAACGGGCCGGTCAGCGTGGCCTGGCGCAGCTGGCCGGTCTCGGAGTCGAGCGCCCACACGGCCTGGACCTCGGCGGACGGGTCGGCGATGGTGAGCACCTCGCCGACCAGCTCGCCCGGAAGCACCGACTCGACCTGGTCGTAGACGTCGCCGTCGACGCGCACCTGCTCGCCGGCCGTGATGTCGGAGCCGGACGTGAGCAGCTGACTCACGCCGTGGTCGGGATCGATCAGCAGGCCGGGGTCGCCGAACCCCAGCTCTTCGGCGTCGACCTCGTCGAACCCGCTGGTCAGCGGCAGCTGCGCCCACAGCTTCCCGTCGACGGAGACGACCTGGATGGTGGCGGGCAGGGCGCCGGCGCGGATGCGGATCTCGCCCTCGAACGACGACGGCGGCACCGCGACGCCCTCGCCGCCGACGACGACCGTGCCGTCGTCGGGGAGGTCCTCGCCCTCGAGCGTGAACGTGACGCTGGACGCCTCGTTGAGCAGGTCGGCGGCGGTCTCGAGCTGCGCCTGCGGGTCGCCGTCGGGCGTGCCGCCGCCGTCGCCGTCGTCGTCGCTGCACGCGGTCAGGGCCAGCGTGGCGGCGACCAGCGCGGCGGGCAGGATGCGGCGAGCGACATGGCGCATGACGGCAGTCTGCCAGCCTTTCCGGGCCCCGTGACCCACGACACCCGCTGGCCTGTTCATGGACGGCTCTCTCCTCCCGTTCGGTGCGCGGCCACGATGCGCGGTGGCGGCTGTGATTTCGCTGAGAGTTCGCGAAATAGCGATACGCGACGGTTGCGTATCGGAGCGTGGAGGTCTAGCGTCGTCCGCGGGAAACGATACGGCACGGAAGCGTATCGAAAGAGCAAGCAGGGAAGGACCCGCCATCGTGGACCAAGCGACGATCCACAACCGGCGATGGAGCATCCTCGGCGTCCTCGTCGTGAGCCTGCTCGTCGTCGTGCTCGACAACACGGTGCTCAACGTCGCGCTCCGAACCATCCAGGACGATCTCTCGGCCACCCAGAGCGAGCTGGAGTGGGCGATCAACTCCTACACCCTCGTGTTCGCCGGACTGCTGTTCACGTTCGGTCTGCTCGGCGACCGGTTCGGCCGCCGGCGGATGCTCATGCTGGGGCTGCTGCTGTTCGGCATCGCGTCGGCGGTGTCGGCGTACGCGAGCTCGCCGGAGCAGCTGATCGCGGCCCGGGCGTTCATGGGCGTCGGCGCGGCCGCCGTCATGCCGGCGACGCTGGCGATCATCACCCAGGTCTTCGAGCCGGAGGAGCGCGGCCGGGCCATCGGCATCTGGGTCGCCTCCGTCGGCATCTCCGTCGTGCTGGGGCCGGTCCTCGGCGGCGCGCTGCTGGAGCGGTTCTGGTGGGGCTCGGTGTTCCTCATCAACGTGCCGGTCGTGGTCATCGGCCTCGCGCTGATCGCGTGGCTGGTGCCGGAGTCGCGCAACCCCTCGCCCGGCCGGCTGGATCCCGGCGGCGTGCTGCTGTCGATCGTCGGCCTGACGCTGCTGGTCTACGGCATCATCGAGGGCGGCGAGCGGGCGACCGTCACCGACCCGCTGGTCTGGGGCTCGACGCTGGGCGGCCTGGCCGTGCTGGCGCTGTTCGTCTGGTTCGAGCGGCGCTCGACGCACCCCGCGCTGGACGTCGGGCTGTTCCGGAACCCGGTGTTCTCGGCCTCGGTGACGACGATCGGGCTGGTGTTCTTCGCCATGCTCGGGACGTTCTTCTTCATGACGTTCTACCTGCAGATCGTCCGCGGGTACTCGCCGCTGGAGACCGGCCTGATGTTCCTGCCGTTCGCGGTGGCACAGACGGTGTTCTCGACGTTCTCGTCGACGGCGGTGCGCCGGTGGGGCATCCGCGCGGTGACCGGGACGGGTCTCGGCCTGGTCGCGTTGAGCCTGCTGGCGATGGGGTTCATCGACGAGTCGACGCCGGTGTGGTTCCTGCTGCTCGCGTTCCTCGTCCAGGGCGCCGGCATCGCCAACGTCATGCCGCCGGCCACGACCGCCGTCATGGCCGCCGTCCCGCGCGAGAAGGCCGGCGTCGGATCCGCCGTCAACAACACGATGCGGCAGGTCGGCGGCGCCCTGGGGGTCGCCATCCTCGGCGCGGTGCTGTCGGCGCGGTACCGGTCCGGCGTCGAGGACGCGGTGGGCGTGCTGCCGTCGGAGGTGCGGCACGCGGCCGCCGAGTCGATCGGCACGACGATGCAGGCGGCCGAGCGGGCCGGCGTCGTGGCGCAGGTCCGCGGCCCGGCGTTCGAGGCCTTCCTCAGCGGCGTGCACTGGGTAGCCTTCTTGGGAGCCGCGGTGGCGGCGCTGAGCGTGCTCGTCGTCGGCGTGTTCCTGCCCGGCCGGTCGCGCGGCCCGGCGCCCGACGCGGCGGAGGCATCGGAGCCGGAGATCGTGAGGAGTTGAGATGACGGAGATCGCTCCGGTGGAGCAGCGGCGCAGCGGCCGGCCGCGCAGCGAGGACGCCGACAGGGCGATCATCGAGGCGACCCTCGACCTGCTCGCGGAGTCCGGCATCGCCGGGACCACCATCGAGGGCGTCGCCGCCCGGGCCGGCGTCGGCAAGACCACCGTCTACCGCCGGTGGAAGGGTCTGGAGAGCCTCATCTGCGACGCCGTCGCCGAGCTCAAGGGCCCGCTGCCGACGCTGCCCGGCACCTCGATCCGCGACGACATGCTGGCGCTGTTCGAGGCGGCCGCCCGCGGCCGCGAGTCGGCGCGCAACCGCAAGGTGTACGCGTGCTTCATCGGCGAGATGACCCGCTACCCGGCGCTGGACGCCCAGTACCGGTCGGCGGTCATCGCGCCGCGCCGCGCCCTGACCCAGGCGGCCCTCCAGCGCGCCATCGAACGGGGTGAGCTCCGCGACGACATCGACCTCGACGTCATGGCCGAGATCGTCACGGCGCCGACGCTGCACTGGATGCTGCACAACCCCGACCGCATCCCGACCCGCGAGCAACTGGAGCAGTTCCTCGACGGCGTCCTCCACGGCGTCGCCCGCCCCACGCGATGATCATCGGCGATCACTTCGGGATGCACAACGCCTCCCTGTTGTTGTGCCCGTTTCGCGCCGTTTTGTCGGGTTGTGGACGGCGGTGATCATCCAGGATCGTCTACATCACGAGGATTACGTGAGCTTCAACATGACTGTAGGGGTGTTGATGCTGGGGTAATCCTCGTGATGGCCCACGAATCACGGCGAAATCTCGCGATGTGGACGCTCAGCGACACCAACGCCACACCGTAACGGGGCCAACGCCGCGGGAGTCGTCGCCGCTCTTCCCCCGTCCCCCTGATAGCTGCCCGTTCTTAGCCGCGGGCGCGCGGGTCAAGCGGTCATCGCCGGCGCGAAGCGCCTCCATAGTCCGCTTGAGGCGCGCGTGCGCGGCCAAGAGAATGGGCAGCAGGGGGACGGCCCACGTCACGACCCGGCCAACGCCGCAACCCCGGGCCAACGGTGACCGACGTCCTGGGCGTGGGTCGCGTGTTGGGTCTGAGTCGCGGCTTCGAGCCGTATTCCGCCGTGAAGCGCGACTCGGACCCAGGACGTCGCGTCGCTACTCCAGCTCCAGCGTCCCTTGCTCACCCTCGACGACGGGCTCATCCGGTGCCGCATCAGCGCTGTCACCACCGCCGAGCGGACCGCCGACGGCGGCGATGGGCTGCGCCACGCCGACGCCCGAGCCGTCGCGGCGCCCGACCGCGGCCGGCAGCTCGATCGGCACCCCGCTCGCGGCCGCCG
>NZ_QUAL01000057.1 GCF_003579925.1 Jiangella rhizosphaerae | reverse complement strand
CTGCTGCGGCGGCCGGGGCGCGGCTCCGCGCAGCCGTCGGTCGCCGTCGACGACGTGCTCGGCGGCCGGCTCGCGGCCCGGCACCTGCTCGGTCTCGGCCGGCGCAGCCTCGCCTTCGCCGGCGGGCCGCTGGAGGTCACGCAGGTGGCCGACCGGCTGCAGGGAGCCGGCGAGGAGGTCCAGTCCCGCGGCGACGCGACGCTGGAGGTGATCACCGTCGCCGAGCGGACCCTCGCCGGCGGGCGGGCGGTGGCGGCGCAGCTGCTGCGCCGGCCGCCGGGCCGCCGGCCGGACGCCGTCTTCGCCGTCAACGACCTGCTCGCGCTCGGGCTGCTGCAGGCACTGGTCGCGGCCGGCGTGCGGGTTCCGGAGGACGTCGCGGTGATCGGCTACGACGACATCGAGTTCGCCGCCGCGTCGCTGATCCCGCTCAGCTCGATCCGGGCGCCGCAGGACGACTTCGGCGCCGCGGCCGTCGAGCTGCTGCTGGGCCTCGTCGACGGCACGGCGCACGACACCCAGCTGACCCATCCGCCGGCGCTCGTCGTCCGGGCGAGCACCGCCGGCACGGACGGTACGGAGAACAAGGAGAAGGCATGAAGGAGCACGTGACGATCGCCGTCATCGGCGCCGGCGGCAAGATGGGCATGCGGGTCTCTGACAACCTGCAGCGCACCGGCCACACCGTCCGCTACGCGGAGAACTCCCCCGCAGGCGTGGAGCGGGTGACGGCGGCGGGCCGTCGCGTCACACCCACCGCCGAGGCCGTCGACGACGCGCACGTCGTCGTGCTGGCCGTGCCCGATCTCGCGCTCGCGGCCGTCTCCGCCGAGGTCGTACCGAAGCTCCAGTCCGGCGCCGTGCTGCTGACGCTGGACCCGGCCGCCTCCTACGCCGGGTTGCTGGCCCGCCGCGACGACGTCGTCCAGGCGGTCGCCCACCCCTGCCACCCGTCGGTGTTCCTGGAGCGGAGGACGCCGGAGGAGCACGCCGACACCTTCGGCGGCATCGCCGCGCCGCAGGACGTCGTCGCGGCCATCGAGGCGCCGGACGGCGACGACGGTCAGGCTCGGGCGGTCGCCGAGACGGTGATCCGGGCGATGTACGCGCCGGTGCTCGACGTGCACTGGGTGACGGTCAAGCAGCTGGCCCAGCTCGAGCCGACGCTGGTCGAGACGGTGGCGTGCATGGTCGGCGCGCTGCTGGCGGAGGCCCTGGAGGAGGCCGTCACCACGATGGGCGTCCCGGAACCGGCCGCCCGGGCGATGCTGCTCGGCCACACCCAGGTCGCGCTGGCCAACACGCTGCGCGGCTCGAACCCGTTCTCCGACGCCTGCCTCATCGCGATGGACTACGGCCGCGAGTCGATCGTCCGCGACGACTGGAAGAAGATCTTCCGCGACGACGAGCTCGACCGCGTGCTCGCCCGCATGCTCCATCTGGACCGCATCGAGCGGTGACGGGTCAGTAGACGCGGGCGCGGGTGGGCGTCACGCGGATCAGCGTGGAGTAGCCGGCCAGCACGTCGTCCGGCGTGGCGCCGACCGCCTCGATGACCGCGCGGTACTTGTCGACGTACCGCTCGGCCTCGTCGCCGGCCAGCGGCCCCTCCTCGACCACGGCCTCGCCCTCCAGCGTCACGACGCCGCCGCCCGCGCCGTCGGCGTGGTCGACGTCGAGGTGCAGCGACACCCGCGGGTTGTCCCGGAGGTTGCGCAGCTTGCCCGCGCCGGGCTGGCTCAGCACGAGGACGCGGTCGCCGTCCCAGAGGAACCCGACCAGCGAGGTCTGCGGCTGCCCGTCGGCGCGGACCGTGGTGATCCAGATCTCGGTCTCGTCCTCGAGCCGGCGCCGCGCGGTGCCGGCGGCGGCGTCGTCCAGGCCAGGAAGCATCGTCGGTCCCTTCGTCGCGTGGTGCCGACCACAGCACGGCATCGACGCAAGGTATTCCGGCCGGTCATTATGGGCGTGAGATCCGTATTGTGGCTCCAGCCCCACAATGCAGTAGATGTCGAGGTCGCTGCCCCGCGTCGATGAGCGCGAACTGCGGCGGGGCGAAGAGCGCAAGCTCGCTTGGCAGTATCTGGGCAAGGCGGCGCCGCCGTCATTAGCCTGCTCAAGATCGCCACCATCGGTATCAGCACCACCCGGCTCGCCACCAGCTGACCACCCTGAACCGCCCGGGCACGCCAGCCAGAACCACGGCCAGCGAGATCACCACAGCCGACGAAAGAGCAGCAGGCTCCATCACACCACGGATTCGGATGATCATGGCACTCGATCCTGCCCGTCTCATCGTCCGATCACGATCAGCGCCTGACGCATCTTGTCGGCAACCTCGCGCACCGCGCTTCGCGGTGCGACGACAGCGAGCACCGCCGCCGAGAAGAACACTCCGCGGATCTGCTCCTGCACCTGAACGTCGGCGAACTGGTGTGCCAGCAGCAGGCCGGCACCAGCAAGCACGGCAGCGATGGCGACGCGCTCCAGCACCGATGAGATGATCCGTGGCGTCGCACTGGCTGGTTCGGCCTTGGCGAGTTCCTCCCACCTACCTCGACTCGCAGCGACCAGGCCGTCGGCCAGCGCGGGCGCAAGTGCGTCGTCGCGTTCGCGCCCACCCAGGAGCACTGCGCGCGCATGAATGCGAAATCCGGCGGCGATGCGCCCACCGAGGTCGTTCGCATGCTTACGCGAGTCTGCGAGATCGATCGGGGCGACACGCTTCAAGTTGCGCTCCACGCCGATCGCAGCGGCCTCGAGACGCCGCGCCAAACGCACGCGCTCCGTTCGCGATCGCCGCCAATCTGCCGCTTCGGCAGGCGGCGAGACCGTCGCGATGTCACTGCCTCCGATGGCCGCCACGTACGTCTCGAAGAGCGCCTCGACGAGACGGTCTCTCGGGTCGGGACGATGCCTCATGAGCACGGCGGTTGCGCAGACGATCGCGAGGCTGACGAAGATCACGAACGTGACGAGCGGCGCCACGACGACGTTCCACTCGCCGAACGGTGAACTGCGCCAGAGCGGCCCGGCAGTGAGACCGAGCAGGGCGAGATAGAGCACTGGCACCAGTGTGCCTCCAAGGATCGCTTCCCAACGATCCATCGGCGCCGGATCGATCCACTTCCAGGATCGACGAAGTGCTTCATCGATGCTCTGGCCGCTGGGGCGCCTCCACACCCGCAGCCAGATCGATACAGGAACGACCACCGCGGAAATGAGGGCGCCGATCCACAACATCGCCAGGAGTGGGCCCACGGCATCCCAGACCCAACTGCGTGACAGCGGTGCCGATCCTCCGCGAAGCGCGCCGGTGCACAGCCACATCACGGTGCCGAGCAGAACCATCCCGATCGCGAACCGACCCATGAGCCGCTCGCCGGACCGTTCCACGTCGTGGATCGAGCCAAGTGCCGCCTGCACAGCGCGAGAAACCTCCACACTGGCTTCCGGTCCGTGCGCGATGATGCATTCACTACGCGCAACGGCCTCGATCAGGTTCAGGGAGCGTGCAGGGTCGATGGTAGGCGGCACCGAGGTCGAGGATCGATCACCGATCATGGCACCGCATTGTCGCGATTCACGAGCGTCGTCGCGACAGCATCAGACAGCAGGATCTGCCGCGGCGTCCACGAACGTAGATCGTCCTACATTCTGGTCAAACTTAGCTCACCATGTGAGATCACATCGGTTTCCGTTTGGAGACCATTGGTCCAATCGGGAAGATGGACGCATGTCTCGCGCCTCGTCCGACACCGCCCGGATCGTGTCCACGGCCCTCGGCCGCGGCATGTCCATGTGTCCGATGCGAATGCGCCGCTGCCGCTGACGCCGTCACCGCGTCACCGAGGCAGCAACCCTCCCGAGCCCACCGGCGCCGGCCGGCGACCTGGCCGCGCCCTGCGCGGGCTCCCCCGCGCCCACCCCGCGCGATCCCCACCCTCACCAAGGAGAACACGCACACCATGAACCGTCGCATCGTCCTGCCCCTCGCACTCGCCGGAGCCACCGCCGTCCTGGCCGCATGCGGCGGGGGCGACACCGAGACCGCGTCCGGCGAGTCCGGCGACCCGATCCGCATCGGCGTGGTCGGCGCCAGCGAGGACTACTGGCAGGCCTTCACCGAGCTCGCCGACGAGGAGGGCATCGACGTCGAGTTGGTGAACTTCACCGACTACACCCAGCCCAACCCGGCGCTCTCGCAGGGGCAGCTCGACCTCAACCAGTTCCAGCACCTGCAGTACCTGGCCGCGTACAACGTCGCCAACGACGACGACCTGACGCCGATCGGCGCGACCGCGATCTACCCGCTCGGCCTGTACTCGCAGAAGCACCAGTCGCTCGAGGACATCCCCGAGGGCGGCGAGGTCGCGATCCCCAACGACGAGACCAACCAGGCCCGCGCGCTGCTCGTCCTGCAGGACGCCGGCCTCATCACGCTCGAGGGCGGCGGCAGCTCGACGTCGCTGCCGTCGGACGTCGTCGAGGAGGAGTCGCGGGTGACCGTGACGCCGGTGGCCGCCGAGCAGACGGCGACGGCGCTCAACAGCGTCGACGCGTCGGTCATCAACAACGACTTCGTCGCCGACGCCGGCCTGGAGCCGACCGACGCGCTGTACCAGGACCAGGCCGACAGCCCGGGCGCCCGCCCGTACATCAACGTGTGGGTGGCGCGGTCCGAGGACGCCGGCAACGAGACGTTCCAGCGGCTGGTCGACCTGTACCACTCGCCGGAGGTCGAGGAGGCGTCGTCGCAGGCGTCGGGCGGCACCGCGGTGTTCACCGACAACCCCGCCGACGAGCTGGCCGAGATCCTCGACGGCATCCAGACGGACCTCGCCGCGCACTGATGGCACCCCTGATCAGCTTCCAGGACGTCACCAAGGACTTCGGGTCCGGCGACCGCGCCGTCCGTGCCGTCGACGGCGTCACGCTGGACATCGAGGCCGGCGAGATCTTCGGCGTCATCGGCTACTCCGGCGCCGGCAAGAGCACGCTGGTGCGGCTGGTCAACGCGTTGGAGACGGTGACGTCCGGCCGCCTGCTGGTCGACGGCCAGGACGTCACCGCCCTGCGCGAGGCCGAGCTGCGCCGCCTGCGGGCCGGCATCGGCATGGCGTTCCAGCAGTTCAACCTGCTGAACTCGCGCACCGTCGCCGGCAACGTCGCCTACCCCCTCAAGGTGGCCGGCTGGCCGCGCGAACGCCGCGCCGCACGGGTCGCCGAGCTGCTCGACTACGTCGGCATCGCCGACAAGGCCAAGGCCTACCCGCGGCAGCTCTCCGGCGGGCAGAAGCAGCGCGTCGGCATCGCCCGCGCACTCGCGACGTCGCCGCGGATCCTGCTCGCCGACGAGGCCACCAGCGCGCTCGACCCCGACACCACGCAGGACGTGCTGGCGCTGCTGCGCCGGGTCAACCGCGAGCTCGGCGTCACCGTCGTCGTCATCACGCACGAGATGGACGTCATCCGCTCGCTCGCGCACCGGGTCGCCGTCATGGAGGCCGGAAGGGTGATCGAGCACGGGCCGGTCTACGACGTGTTCGCCGCGCCGCGCGAGCGGGCCACCCGCCGGTTCGTCGCGACGACGCTGAAGGACCGGCCGACGCCCGAGGCCGTGGAGCGGCTGCGGCACCGGCACCCGGGCCGCATCGTCACCGTCGGCATCAGGGAGAGCGGTGTCGACGTCACCGCGGCGCTGCGCGCCCACGGCGTCGACGGGACGATCGTGTTCGGCGGCATCACCGAGATCGACGAGCGCCCGTTCGGCTCGCTGACCCTGGAGCTGACCGGCCCCGACGCCGCCATCGACGCGCTGCTCGCCGACCTGCGCTCGCGCACGGATGTCGACGACCTGGGGACGGCGGGGGTGCCGGCATGAACCGCGACTGGTCCGAGCTGTCGCCGATCCTGTGGGAGTCGGTGCGCGAGACGCTGTACATCGTCGGTGTGACGGTGGGCGTGGGCGGCCTGCTGGGGCTGGTGCTCGGCGTGCTGCTGTATGCCACCCGGCGCGGCAACCTGCTCGAGAACCGCGTCGTGTTCACCGTGCTGAACGTCGCGGTGAACGTCGTGCGGCCGATCCCGTTCATCATCTTCATCACCGCGGTCGGGCCGGTGACGCTGGCCGTCGTCGGCACCACGATCGGCAACGACGCGGTCATCTTCGCCATGTCGATCATGGCGACGTTCGTCACCGCCCGCATCGTCGAACAGAACCTCGTCGCCACCGACCCGGGCGTCATCGAGGCGGCCCGGGCGATGGGCGCGTCGCGGCTGCGGATCTTGGTGACGGTCCTGGTGCCCGAGGCGCTGGCGCCGCTGATCCTCGGCTACACGTTCCTGCTGATCGGCATCGTGGACATGTCGGCGCTGGCCGGCTACGTGGGCGGCGGCGGACTGGGCAACTTCGCCATCGTGTACGGGTACCAGCGGTTCAACTGGGAGGTCACGCTGGTCACCGTCCTGGTGATCATCGGCATGGTGCAGCTGGCGCAGCTGCTCGGGAACTGGCTGGCGCGCAAGGCCCTGCACCGCTGAGCCGTCCGAGCATCGGGACACCCCTGGTGCCCGCCGTCCATGATCGCCTACTTTGTGTGACCACGTGCCAAAGATCCCCGGCGACTTGCCAAAGGTGGCGGAGAGCGAGGACCCATGGCCGACGAGGCGGAGTCGACGGGACGATCGTGGTTCGACGGGGCCGCGTTCCGGCAGGACCTCAGGGCCGCCTGGCTGGACGCGAGCGCCGCCCTGCTGATCACGCTGCTGCTGTTCGCCTGGCTCCACCAGCGCGTCGACGGCGGGACGTCGGCGACGCTCGACGTGATGCCGTTCCTCGAAGGCGGCGCCGACACCTACTGGATGTACTGGCTGTGCCAGGCGTTCGGCTGGTCGGGGCTGCTGTGGGCGTGGATCACCGTCATCCTCGGCCTGACCCGGTCCAGCCGGTCACCTGCCTGGCTGCCCGTCTCGCCGGCGCGCCTGGAGAAGTGGCACCGCACCACCAGCCTCACGACCGTCGCGCTGATGTTCCTGCACGCGTTCTGGTTCTTCGCCGAGGAGGTGCGCTACAACGCCGACGGGCTGGGCGTGGCGGGCCGCACCTGGACGGCGTTCGTGAACGTGTTCGTCCCCGGCGCGTACGGCAGCGGCACCGGGCTGATCGCGATCCTGCTCGGCCTGCTCGCGCTCTACCTGGCCATCCCGCTCGGGCTGGCCTACTACGCCCGCCGCTCGATCGGCCCGCGGGCGTGGCGGACGCTGCACGCGTCGATCATCGTCGTCTATGTGCTGAGCGTCTGGCACACGCTGCTGTACGGCACCAACGTCTGGTACGACGGCTGGTTCCGGACGACCGTGTGGCTGCTGCAGCTGCCGGTCGCCGGGCTGCTGCTGGTGCGGCTGCTGGTGCCGGCGCACCGCCCGCACCGCGGCCGGCTCGACCTCGCCGGACGGTGGGCGGCGCGGGTCGCGGTCGTGGTGACGGTGTGGGCGCTGCTGACGGTGGCCGCGACGGGGCACGACGGCGGCCGCACCCGCGGCGTCGAGGGCGCGCCGCTCAACGTCACCCAGACGACGATCTGGGCCGGGCTCACCGTCTTCGCCGCCGTCGTCACCGTCGCCGTCGTCCGGGCACACCGGGCGGCGCGGGCCGCACGGGCCGGCCGTCGCGACCGCGACGAGCAACGCCGTCAGACGGCCGCCGCCTCCTCGTGATCGGCCAGCTCCTCGGCGGTCGAGGCGTCGTCGTGACTGCGGTCGACCCGCCAGTAGCCCGAGAACGCCACCGCGCGCCGATCGATGCCGCGCTCGCCGACCAGGTGCCGGCGCACCTCGCGCACCGCTGACGCCTCGCCGGCCACCCAGGCGAACGGCTCGCCGTCCGGGAACTCCAGCGCCCGGACGGCGTCGGTCAGCGCGGTGGAGCGCCCGGCCGGGACGCCGCCGCGGTGCCACCAGGTCACCGTCACCGATGCCCGGCTCTGGAACCGCTGCTCCTCCTCGGGCCCGGCGACCTCGGCGACGACGACGGCGTGGTCGTCCGGGCCGAGGGACTCCAGCCACGCGCCGATCGCGGGCAGCGCGGTCTCGTCGCCGGCGAACAGCTTCCAGTCATGCCGGCCGGGTGTGCGCAGATGGCTCACCGACGGCCCGTACAGCCCGATGACGTCGCCCGGACGGGCGGCGGCCGCCCACCGGGCCGCGGGACCGTCGTGCCCGCCGCCGTCGCCGTGCAGGACGAAGTCGACGTCCACCTGCCGCTCCTCGGGCCGGTGCCGGCGGATCGAGTAGGTCCGCAGCCACGGGCGCCGGTCGTCGGGCATCGCCAGGTAGCGCTGGTACCAGCCGGAGACGTCGTCGAGATCGGCCGGCGGGTCGGGCACCTCGGGCACCCCGCCGTCGCGGGCGAAGAACAGCTTGACCTGCTGGTCCGGCGCGACCGGCGTGAAGCCGGCCAGCCCGTCGCCCGTGAGCGTCACCCGCCGCATCCGCGGCGTCACCGTCTCGCACCCGACCACGCGCAGCTCGCTGTAGGTGAGCCGCGGCCGTGCCGCCCTCACGACGCCGCCTCCTCCAGGTACGGCCGCAACTGCTCCAGCCCGTACGGGATCGACAGCGGCGACGGTGTGTTCAGCCCGACGATGGTCGGGTAGTCGAGCACGGCGACGGTGCCCGGCAGCTGGTCGAAGCCGGGGATGTCCGCGAGGTCGCTCTCGTCGCCGCCGTTGACCAGGAACGCCAGCAGGTCGGCCTGCAACAGGTCCGAGCGCTCGGTGCTGACGTTGACCCGGGCGTCGCCGGTGGCCTCGCCCTCCGCCTTGACCGGCCCGTACATCGTCATGCCCAGCTGCTGGAAGAAGACGCTGGAGCCGTCCTGCTCGTCGGCCACGATGTACATCGAGTCGCCGACGATGTACTGCGCCAGCGAGAACGTCTTGCCCTGGAGGCCAGGCAGCTCCTCGGCGACGGCGGCGACCTCGCCGTCGACCTCGGCGATGACCTCGTCGGCGCGCGTGGGCTCGCCCAGCACGTCGCCCGCCGTGCGGACGAGGTCCTGCCACGGCGTCACCTGCCGCTCGTCCAGCCCGGGGATGGTCGGCGCGATGCCGGAGAGCTGCTCGTACGTCGCTTCGTCGGTGATCGAGAACGTCCCGACGATGAGGTCGGGCTGCAGCTCGGCGATCTGCTCGATCGGCGGCCCGTCGTCCAGCGGCAGCGGCTCGGCGTCGGCGGGCAGCTCCTGCCACGGCACGCCCGACTCCGGCATGAACGCGTCGACGGAGTACCCGACCGGCTCGACGCCCATCGCCAGCATGACGTCGGTCCACTGCAGGTCGATGGTGACGATGCGCTCCGGCACGCCGGTGATCTCCGTGCTGCCGTACATGTGGTCGACGGTGACCGTCTCGGGAGCGGCGTCGCCGTCGGCCGAATCGGCGGCCGGCTCGGTGTCGCCGCCGCCGCAGGCGCCCAGGACGACGGCCAGGCCGAGCGCGACGGGCACCCATCGGGACGAACGGGCGGAAAGTCTCATGCAGGCAACCCTAACTTAGGGTCGGCTAACCATATCGGCGGGTCCACATCCCGGGCGCCTTGGCACGCCTCGTCCTGGGCCTGAGTCGCGTCCTGGGCCTGAGTCGCGTCCTGGGTCTGTGTCGCGCTTTCGAGCCGGATTCAGCCGTGAAGCGCGACTCACGCCCAGGACGCGACTCAGAGCCAGGACGTCGGACACCCTCGAGTCCTCACTGGCGGATCGTCAGCCGTGCTCGGCCGCACTCGGGGACCGCAACAGGCTCAGGCCCTCTGGCACAGGACGCGACCCCTCGATCACGAACGCGGCGCCGGACCGAAGGCCGCGAGGAAGATCCGCACCGCCTCGGCGACGTGCTCCCGCAAGTCGCCCTCGTCCGGCACGGCGGCGTCGCCGAGCATCATGGCCCGGTTCAGGGGTGCGGCCATGACCAGCCAGTTGAACCACTCGGCGGCGGCGGCGGGGTCGTCGCACGACAGCAGCCCGCGCTCGCGCAGCCGCTGGAACATCGCCGTGATCTCGTCGATGGCCCGCTGCGGCCCCCGCTCGTAGAGCACCTTCGCCAGCTCCGGGAACCGGCCCACCTCGCCGATGACCAGACGGCGCAGCTGCAGCAGCTCGGGCTCGGTGACGATGCGCAGCTGCCGCTCGGCGAACGCCCGCAGGTACGCCCCGAGGTCGTCGCCGTCGCCGAGCTCGGGACGCTCGTGGTGGACGCGGTCGCCGGCGTCGCCGGTCATCGAGCCGACGATCTCGAGGAACAGCGCCTCCTTGCTGCCGAAGTGCGTGTAGACGGTCTGCTTCGACACGCCCGACCGCGACGCGATGAGGTCCATGTTCGTGCCGAGGTACCCGTTGCTCAGGAACACCTCACGCGCCGCGCGGACGATCGCCTGGTGCTTCGCGTCGGACCTCGCCCACGGCCGTGCCCCGGCCTGCGCCATCGGCTCTTTCCTCCTCGTCGACCGACCCGTTGACGACATCATACTGGACAGTCTAGTGTGGCCATACTGGACGGTCCAGTTTGAACATCACAGGAGGTGAGAGCCGTGTCCCCTACCGCTACCGAGGCCAGCCCGATCGACGTCCGGTTCGACGCCGCCCTCACGCAGGGCGGCGCCGACGCGCCGGGCAGCTGGACGGTGGTCGTCATGACGGACTCTGCCAAGGTCTTCGGCACGCGTCAGCCGGTGAAGGTGTCCGGGACCATGGACGGCCACCCGTTCGAGGCCACGCTGCTGCCGCTGGGCGACGGGACGCACATCCTCCCCGTGAAGGCGGCCGTCCGGAAGGCCATCGGCAAGGGCGCCGGCGACGACGTCACCGTCCACCTCCAGCAGCGCCGCTGACCACCAAGGAGCGCACCATGACCGAGTACGTCACCACCACCCTCGGCGACCGGGTCGCCTTCGACCGCTACGGCGACGGCCCCGGGCTGATCTTCGTGGCCGGCGCCGGCCCGTTCCGCGCGATCGACCCGGTGACCACCGAGACCGCCGAGCTGGCGGCAGAACGGGGCCTGTCGACGATCGTGTACGACCGCATCGGCCGCGGCGAGAGCGAGACCACGAACACCCCGATCGGCCTGGACCGCGAGCTCGCCGCGCTGCGGGTGCTGATGGACCTGCTCGGCGGCAGCGCCGCACTGTGCGGGCACTCGTCCGGCTGCTCCATCTCCCTGGCCGCCGCCGCGAACGGGCTGCCCGTCACCGCGCTGGCGCTCTGGGAAGCGCCCATCGCACCCGTCGGCACCGTCGCGGAGTGGATCGGCGAGGTCGAGCGGCGCATGGATGCCCGCGACCTCGACGGCGCGCTGGCCCACTACATGAAGGACATGCCGCCGGAGTGGCTCGAGCAGGCCCGGCAGGATCCGATGTACGAGGCCTACGCCGCCCAGGTGGTCAGCTACCGCGCCGACGGCGAGTCGCTGGTCTGGGCCGACTCCGCGCCGCACGCCGAGCTGTTCGCCGGCATCCGGGTGCCGGTCGAGTTCCTGCTGGGTACGAAGACGTTCGACGAGATGCACGCCGCCGCCGCGTCGGTGCTGGCCGCGATCCCCGGTAGCGTCAAGAAGGAGATGCCGGGCGCCGACCACACGTGGGAGACCGCCCCCATGGCGGCGGAGCTGGCGGCCTTCGTCCGGACGGCGGCAGGGCGCGGCTGAGCGTTCACGGGAGGCCACGATGCGGATCGGCGAGATCGACCTGCTGCCGATGTCCGACGGCACGTTCGCGGCCCGGCCCGCGTACCTCACGCCCGATCCGGTCCCCGATCCGCCGTCCCCGTTCGGTCCCGACGGCGTCGCCTGGCTGCCCATCGGCTGCTTCCTCGTGCGCACCGGCGACCGCGTCGCCCTGGTCGACGCCGGCCTCGGGCCGGCCCGCAGCGACCTGCCGCACGGCATGGCGCTGGTCGGCGGCCAGCTGCCGGTCGCGCTGCTGGCCTGCGGGGCGCACCCCGAGGACGTCACCGACGTCGTCTGCACGCACCTGCACGCCGACCACGTCGGCTGGCTGTTCGACCGCGACGGCCGGCCGGTGTTCCCCGGCGCGACGATCTGGTTCGGCGCGGGCGACGGCGCCCACTTCGTCGACGGCGACGGCGAGATGGCCGACCACGTGCGGGCCGGCTTCCGCGCGACGGCGGCCGACCCGCGCCCGGTGGACGGCGATCGCACCGTCGCGCCGGGCGTCGACGTCGTCGCCACCCCGGGGCACACGCCCGGGCACCTGGCCGTCGTCGTCTCCTCCGGTGGCGACCGCGTGGTGCTGGCCGGCGACGCGATCACCGTCCCGGTTCAGCTCGACGAACCGGCCTGGCACTCCTTCGGCGACGTCGACCCCGAGCAGGCCGGCCGCAGTCGCGCCTGGCTCTGGGACGAACTGGCCCGGCCCGGCACCGTCGGCACCGGCGCGCACTTCCCCGAGCTGCGCTTCGGCCGCGTCGTCGTCCACGGCGGCCGCCGCACCTGGTCGGCCTGACGGCGGCTCCGTGTGGCGTTCGCCCGGGCTCCCCGTCCCCCTGCTGCCCATTCTCTTAGCCGCGCAGCCGCGCCTCAAGTCCGCCATGGAGTCGCTTCGCGACGACGGGCGGACTTGACCCGCGGCTTCGCGGCCAAGAACGGGCAGCTATCAGGGGGACGGGGAGGATGTGGGCACGCCTCGGCGTTGCCGTGCCCGTTTCGCGTGCTTTGTCGGACTGTGGACGGCGATGATCATCCAGGATCGCCTACATCATGAGGATTACCTGAGCATCACCATGACTGTAGGGGTGTTGACGCTGGGGTAATCCTCGTGATGCCCTCCGAATCACGGTGAAATCTCACCAGGTGGAC
This sequence comes from Jiangella rhizosphaerae, assembly GCF_003579925.1. Lineage (GTDB taxonomy): Bacteria > Actinomycetota > Actinomycetes > Jiangellales > Jiangellaceae > Jiangella > Jiangella rhizosphaerae. The sequence continues at coordinate 5,229 of NZ_QUAL01000057.1, read as the reverse complement.
GCTCTACGACACCAAACTCACACCGAAACGGGGCCAACGCCGCGGAAGTCGTCGCCACACTCCCCCCGTCCCCCTGATAGCCGCCCGTTCTTNCACACTCCCCCCGTCCCCCTGATAGCCGCCCGTTCTTAGCCGCGGGCGCGCGGGTCAAGTCCAAGGCCCCCAACCAGAAGCGAACAGCACACAGTCAGAGGCCGCGGACTTGAGGCGCGCGCCCGCGGCCAAGACCATCGGGCAGCAGGGGGACGGGGAACGCGACGACCACGGATCAGGCCGGGCGGGTGGCCTCCTCCAGCAACTCGAGCACGTGGCGGTAGGGCTTGCCGGTGGCCCGGGTCATGCCCAGCTCGCACGTCCGGTTGCAGGACGCGTACCCGTCGGCCTCACCCAGCGCGGCGACGGTGGCCGCCTCGGGCTCGGTGGCGGCGCGGGTGAGCTCGGGATGCAGCAGCCCGCGGTCGCCGGCGAAGCCGCAGCAGCCCCAGTTCGAGGGCACGACGGCCTCGCGGGCCACGGCCGCCCCGAGTGCGGCGAGGTCATCGAGGTCGCCGAGGTGGACGCTGGCGCAGGTCGGGTGCAGCACGACGCGGTCCAGCTTCCGCGCGTCCGCCACCGGCGCCAGCCGCGGCAGCACCGACGACCGCACGAACGCCACCGCGTCGACGACCGTCACCCGCGACCACCGCACCGCGTCGGGCGCCGGCAGCTGCGCCGCGAGCCCGGCCAGCCCGTGCGAGCAGGACGACGCGTCGGCCACCACGGGCAGCCGGCCGTCGTCGGTGAGCGGCCAGAGCGCGTCGAACACCTGCTGCGCCATGACGGCCGCGCCGGCCTTCAGGCCCTTCGACGCCCACGGCGTGCCGCAGCACAGCGACGGCGTCCGCTCGGCGATGGCGACGGGGACGCCGGCCCGTTCGGCCAGCGCGAGGAACGCCGCGGTGACGCCGTCGCCGCCGCCCTCCGGCGCGAACAGCGCGCCGATGCAGGCCGGGAAGAACACGGCCTCGACGGCCCCGGCGCCCGACCCCGACGACGGCCGCGGCCGCCCCGGCCCCGGCAGCGAGCCGTCGGCAGCGGGGATCCACTCCGTGCCGAGCACGGCTCTGGCTAGCGATGACGCGCCCGACACCACTGGGCCGGGCAGAGCCGACGCGACGCGCAGGCCGGCCCGTGCGGTGCTCACGCCCGCACCCCAGTGCCGGGCCGCCACCGAACCCGCCTTCTGCGCGACGCGGCCCAGCGAGTCGGACCGGCGGGCCTTCATCGCCTGCCCGGTGTCGATCTTGACCGGGCAGGCGGTGACGCACAGCGAGTCCGCGGCGCAGGTCTGCACGGCCAGGTACCGGTACTCCTTCTCCAGCTCCGCCCGGACGTCGGGCGCCGCGACGGCGATCTCGCGCAGCAGCGCGATCCGCTGCCGCGGCGTCGTCGTGACGCCGCGCGACGGGCAGACCGGCTCGCAGTAGCCGCAGTCGACGCAGGTGTCCAGCGCGGGGTCGACCGGCGGCACGGTCTTGAGGTGGCGCAGGTGCGCCTGCGGGTCCTCGTCGAGGACGACCCCGGGCGCCAGCACGCCACGCGGGTCGCACAGCGCCTTCACCTCGCGCATCACCGCGTAGAGCTCGTCGCCGTACTGGCGGCGGACGTACGGCGCCATGATGCGGCCGGTGCCGTGCTCGGCCTTGAGCGAGCCGTCGGCGCCGAGCACGAGGTCGACGAGGTCCTCGGTGAAGGCCGCATAGGCCGACAGCTCGCGCGGGTCGTCGAGCCGCGGCGTGATCATGAAGTGCAGGTTCGCGTCGCGGGCGTGCCCGAAGATGACGGCGTCGCCGTAGGCGTAGCGGTCGAACAGCCCCTGCAGGTCGCGCACCGCCGGCCCCAGCGCGGGCGCCGGCACGACGATGTCCTCCAGCAGCGCCGTCGTCCCCTGCGGCCGGGCACCGGCCACCGTCGCGTAGAGGCCCTTGCGGACGTGCCACGCCGCGGCCCGCTGCCCCGCGTCGGACGACAGCCCGCCCGGCACGCTCAGCGGCAACCGGCCGACCACGGCACCCACCGCGGCCGACAGCGCCTCCAGCTCCGCAGCCGTCGCCGCGGCCACCTCGACCAGCAGCGCCGTGTGCTGCTCGATCCGCAGCGACCGGATCACCGCCGGCGCACCCGGGTCGGCCGCCGCGACCCGCAACGACGTCGCGTCCATCAGCTCGACGGCGCCGGCGCCGGCCGCGACCAGCTCGGGCAGCGCCCCGATCGCGCGATCGAGCGTGTCGAACACCAGCAGCGCGGTCGCGACGTGCGGCAGCACCGGCAGCGTGTCGAACGTCGCCGACGCGACGAACGCCAGCGTCCCCTCGGACCCGACCACCAGGTGGGCCAGGATGTCGGCCGGCGCGTCGTGGTCGAGGAACGCGTTGAGGCCGTAGCCCATGGTGTTCTTCATCGAGAACTGGTGCTCGATGCGCGCCCGCAACACCGCGTCGGCCCGCAGCCGGTCGCGGATGCGGGCCAGCCCGGCGTGCAGTTCCGGCTCCAACGCGGCCAGCCGCGCGTCGGCTCCCGGCGCCGCGGTGTCGAGGTAGCTGCCGCTGGGCAGCACCAGCTCCAGGCCGGCCAGCGTGCGGTAGGCCGTCGCCGTCGTCGAGCTCGTCATGCCCGAGGAGTTGTTCGCGACGACGCCGCCCACCGTGCAGGCCGCCTCGCTCGCGGGGTCGGGCCCGAGCCGCCGGCGGTACGGCGCCAGCGCGGCGTTGACCCGGCGCACGACGGCGCCCGGCTCGGCCCGCACGCGGGCGCCGTCGTCGAGCACCGTCACGCCGCCGAAGTGCCGGCGGGTGTCGACCAGGACGGCGTCCGTGCCCGCCTGCCCGGACAGGCTCGTGCCGCCGGAGCGGAACGTCAGCGGGACGCCGTCGCGGTGCGCCGTCGCGAGCAGCGCGGCCACCTCGGGGACGGAGGACGGCGTCACCACCGCGGCCGGCGTGAGCAGGTAGTGCGATGCGTCGTGCGCCATCCGGGCGCGGTCCGCGATCCGCTCGCTGACCTGGGCAGATCCCACCGCGGCGCGCAGCGCGTCGACGTCGATGACGGGGCTCACGATGCCGAACCTACCGGTCAGACCACAGCTCTTGCGCAAGCCCTCCCCCGGCTGTATGGTCGCTGCACGTACATGCGTAAGCGCATATCTATGCATCGTCCCGATGGAGGCAGCGTGAGCGGGAACGTCCTGGCGACCTACGAGATCGCGACCGCGCTCCCCCTGGAGAAGGCCGCCGCCGTCATCGCCGGCGAGCAGTCCAGTGGCACGTTCGTCGCCGTCGCCCGCGAGTCCGCGGAGCTGAAGGCTCGGCACGCGGCCGTCGTCCGGTCCGTCGACGAGCTGCCGCTCAGCGGCCGGCCGCCGCTGCCCGGCGCGGTCGGCGACTGGGCCGACGCGCGCCGCGCCCGCATCGTCGTCGAGTTCCCGGTGCACAACTTCGGCCCGTCGGTGCCGAACCTGCTGGCGGCCGTCGCGGGCAACCTGTTCGAGCTGCGCGAGCTGGGCGAGCTGCGGCTGGTCGACCTCGAGGTGCCCGACGTGTTCGGCACCACCTACGCGGGCCCGGCGTTCGGCGTCGAGGGCACCAAGGCGCTGGCCGGCAAGGCCGGCGCGACCGGGCCGCTGATCGGCACCATCGTCAAACCGAGCGTCGGCCTGGGCCCGGAGGAGCTGGCCGAGCTGGTCGAGGAGCTGGCCATGGCCGGCATCGACTTCATCAAGGACGACGAGCTCCAGGGCAACCCGCCGGGCTTCCCGCTGGCCGACCGCGTGCACGTCGTCATGGACGTGCTCAAGCGCGCCGCCGACCGCACCGGCCGGATGCCGATGTACGCGTTCAACATCACCGACGACATCTCCCACCTCGCGTCCAACCACGACCTCGTCCGGGCCGCCGGCGGGACCTGCGTCATGGTCGTGATCAACGCCGTCGGCTTCGCCGGGGTGCAGTACCTGCGCGAGCGCGCCGAGCTGCCGATCCACGGGCACCGGGCGATGTTCGGCGCGTTCGCCCGGTCGCCGCAGCTGGGCATCGCGTTCCGGGTGTTCCAGAAGCTGGCCCGGCTGGTCGGCGTCGACCACCTGCACACCAACGGCATCGCGAACAAGTTCTACGAGACCGACGACGAGGTGGGCGCGTCCATCACCGACGTGCGCACCCCGCTGCTCGGCGGCTACCACGTCGTCCCCGTGCTGTCCTCGGGTCAGACGCCGGCCATCGCCGACCGCACGTACGCGCGGGTGGGCGACCCCAGCGACCTGCTGGTGCTGGCCGGCGGCGGCATCCACGCGCACCCGGGCGGCTCCGGCGCCGGGGTCACGGCGATGCGCGAGGCGTGGGACGCGGCGGTCACCGGGGAGGCCCTGACGGCCCGAGCGGAGCGATCGCCGGAGCTGGCGGCGTCGCTGGCGCAGTTCGGAGACCGCCCATGACGGCCGCGGGCTTCTACGGCGACGACTTCACCGGCTCCGTCGACGCGCTCGTCCAGTTCCGCCGGGCCGGCTGCACGGGCGTGCTGGTGACGTCGCCGGACGGCGTCAAGGACGCGCTCGGCGACGGCCCCGACGTCGTCGGCGTCGCCGGCGTGGCGCGGTCGCTCTCCGCGGACCGGCTGGACGCCGAGGTGCGGCCCGCACTGGAGCTGCTACGCGACCTGGCGCTGCCGGTCGTGCAGTACAAGGCCTGCTCGACGGCCGACTCCTCCCCCGCCGTCGGCAGCCTGGGCCGCGTCCTCGAGATCGCCCGCGACGTCTTCGGCCCGGCCGCCGTCCCGGTGCTGTTCGCCCAGCCCGACTTCGGCCGCTACACGTTCTTCGGCCACCACTTCGCCCGCGACGGCGAGGTCGTCCACCGGCTAGACCGCCAGCCGACGATGGCGCACCACCCGGTGACGCCGGCGACGGAGTCCGATCTCGCCCGGCACCTGGGCGCGCAGACGACGCTGCCGATCGGGTCGCTGCACTGGACCGCGTACGCAGGCGGCTCGGACGCCGTCGCCGCCGCCTGGCGCGGGTCGGACGACGCCGCCGTCGTCTGCGACGGGTTCACCGACGACCACCTCGACGTGGTCGGCCGAGCCGTCGTCGAGAGCGGCCGGCGGTTCGTCCTCGGCGCCGGCGGGCTGAGCCTGGGCATCGGGCGGGCGCTCGGCCGCGCCGGAGGCGCCCCGCCGGCCACCGCCGGCCCCGCGCCG
>NZ_QUAL01000055.1 GCF_003579925.1 Jiangella rhizosphaerae | reverse complement strand
GCCGGCGACGGACGGCTTCGACGCCCGCCAGGCCGGCCAGGCCGCGGCGGCCAGCGCGACGAACGCCGCCACCGGCACGGCCACCGCGGCGCGCGCCGGCGTGACCTCCAGCCCGGTGATCCAGCCGATCGCCACCGAGACCAGCGCGCCGGCGACCCCCGCGACGCCGCCGACCAGCAGGATCTCGGCCAGCAGCAGCCGCAGCAGGTGTCCGCGGCTCCAGCCGACCCGGCTCAGCACCGCCAGCTCGCCCCGCCTCGACCGCGCCGACGCCGCCGAAACGTTCGCGACGAACAGCGTGCTCACGGCCAGGACCAGCGCGAACAGCGCCACGCTCTTGTGGTCGACGGCCTGCATGACGGCGGCGACGACGCCCTGGCGCATCCAGGTCTCGGCCAGCGCCAGCTCCGGCCGGCCGAACGCGCCGGCCGGCAACTCGACGGTCTGCTCGGTGGCGGCGCTGCCGAGGACGACGTCGACGTCGAGGCCGGTGGCGGCGCGGATCTGGTCGGCCACCAGGCGGACCCGCTCGCGCTCGACCGGGCTGACGCCGTCGACGCCCGCGACGCGGACCCGGATCGCGGTGATCGGTGCGTCGGGGTCGGCCAACTCGCTGCCGGATCCGGTGAACGTGTCGAGGTCGGACAGCCGGATGAACGCCGTCGGCGGGCCCAGATGGTAGGCGCCCGGGCTGCCCGACGGCAGCAGCGTGCGGCCGCCGAGCAGCGTCCGGCTGCGCGCGTCGGCGCCCGGGAGTCCGTGGGCGCCCTCGAACTCGGTCGCCTCGACGTCGTGCGAGTCGAAGACGCCGACGATGCTCAGCTGCGGCGGCATGGAGCCGGTCCGGGTCGCCGGCGAGCCGGGGTGCGGGCGCACCGCGCGGAACCCGGTGTCGGCGACGACGGGCGGCGCCGGGACGTAGCCCTCGACCCGGAGCGACGACCGCCAGACCTCCTGCGGGTTCTCCACCGGGCGCGGCTTCAGCACGCCGCCGGCGCCGACCACGTACGCCGTCGGCTCCGTGGTCCAGATGCTGTCGACGAGGATGCTCTCGGGCGCCTCGAGCGCCTCGCGGATGAGCTGCCGGTAGGCCTGGTCGGCGGTGATCGTGTCCGTCGCGACGACCGGCCCCGGCGTCGCCAGCAGCTCGCCGGCCTCGTCCAGCGTCAGGCCGGCCGCGAACCGGCCGGCCACCTCGTCGGGCAACCGCCGGACCGTCACCTCGGCCTGCGCGTCGACGTGCGGCTCGGACGCGACGACGACGGGGACCGGACCGTCGGCCGTGCCGGCGGCGGAGCCGGCCAGCGCCCGCAGCGCGGCCGGGACCTCGCCACCGTCGGCCAGCGCGGCCTCCTGATCCGGGTCGACCGCCGCCACCAGCACCGGGAACGACCATTCCAGTGTGACGGTGCGGCGCTGCGGCGCCTGCAGGGTGCGCGTGGCCGGGTCGCCGCCGGGCCGGGTGGTCGAGCAGCTGCTGCTGCGCTCGCGAGCCGCGGCGGCCGGCGAGTCGGCGATGTCGCCGCCCCACGTGCGGTACGGGCACACGAGCACCGTGGACCCGTCCGGCATGGTCTCGGCGACGCCGTGGGGTGCGCCGCTGTCGTTGGGCTGGCCGAGCACGGAGACGGTGTTCGGCGTGACGTAGGAGAACGACGCCGACGGCTGCTCGATCGCGGTCAGCCCGCGGTCGCCGGTGTACACGACGTCGGCGACCAACAGCTCGCGGCCGGCATCGGTGCGGGGGCCGACGTCGACGGCCACCTGCGTCGCGTGCATGACGTAGCCGACCATCGCGACCGGCGCGGCGACGTCGACCCCGCCGATCGCGCGGATGGCGTCGTAGTCGTCCAGCGAGATGCCGCCGAACTGGCCGGACAGCTGGTACGGCCGCACCAGCCCGTGCTCGGCCTCGAGGTCGCTGCGGGTACCGGGCGGGCGGACCAGGATGTGGTACGGGCTCGGCGCGGCGGCCACCTCGCCGCGCAGCTCCAGGCGCTCGACCTCGGAGGCGCCGGTGAGCACGGTGAACACCGACGTCGCGGCGACCACGCCGAGGCCCAGCGCCAGTGCCCGGCCCCAGTGGGCGCGCAGCTGGGCGCGGACGAGCGGGCCGACGCCGGCCGGGCCGCTCGCGGTGCGGCGACGGCGACGCAGGATCCGGCGCAGGCGGTTCACGTCAGCCGAGGCCGGTCGCCCGCCGCAGCGTCTCGTCAGGCTGCGGGTCCCAGAGTGCGTGGTCGGCGACGACCGTGCCGTCGCGGAGGCTCACCACGCGGGCGCACTGGGCCGCGACCGCAGCCTCGTGCGTCGCCAGGACGAGCGTCATGCCGTACTCGGACTGCACCTGCGCGAGCAGGTCGAGGACCTCGTCGCCGGTACGGGAGTCGAGGGCGCCGGTCGGCTCGTCGGCCAGCAGCAGCTTCGGCCGGGCGACCAGCGCGCGGGCGATGGCCACCCGCTGCTGCTCGCCGCCGGAGAGGTCGGCGACACGCGCCGCCTGCTTCGCGCCGAGCCCGACGGCGTCGAGCAGCTCGCGCGCCCGTTCGTGGCGGTCGAAGCCGACGTGGATCGGCATCAGCGGCACCACCACGTTGTCGAGCGCGCTCAGCTGCGGCAGCAGGTGGTAGTGCTGGAAGACGAAGCCGACGCCGCGCCGGAACGCCGCGGCCGCGCGCCGCGACAGCTGCTCGACCCGGGTGCCGCCGACCACGACGGTGCCGGAGTCGGGCCGGTCCATGCCGCCGATGACGTGCAGCAGCGTCGACTTGCCCGAGCCCGACGGGCCGACGACGGCGACCGTCTCGCCGGCCCCGATGTCGAGCGTGACGTCGACGAGGGCGGGCACCTGGGCGCCGCCCTGCCGGTAGTGACGGGTGACGTTGTGCAGCGAGACGGGCGCCCCCGGGAACCGGTCGTGGCCCCCCGGCCGGACGTCCGCAGCGTCGCCGGGACCCTGCCGTCTCATCTGATCATCATGACCTTCGGTTCAGCACGACAAACGGCCAGGGCTGATTCTCTCATCCCCGCGCAACCCCCCGCTCGCGACATGACAGTCGCCACGACCACGGATTACGGGCCGTGAATGTCGTTGGAACGGCCGGTTCACCCTTACAGTGTGAGAGTGCCGCTTCAGCATGCCGTTCTCGCCCTGCTGGCCGACGGACCCAGCTACGGGTATGAGCTCAAGGCGAACTTCGAGAAGGCCGTCGGACCCCAGTGGGGTGGGCTGAACATCGGCCACGTGTACCAGATCCTCGATCGGCTGCATCGCGACGGCATGGTCAGCTCGCACACCGTGCCGCAGGACTCCCGGCCCGACCGCACCGTCTACCTCATCACGTCGGCCGGGCGCAGCGACCTCGACGAATGGCTGGCCACGCCCACCACGCGCACGTCGGGCTACCGCGACGACTTCATCCTCAAGGTGCTCGCCGCGGGCCGGCGCGGCCCCGACGCCGTCCGCGAGGTCTGCCGCATCCAGCACGACGCCCGCCTGGCGGAGCTGCAGACGCTGCGCACCGCCCGGCGCACCCACCAGCACGACGCGCTCGCGGCGCTCACCATCGAGGCCGCCATCCTGCACACCCAGGCCGACCTCAAGCTGATCGAGGCGGTCGAGGCCCGCGCCGACGAGCCCCTGACGCCGTCCGCGCAGGCCCCCGGCGCCCAGGCCAAGGACGACGACCAGGACAGCAAGGCGCGGCACGCGTCCTGACCCGCAGCCGCCATCGCCCACCTGGCATGCTGTGCGGGTGCGTGTCGTACTTGCCGAGGACTCCCTGCTGCTGCGTGAAGGACTCGTCCGCCTGCTGGGTGAGGCCGGCGCCGACGTCGTCGACGCCGTGGGCGACGGCGACACGCTGGTGCGGTCGGTGCAGGAGCACCGCCCCGACGTCGCGATCGTCGACGTCCGCATGCCTCCGACCTTCACCGACGAGGGGCTGCGGGCGGCGCTGGCCGCGCGGGCGGCGGTACCCGGCACCGGCGTGCTGGTGCTGTCGCAGTACGTCGAGGAGTCCTACGCCGGCGACCTGCTGGCCGACGGCGCCGGCGGCGTCGGCTACCTGCTGAAGGACCGGGTGTCGGCGCTGGCCGACCTGTCCGACGCGCTGGAGCGGGTGGCCTCCGGCGGGACGGTGCTCGACCCCGAGGTCGTCGCCCAGCTGTTCGCCCGGCGCCGCCGCGACCCCCTGCAGACGCTGACGGCGCGGGAGCGCGAAGTGCTGGCGCTGATGGCGGAGGGCCGCACCAACGTCGCGATCGCCCGCCTGCTCGTCGTCACGCAGGGTGCGGTCGAGAAGCACATCTCGTCGATCCTCACCAAGCTCGACCTCCCGCCCTCCGACGACGACCACCGGCGGGTGCTGGCCGTGCTCGCCTGGCTGCGCGCGGAGCACTGAGGACTCGCCTCCGACCGCAACACGGTCGTGACAGGATCTGTGTCACTCTGTGCGGGTGTCGTTTCTCATGCGCGTGGTCGTACCGGACCGTCCCGGTTCGCTCGGTGCCGTGGCGACGGCGGTCGGCGCCGCCGGTGGTGACATCGTCGGCGTCGACGTCGTCGAGCACCGTGGCGACGGCTTCGTCGTCGACGACTTCCTGGTCGACCTTCCCGGCGGGCGGCTCCCCGACTCGCTGGTGACGGCATGCCGGACGGTGCCCGACGTGACGGTGGAGTTCATCGGCCACTACAGCCCGGGCGCCAGCCTGCACCGCGACCTCGAGGCCGTCGAGGCGATGACCGCGGAGCCCGACCGCGCCGAGGAGATCCTGGTCGACCTCGTGCCCGGCATCTTCCGCTCCGGGTGGGGGCTGCTGCTGCCGGCGTCGGGGTCGACGCTGAAGGTGCAACGGGCCAGCGGCGGCGCGCCCGAGGACGACGGCTATGAGGCGCCCTGGCTCCCGCTGACCGAACCGACCCGCATCGCCGTGGGCGCCGACGCGCCCGAGCCCTGGCAGGACGTCGTGGCGGTTGGCGTCCCCGTCGGCGACACCGGCCAGGCGATCGTCTTCGGCCGCGACGGCGGACCCCGCATCCTCGACTCCGAGCTGGCCCGCCTGGTGCACCTGGTGGCGCTGGCCCAGGTGATCCGCCGTACCGCGCCCGCCGCCCGCGACGCACACGCGGCGGACGAGCCGGCCGACGCGGACGGCGCCGCGACCGCCTGACCGGGTGTCGCCGCGCCGGTCAGCCCACGCTGGCGAGGGCGAACGGCAGCACCTGACCTGCTCCGGCCAGCCGCAGCTCCCGTCCGGCGACGGTGAGGGTCCAGCGGGAGTCGGCGAGGTCGTCGACCAGGAGGACGACCGGGTCGGGGCCCAGTGAGGCCAGGGCCTCACGGGACGCCGCGCTCACCCGCCAGGCGTCCCAGACCGAGGCCAGACGGAAGGCGCTGTTGCCGCCGGGCTCGGCGTCCTCGGCCGGGCCGGCGCCGCTGGCCTCCAGCTCGCCGAGATCGGCCAGCCGGCCCACCGACGCCAGGTACCGGCCGACCGAGCCGATCAGCTGCGGATGCCGCCGCGACGGCACGGTGATGACGGCGTCGGGGCGGCGGTCCCAGTGCCACTCGCGCAGCACGTCGACGCAGGCCGCCAGCAGCGCCTCCGGAGCGGGCGCGTCGCCGGCCTCGAGCAGCGACCGCAGCCGCTGGCCCCAGCCGAGGTCGGTGAGCCGCGCCACCACACGGCCCGGCTCGACCTTCTCGTCCGGGCCGATCTTGCCCTTGACGTCGACGCCGAGGCGGGCCATGCCCGACGGCCACTGGACCCGCGGCTCCAGCAGCACGCCGGCCCGGGCCAGCGTGGTCCGAGCCGCCGCCCGGGCGTCGGCGGGAACCTCGTCGGTGTACCAAGGGCCGGCACAGACGTCGCAGCGGCCGCACGGCGCCGCGCTCGGGTCGTCGAGGGCGGCTTGCAGGAACGCCATGCGGCACTGCTCGCCGCGCTGGTAGGCCAGCATGGACCGGGCCTCGGCGTCGCGCGCGGCGGCGACCCGTTCGTACCGTTCGGCGTCGTAGACCCAGTCCTGCCCGGTGGCCTGCCAGCCGCCGCGGACCCGCTGCACCGCGCCGTCGACGTCGAGGACCTTGAGCAGCAGCTCGAGCCGCGTGCGCCGGACGTCGACCACGGTCTCGAGCGCCGCCGTGGACATGGCGTCGCCGGAGGCGGACAGCGCCCGGATGACCGCCGCCGCCTGCTCCTGCCGCGGCATGGAGACCGTGGCGAAGTACTGCCAGATGGCTTGGTCCTCGGCCGCCGGGAGCAGCAGCACGTCGGCCCGCTCGGTCGCACGCCCGGCCCGGCCGACCTGCTGGTAGTAGGCCACGGGCGACGACGGCGCGCCGAGGTGGACCACGAAGCCGAGGTCGGGCTTGTCGAACCCCATGCCCAGCGCGCTGGTGGCGACCAGCGCCTTGACCTCGTTGTGCAGCAGCGCCCGTTCGGCCTCGACGCGGTCGGCGGGATCGGTGCGGCCGGTGTAGGCGAGCACGTGGTGGCCGGCCTCCCGCAGCAGGGCCGCGGTGTCCTCGGCCGCCGAGACCGTCAGCGTGTAGACGATGCCGCTGCCGGGCAGCTCGCCGAGGTGTGCGGACAGCCACGCCAGCCGGTGCTCGGCGTCGTCGAGCGACAGCACCCCCAGCCGCAGGCTCTCGCGGGCCAGCGAGCCGCGGATGGTGGTGACCTCGGCTCCCCCGGCGCCCAGCTGCTCGGCGACGTCGGCCACGACGCGCGCGTTGGCCGTCGCCGTCGTCGCCAGCACCGGGGTGCCGGCCGGAAGGGTGCCGAGGAGGTCGCGGATGCGCCGGTAGTCGGGGCGGAAGTCGTGGCCCCAGTCGGAGATGCAGTGCGCCTCGTCGACCACGATGAGCCCGGCGCCGGCCGCCAGCGTGGGCAGCTGCTCGTCGCGGAACCGCGGGTTGTTCAGCCGCTCGGGGCTGACCAGCAGGACGTCGACGGCGTCGTCGGCCAGCTGTTTGGCGACCTCGCCCCATTCGTCGGCGTTGGCGGAGTTGATGGTGACCGCGCGCACGCCCGCCCGTCCCGCCGCGGCCACCTGGTCGCGCATGAGCGCCAGCAGCGGCGACACGATGACCGTCGGGCCCGCGCCGCGCGCCCGTTGCAGACCCGTCGCGACGAAGTACACCGCCGACTTGCCCCAGCCGGTGCGCTGCACGACCAGCACGCGACGCCGGTGCTCCACGAGGTCGCGCACGGCGTCCCACTGGCCGTCGCGGAACTCGGCCGTGTCGTTGCCGACCAGCCGCCGCAGCAGCGCCTCTGCTTCGTCCCTCAGATCCATGCCTGCGACGCTAGCCGCCGGATCCGACAGCTCGCCACCGCGCTCGGGCCGATTGTGGACGACTCCGCGAACCCGTCCGGCCTGTGGATGAACGGCGGCCCGGCGCGGCAGGCCCACTGGGGCTCGGACGGTTCGATCCGGTGTGTTGACACCAGCGGCAACTGTTGGCGCCTGTGTCAACACGCCGGAAAGCACGCCAGGGCCGGCGCCCCCGTTCCGGACGGGGCCCGGCTCGGGGCTCGGGCGCCGCGCCTTGAGGCCCCAGGCCTCGCGCCTCGGAGCCCACGCCTCGGCCCCCGCGCCACGCCGCGGGAATGATTCGCAGCATCATCCTGTTGCGAAGAGTGGGCCGGTAGACATACGGCAACTACCCACCCGGGTGAGGCGGTCCGAGGGTTCTCCCCGCGCCCACATGCGAGGTTCGACTCCTCGCCCGGCCCCCAAGAGCACGCGAAGAGGCCCGCCGCCGCGTGGGGGCGGCGGGCCTCCGCGTCACGGTCGATCAGCCGACGCCCGAGCGCGTCGCCGTGCGGACGATCGCACCCTTCTGCCGCTCGGTGATCACACCGCGCTCCACGTAGTAGTCGGCGACCTCGCCCACGTGCCGGACGAACTCACCGCTGCTGGACCAGGAGTCCGGATCGTCGTCGATCAGCTGGTTGATCGAGCAGCTCGCCCCCGCGACCCGGTTGGGCACGCCGCTGTCGAGCCCGCCGATCACCACCGTGCTCGCCCCCACGTCCCGCGCGGAGCACGTCGGACCGCCCGTGTAGTCGATGCGCTGGATGGTCGAGATGCCGGTCGTGCCGAACGTGTGGCCCCACTGGATGACATAGAGCGCGCCGTCGGGCCCGAACTCGATCTCGTGCGGGCGCGTCCACGGGTTGAACACGCCGTGGAACAGCGGGCTGATCTCCTGGACCTGCTGGTCGCCGTCCAGGATGAAGTTGTACAGGTTGTTGCTGGTCCGGCCCCACTCGCCGAAGAACGCCTGGCCGTCGTACGACTCCGGCCACCTGCGGCTGCCGGACAGCACGGGCGCCTCGTCGGGCACGTACCGGTAGACCGGCCCGACCGTCGGCGCGCCACCGGTGCCGATGTCCGGCTGGCTTGCGCCGCCGCCGGCGAACGGCAGCCGTCCGTAGAAGACCTCCGGGTCCACCACCGGCGGCAACGACGTCAGGCCGGTGTTGTTCGGCGACTCGTTGACCGGGCTCGCGCAGTCGAACGTCTCGCCGGCCGGCCCGCTCGGGAAGGCCCAGTCGCGGTAGGCGGCGCCGCCGTGGCAGTACGGCCAGCCGTAGTTGCCCGGGGTGATGACGTTCCACTCGACCCGGCCCTCGGGACCGCGGTCGGCGTTGGGTCCGCCGGCGTCGGGCCCGTAGTCGATCGCGTACAGCTGCCCGGTCTCGGGGTCGGACTCGATGCGGTACGGGTTGCGGAAGCCCATGGCGTAGATCTCCGGCCGCGTGCCCGGCGTCCGCGGCGGGAAGAGGTTCCCCTCCGGGATGGTGTAGCCGCCCGACGCCGTGGGCGTGATCTTCAGGATCTTGCCGCGCAGGTCGTTGGTGTTGGCCGAGGATCGCTGCGCGTCGAACGGCTGCCGGCCCGGCCGCTCGTCGATCGGGGTATAGCCCTGCGACTCGAACGGGTTGGTATCGTCGCCGGTGGAGATGTACAGGTTGCCGTCCTTGTCGAACTCCAGCGAGCCCGCCTCGTGGCAGCACTGCTCGCGCTGCACGGTGACGTCGAGCATGACCTTCTCCTCGGTCAGCCCCTCACCGGTGAGCGTGAACCGCGACAGCCGGTTGACGCCGCAGCTCCCGCCCGTGATGTCGCTGGTCGGGCAGGCCACCGGTCCCGGCACCGACCGGAACAGGTAGAGCCAGTCGTTGGTGTCGAAGGACGGGTCCAGCGCCAGGCCGAGCAGCCCGTCCTCCTGGGCGTTGCCGGTGGCGATCCCGGTGTAGACGTCGAGGGTGGCGACGACGGTGGTCGTCTGGGTTCCGGGGTCGATCACCTTGAGGTTCGCCGGGGTCGTCGCCTGCCGGCGCTCCCCCATCTCGATGAAGAACACCCGGCCGTCATCGGCGACGGCGAGCTCGCTCGGGAACCGGGTGTCGCTGTCGATGGCGACCTTCTCGAAGTGCTCCCAGTCCGTCCCGCCGCAGTCGCCGCCGGCCGCGCCGGCCGCCCACTCGATGCCGCCGAGGATGTGCTGCAGGAACGCCGGCTCGGTGTAGGACTGGTTGGTGTGGCCGAGCGCGGTGTACCAGGAGCGGCCGCCCTCGAAGGTGTGACACCAGGCCATCGGGTGGTCGGTGCCCATGGTGCCGCTACCGGGGTTGTACGACCGCTCGTCGATGGTGAGCAGCACGTGCACGTTGCCGCGCGGGTTGGCGGTGAAGTTGTACCACTCGTCGTGGCGGTTCCAGACCGTCTCCAGATGTGCGGTCGACGGGTGCGACCGGTCGGCGACGACGAGCTTCGCGTCCTGGTTCGCCGGATGGTTGCGGAAGTACGCGCCGACCAGCTGGCCGTACCAGGGCCGGGTGTGCATGGTGTCCGTGGCGGCGTGGATGCCGGCGAAGCCGCCGCCGCCCCGGATGTAGCCCTGGAACGCCGCGAACTCGCTGTCGTTCAGCAGCGGCGGGTTGGCGGGGTTGTTGGTGCCGTCGACGGGCGACAGGAACACGATGGCGTCGTACTGCGCCAGGTTCTCAGCCGTCGTGAACGGGGTGCTCGGCAGGGTCCGCGTGGGCTGGGCCGGGTCCCAGACGTCGACGCTGAACCCGTGCTCCTCGCCGAGCTGGATGATGGCCGTCGTGCCCGGGACGATGCTGCCGTGCCGGAAGCCGAGAGTGCGGCCCACCACCAGGATCGAGTAGTCCTCGTCCTGCTGGGCCGTCGCCTCGGGCGCGGGTGCCTCAGGCGCCTCTTGTGCCGTCGATGTCGTCGCCGCGACGAGTGGGAGCGCCAAGGCTCCGGCCGCCATCATCGCGACCGCGCGGGTGCGCGCAGCTCGCAGGCGCCAGGTGACGTGTTTCACCGCTGTCTCCTTCGGTGATCGGATGCAACACGCGCTCCTGACCGGGGCGTCGGCCCCGGGGTCTCGGCCCAGTGTGGAGTTGTGGACTGCGGAACCCCCAACCTCCTTCCCCGAGTGATGTCAGGCCCCTTGGTTGTACGGACGAACCGCCGCCGGGGATTGCGGACGACGGCGTGAGCGTGCGGCGCCCAGTCAGGCGGCCTCGGAGTCCTGGGACACGAGGGCCGCGGCGATGGTGGGGTCCATGAGGTCCTTCGTGGCCACCACCGGGACGTCGACCAGCCCGGCCGCCTCGCGGGCGGCCAGCGGCGACGCCGTCACCATGCCCGTCACGGCCGTCACCCGCAGGTGCCACGACCGCAGCAGGTCGACCCCGGACAGCGCGCCGAGCGCGTCGCCGGCCGCGAACAGCACGCCGCTGAGCGTGGCGCGGACGGCGGGCTCGGCCAGCAGCCGGGCGGTCTCGATGTGCGCGACGCCGTCGGCGATCTCGATGACCACCATGTCCGGCTCCGCCGCCGACACCGCCGACAGCAGCCCGAAGTACGTCGCGACCAGGTCCTCCGGCGACACGAGGTGCGTCGACGGGAACCCGGCGTCGGTGAAGTCGAGCACCGGCGCGCCGCCGGCGTCGATGAGGTGCCAGCGGTCGTTGCCGGCGCCGGTCCCCGTGACCTTGGCGGCGGCGACCCGCCGGCCGGCCCGCGTCATGCCGCGCACCAGCGACGCTGCCGACGTCGTCTTGCCCGCGTTCATCGAGGTGCCGACGACGGCGACCACCGGCGGGTGCACGGGCGGCGGCACCGCGGTGAGCCCGATGGGCGCGCCGTCGCGCACCGTGAGCCCGCGGCCGTCGAGCCCGGCGAGCTGCCCGATCGGCACGATGCGCGTGGGCGCGGCGAACCCGGAGTACGCACCGACGACGCGGCCGGCCATGCCGCCGGCGGCCACCAGGTCGCACGCGCCGAAGTCGTCGGGCACGACGGCCTCGTAGGCGTCGGTGGCGTACCGGGCGCCGTACGCGACGACGATCTCGTCGCCGGCGAACAGCCGCGCCTTGCGCCCGTCGGGACGCTCGATCCAGTCGTGCGCGCCGATCGACTCGACGCGGGCCAGGATGACGTCGCCGGCGGCCGGGATGGTCGCCGGCGCCAGCGCGAGCTCGTCGCCGGACGGCACGAGGTCGATGACGTGCCGTGTGATGTAGGAGGTCTTGGCGGCTCCGAGCCGGCGCGGCCAGGACGCCGCGACCGGGAAGAGCTCCGCCGCTGGAGCCACATGCTCAGCGAAAGAGGTCATGGGAACCTCACTTCGGGGGACGGGCGCAGAGGTGGCACTGACGATGGTGTGACCACCGGGTGTTTCTGCGGCGGGACGTGCCTTGACGACGCAAGGATGCATGAGCGGACGCCTCCCGCGCCAGCCCCTGGAGGCCACATTTTTCGCGGACGTAAAACCGCAGCTCAAACGGGGTAAAGCACGCATACGGACGAAGCCCTTGACCGGCCCTCCGGACAGAACGATCATGGAAGGACAACTGAACACTGGAGTCCCGCTCGGGGCACCGGCACATCGTCTGGTTCCCGAGCGGTCGTGTGACGGCTCTGCGGAACCTCGTGAGTAGCGAGAGGACCCCCCCATGAGTCGTCAGCACGGACGGAGCTACCTCAGCCGGCTGCGCAGCCGGTACCTCGCCAAGCTGCGGCTGCAGGCGTACGCCGCGGTCGCGGGCCGGTTCTCGGCCCGGGCGTAGTCGTCGCGCACCCCGCGACGGAGGTGTCCCCGGATCTCCGGTTCCACGCAGCAGCGCGCAGGCCGCCCACGGGCGGCGGGCGAGTCCTCGTGGACACGAAGGGTCTGGCATCCGCCAGACCCTTCGCGCGTCCCCGGCACCGCGTCGCCTACTCCTCGGCCTCGCCGACCTGGGCGACCTTCGCGGCCTCGTCGGGCCCGGACTCCAGCAGCACGCGGAAGCCGTCCTCGTCGAGCACCGGCACCTTGAGCTCGATGGCCTTGTCGTGCTTGGAGCCGGCGTTCTCGCCGACGACCACGAACGACGTCTTCTTCGACACCGAGCCCGACGCCTTGCCGCCGCGCGCCAGGATGGCCTCCTTGGCGTCGTCGCGGGAGAAGCCCTGCAACGACCCGGTGACGACGACCGTGAGGCCCTCGAGGGTGCGCGGCATGGACTCGTCGACCTCGTCGACCATGCGGACGCCCGCCTCGCGCCACTTGCGCACGATCTCCTGGTGCCAGTCGACGGCGAACCACTCCTTGACCGACGCGGCGATGGTGGGGCCGACGCCGTCGGTGCCGGCCAGCTGCTCCTCGCTCGCGTCGACGATGGCGTCCATGGACCGCAGCGCCCCGGCGAGCGCGCGGGCCGCCGTCGGGCCGACGTGGCGGATGGACAGCGACACCAGGACGCGCCACAGCGGCTGCTGTTTGGCCTTCTCGAGGTTGTCGAGCAGCCGCCGGCCGTTGACCGTCAGCTCGCCGTCGGCGTTGGTGAACAGCGGCACCTGCTTGAGCCGGTCGGCGTCGAGCCCGAACACGTCGCCCTCGTCGGCCACCACCCCGGCGTTGATCAGCGCGATGCCGGCCTCCCAGCCCATCGCCTCGATGTCGAACCCGCTGCGTCCGGCCAGGTAGAACAGCCGCTCCCGCAGCTGCGACGGGCACGACCGGCTGTTCGGGCAGCGGATGTCGACGTCGCCCTCCTTGGCCGGCGCGAGCGGCGTGCCGCAGGCCGGGCACTCGGTGGGCATGACGAACTCGCGCTCGGAGCCGTCGCGCAGCTCGGCGACCGGCCCGAGGATCTCGGGGATGACGTCGCCGGCCTTGCGCAGCACGACGGTGTCGCCGATGAGCACGCCCTTGCGCTTGACCTCGGACGCGTTGTGCAGCGTGGCGTTCTCGACCGTCGAGCCGGCCACCTTCACCGGCTCCATGACGCCGTACGGGGTGACCCGGCCGGTGCGCCCGACGTTGACCCGGATGTCGATGAGCTTGGTGGTGACCTCTTCGGGCGGGTATTTGAACGCGACGGCCCACCGCGGCGCCCGCGACGTGGACCCGAGCTGGCGCTGGAGGTCGACCTGGTCGACCTTGACCACGACGCCGTCGATCTCGAACTCGATGTCGTGGCGGTGCTGGCCGTAGTGGTCGATGTACTCCTGGACGGCCTCGAGGTCGGGCACCACGCGCGGGCGGTCGCTGGCCGGCAGCCCCCACGCCCGCAACGCCTCGTAGGCCTCGGACTGGAACCGGATGTCGAACCCGTCGCGCCGGCCGATGCCGTGGCAGACGAGGATCATGCGGTTGAGATTGCGCTTGGCCCGCTCGTACTCCTCGAGCACCTTCTCGTACGACGCCTGCGCGCGGCCCTCGTTCCCCGCGGCGTCGGCCTTCGCCTTCGCGGCGTCGAGCTTCTCGCGCCGCCGGTCCATGCGTTGACGGAGCACGCCGGCGCCGGAGTTGCGGGCGTTGGCGAACAGCGGCAGCCCGAGGTCGGCCCGCTCGGCGTTGACCGCCTCGAACTCCTTCGTCGGGAAGACGGCCTCGCCGCGGATCTCGACCACGGACGGGACGGGGTACTCGTCGGTGCCCGTCAGCTCGTCGGGGATGGCGTCGACGAACTGCGCGTTGTACGTGATGTCCTCGCCGGTGCGGCCGTCGCCGCGGGTGGCCAGCGTGGCCAGCTTGCCGTCGCGGTAGACGATGTCGACCGCCAGCCCGTCCACCTTCGGCTCGCACAGGTAGCGCGCGCCGGTGCCGACCTCGCGCTCGACCCGGGCGGCCCACTCGGCGATGTCGTCGGCGGAGAACGCGTTGTCGAGGCTGAGCATGCGCTCGAGGTGCTCGACCGGCGGCCAGGACGCCTCGACCCCGGCGCCCGGCTCGGCGACGGGCGCGCCCACCTTCTGCGTCGGTGAGTCGGGGGTGCGCAGCGACGTGTACTGATCCTCGATGCCCTCGAGCTCGCGCATCAGCTGGTCGAACTCGGCGTCGCTGATGGTGGGCGTGGCGAAGTAGTACCGCTGGCGGTGCTCCTCGATCTCCTGCGAGAGCGTCGCGTGGCGTTCGCGGATGTCCGACGGGACGTCGTTGATGTCGGCTGGCTCGGTCACAGCACAGACGGTAGCGCCCACCACCGACGAGGTTCGGCAACCGTGCGTGTTCAGTTTTTTATGCTGTTCATTTTTTCTGAACACCAGTCTAGAATGAACGCATGGCCGATGAGCAGGTCGTACGCGAACTCTTGAACGAGGTGGTCGCTCGCCTCGACGAGTTCGGCCTGCAGGCAGCCGCGAACATCCACGAGGGAGACGGTGCCGACGCCCTCGTGACCCTCACCGTGGACGGACGGCTGCTCGACCTTCATGCCTGGTTCGTACCGGTCACGGCTTCGGCTGCGACCATCATCGCCACGGTCCTGCGAGATCTCCGGCCCGGCGGTAATGGCGTCCTGGTCACCGACTACGTGTCACTGACGGTCGCCGATCGCCTGCGCGAGCAGGGCGCGCAGTTCCTCGATGCCGCAGGAAACATGTACGTGCGTCAGGACGGCATCGTCCTCTGGGTCATCGGCCGGCCGCGGCGACAGCGAGCGGTTGCTGAACGCCCCAGCCGAGCCTTCCGGCGCGTCGGCCTGCAGGTCGTCTTCACCCTCCTGGCGAAGCCAGAGCTCATTCGTGCGCCGTATCGATTGATCGCTCACATGGCCGGAACCTCACTCGGAGCCGTCACCCCAGTGATTCACGACCTGCGTGACCGTGGCTACGTCATCGGGCCTGAGGACAACCGATCCTTGCGACGCCTGAACCAACTGCTTGCCACTTGGACCGAGGCGTACACGCAGACCCTCCGGCCCAAGCTCTTCGTCGATCGGTTCCGCGCGGACGATCCGCTGTGGTGGCAGTCGATCGAACCCGCCCGCTTCGGCATCGCATGGGGAGGCGAGACGGCTGCGTCGCTCCTGACGCGCGAGTTGCGACCCGAGACCACCACCATCTACGCCGCCTCATTACCGCGAGATCTGATCACGACCGCACGCCTGCGCCGTCATCCCGAGGGCAACGTCACCATCCGCGATCAGTTCTGGACCGGTGAGCTACCTTCACCGAATCCCGATGTGGTCCCCACGCCCCTGATCTACGCCGACTTGATCGCCGCCGGCGATGCGCGTAGCGCACAGGCTGCCGAGCAGATCCGGGAGAAGTACCTTGATCGACCTGACCGGGCGTGACGAGGCCATCCACCTCGTCGAGCCGCTCCGCCGCATCGCCCGCCGGGCCGAGATGATGGGACTGCCCTACCTTGTCGTCGGAGCCGCGGCGCGAGACATGCTCTTGCACGCTCATCACGGCGTGCCGATCCGCCGCATGACAACCGACCTCGACATCGCCGTCGCGGTCGAGGACTGGCGCGGCTTCGAGGCACTGCGCTCGACGTTCCCGCACATCAGCGGCGGGCCAGAACACCGCGTCACGGTGGGTGAGATGCGAGTCGACCTCGTCCCGTTCGGTGGCGTCGAACGTACGGACCGCACCATCGCCTGGCCCCCGGACGGCGACTCCGTGATGTCGGCCTTCGGCCTGGCGGAGGCGCTGACGACCGCCGATGAGATCCGCTTCGCCCCCGATCTCGTGGTCCGGCCGGGTACGACGTGGAGCTCGCCGGAGCGATGCTGCTCGGCTCCGACGTCCACCGGATCCTGCCGCCGCCGGCGCTGGCGCGCTTCAGCGACCTCATGACAGCGACGATGAGTGATACGAGTGGGCTCGCTGACGACATGCCCGGAGCCTNCGACGATGAGTGATACGAGTGGGCTCGCTGACGACATGCCCGGAGCCTGGGACGCGAACGTGAAGCTGCTCGACGCGTTTCGCCAGGGAGTCGAGCAGCCGCTCTAGGAGGCGTCAGCCGTGAGGTCGGCGAAGGCGCGCGCCGTCGTCCTCGCCAGGGTGTAGGCGCGCCGCGCCCAGCCGGGGTCGGCGCCGGCGAGGCCGCACGTCGGCGTGACGACGGTGCGCGCGGCCATGGCGGCGGGGTCCTGATCGAGGCGGCGCCACAGCCCGACGACGCGCTGCGCCAGCTCGCGGTCCGACGGCGGCGTCGACGGGCGCAGCGACGGCACCACGCCCGGCCAGACCGCCAGGCCGCCGTCGACCGCCTCGGCCAGTGCGTCCAGCTCGCCCGACGATGACGACAGCAAGGTGACGTCCAGCGAGACGGCCACCGCGCCCGCGGAACGCACCACGGCGACGGGCACCGCCGGCGCGCAGCAGTGCACCACCACCGGCACGCCGGCCCCGGAGACGGCGGACACCACCACGCCCAGCAGCGCCGACGCCTCGGAAGTGTCGACCGCGCGGAGCCGGCCGAACCCGCTCGTCGTCGGGATCGAGCCGGCGAGGACGGCGGGCAGCGACGGCTCGTCCAGCTGCAGCACGACCGAGGCTCCCGGCACCCGCCGCGCGACGTCGCCGACGAAGCCCGCGACACCCTCGGCCAGCGAGGCCGCCAGGTCGCGCCGCGCCCCGCTGTCGCCCAGCGAGGCACCGCCCCGGTTCAGCTCCACCGACGCCGCCAGCGTCAGCGGCCCGGCGACCTGCACCTTCAGCGGCCCCTCGTACCCGTACGCGGCGATCTCGAGCGCGTCGAGATCGGCGCCCAGGAACGACGCCGCCCGCCGCTCGTCCGCACCCGCGCGGTCGACCAGCCGCCAGCCGGACGGCTGGAGGTCGACGTGCAGGTCGACGAGGAGCGAGGCGGCCCGGCCGATCAGGTCGGCGCCCGCGCCGCGGGCCGGGAGCTCGGGCAGGTGCGGGAAGTCGGGCAGTTCACCGACGACGATGCGCGCGGCCTCGTCACGGTCCTCGAACGGCAGCGAGCCGATCCCCGTCGCCGTCGCCGGCCCCCAAGCGAAGTCCACGAGCACAGAACTCTAGGCGATCGGCGGCGACCCGGGTCAGCGGCGGCGGACGTCGGTGAGCGTGCCGTCGACGACGGCGGCGGCGATGTCGCGCAGCTTGCTGTTGGTCGACCGGGCATGCGCGCGGAGCAGCGCGAACGCGTCGTCGACGGAGACCGACAGCCGCTCGGCGAGCACGCCCTTCGCCTGCTCGACGAGGATCCGGCTGTCGAGGGCGGCCTGCAGCTGCCCGGCGACCTCCTCGTGCTGCCGGGTGGTGCGCTCGTGCAGGATGCCGATGGTGGCGACGTCGGCCATCGCCTGCCCGAGCGCCAGCGACTCGCTCCCCAGCGATCCCGGCGCGCGGCCGAACACGTTCATCGCGCCGATGACGACCTCGCGCAGCCGCATCGGCAGCGCGTGGACCGCGGCGTACCCGGCGCCGCGGGCGGCCGGTGCGAACCGCGGCCAGCGCTGGTCGCCGCCGGTCGTGAGGTCGTCCATGGACACCGGCCGGCCGGTGCGGAAGGCGTCGAGGCACGGGCCCTCGGAGTTCTGCAGCTGCGACAGCTCCAGCAGGCGCGTCTCCTCGCTGGAGGCGGCGACGAGGTTGAGCGTGCCGTGGTGGTCGGCCAGCACCACGCCGCAGGCGTCGACGTCGAGCAGCTCCACCACCCGGTGCGCGAGCAGGTCGAGGAAGCCGAGCACGTCGTAGTCGTCGACGAGCGTGTCGGCCAGTTCGACGAAGGTCTCGCGGACTCGCCGGTCGGTGGTACTCATGTGCCGCCTTCCGGGTGGTCGTGGTCGCTGTTCGGAGGCGCGTCCATCATCTCGCTCCCCACTGCCGTGTCGTCCGTGCCGCGCCGGTCCGGCGCGAATCTCAGGCGCCGCGCCACGACGTCGGCCGCCACGTCGGCCAGCCGCCGCTCGTGGACGTAGGCGTAGGCCCGCAGCCGGACCAGCGCCTCGCTGACCTGGATGCCGAGCTGCACGCTCACCATGCCCGCCGCCTGGTGCACCTCGGCCCGCCGCTCCGGCAGCATCGCGTCGCGGCGGTGGTCAGGACCACCCGCGACGGCGCCGCGCTCGTCCAACACCACGACGAGCACCGCGTCGGCGAACGCCAGCGCGGTCGCCAGCAGCTCCGCGCCGAGACCACCAGGGTCGCGACGGTACACGTCCAGCACGCCGACGCGCGCGGCGCCCGCGGCCACGGGGAACGCGAACAGCCCCCGCATGCCGCGTTCCGCCGCCGCGGGTGCGAACACCGGCCATCGCCGCACGGCCGGGCCGTCGGCGAGGTCGGGCACCAGCACGACGCCGTCGCCGGCCGCCGCGTCGACGCCGGGACCCTGGCCGAGCGTGGACTGCAGCTCCTCCAGCTCCTCGCACAGCGCGCCGACGGCCAGCACCGGCTCGCGGGCGCCCGTCGCGCCGACCATCGACAACCCGCATCCCGCCGCGTCGACCGCCGCGGCGCACGCCTCCAGCACGTGGCGGAGGGACGGGTCGGCCCCCTCGGCCCGTGCCCGTTCCGTGATCGCCCCCCAGACGCGATCGGCCCGGCGCTCAGCGGACAAACGTCCCCACCGATCCGCACAGCATGTCGATCGCTCCTCCCCGCAGGCCCCGGCGCCACTCTGGCAGGTCGGCCCGGGCCGCGCCAGTGCCTATCGACGTTGTAGGGCGAGGTCCCCGCGGGCCCGTTACCTCGTGGCTAGGCTGTCGGCCAATGGAGGGCCGCGCACACCGGCGGCGACTGGGGCCGGAGGCTCCCACGAGTCGTTGGTCGGGAGCGGCAGGTGCCTGGAGTGAGTGCGGGTTGCGTGCGCGGCCCGACGTATCAGGAGTCAACAGTGTCAGAGGCGATCCCGCCGCACGACGGCGAGCAGCACCAGCACGGCAGGCTGGCCGGCCGGCTCAACTGGCTGCGCGCCGGCATCCTCGGCGCCAACGACGGCATCATCTCCACCGCGGGCATCGTGGTCGGCGTCGCCGGCGCCACCACCGACCGCGACTGGCTGCTGCTGACCGGCCTGGCCGGCCTCGTGGCGGGCGCCTTCTCGATGGCCGGCGGCGAGTACACGTCGGTCAGCGCCCAGCGCGACACCGAGCGGGCGGCGCTGGCGCGGGAACGCTGGGAGCTGGAACATCTGGCCGACGAGGAGCTGGCCGAGCTCACCCTCATCTACGAACGGAAGGGCCTCTCCCGGGCGCTCGCCGAGCAGGTCGCGCGCGAGCTGACCGCCGAGGACGCCCTGGCCGCCCACGCCGAGGCCGAGCTCGGCATCGACGCCGACGAGCAGACCAACCCGTGGTCGGCGGCCGTCTCGTCGTTCGTCGCGTTCGCCGTGGGGGCGGTGCTGCCGCTGCTGGCCATCGTCCTGCCGCCACCGACCGCGCGGGTGCCGGTCACGATGGTCACGGTGGTGGTCGCGCTGGCCCTGACGGGGTACGCGGGAGCGCGGCTGGGCGGCGGACGGCGCTCGCGGGCGGCGGCCCGGGCGGTGATCGTCGGCCTGCTCACCATGGCAGTCGCCTACGCCGTCGGCTCCGCGCTCGGCGTCAGCGTGTCGTAGGTGGCCGGCATGTGCAGCGGCTACTGCGGGTGGTCACCTTGGCTAGGCTCACCGTCGCTGCAGCGCCCCTTTTGTCCCGGTCTACGGCGTGGCCAGCCTTGCCAAGTGCCGCAGGCGGGTACGGCCCGGACGTGTAGACACCAGCGCGGCACCAAGGGTTCGCAACCTCTAGCGGCGGCACGAACGGTCGTGCTATTTTGGTGCCGTGACGAAGGGCGCCGAGACCCGGCAGGCCATCCTCCGCAAGGGGGTCGAGACGGCCTATCGCGTCGGCCTGGGCGGGCTGACCATCGGGCACCTCGCGGCCGCCACCGGCATGTCGAAGAGCGGCCTGTTCGCGCACTTCCGGTCCAAGGAGCTGCTGCAGATGGAGGTCCTGCGCGAGGCGCGGACCGAGTTCATCGACACCGTCATCCGGCCGGCCCTGCTCGCGCCACGCGGCGAGCCCCGGGTGCGTGAGCTGTTCGACCGCTGGGTCGAGTGCGGCCGGGCCCGCATGCCCGGCGGCTGCCTGTTCGTCAAGGCCGCCGCCGAGCTGGACGAGCAGGACGGCCCTGTCCGCGACCAGCTGGTCCGCGACCACCTCGACCTCTACGACTCCTGCGCCCGCATGTTCTCCACCGGCATCGCCGAGGGCCACTTCCGCGAGGACGCCGATCCGCTGCAGTTCGCCGCCGACCTCGACGGCATCATGCTCGCCTTCTACCACGCCCACCGGCTGCTCGAGGACGAGCAGTCCGAGGCCAGGGCGCGGCACGCGTTCGAGCGGCTGCTCGCCGACGCCCGCGTCCCCGGCCGCCCGCCCATGCCCACGGCCGCACCCTCAACCACCGCGGCCGGCACCACCGCCTGACCCCCGCACTCGTTCGAAGGGACCGCCATGACCATCACGTCGCCACAAAATCGCACGATCGTTCGTGCTGGCGCCAAGCTCCGGGCGGTCCGCATCGCGTTCCGCATGCTCGAGCGCGTCGCGCCCGGGGTGGGCGCCCGCTGGGCCGCCGGGCTCTGGTGCACACTGCCGAACACCGGCGGACGGCGGCGCGACGAACGGCCGCGGCCGGGCGAGCGCAGCACGCTGACGCTCCCCGACGGCCGCGTCGTCGCGGTGGAGAGCTGGGGATTCGGTCCGCCGGTCTACCTGATGCACGGCTGGGGCGGCTGGCGCGGCCAGCTCGGCGCGTTCGTCCAGCCGCTGGTCGACGCCGGACGGCGGGTGGTGGCGATCGACGCGCCGAGCCACGGCGAGTCCGGGCCGGGGCAGCTCGGCCGCGGCCGGGCCACCGGCGCCGAGTTCGCCGATGCGCTGGCCGCCGCCGCGGGCAAGCACGGCAAGCCGGCCGCCGTCGTCGCGCACTCGCTCGGCGGCGCGGCCACGGCCATCGCGGTCGGCGACGGGCTGCCCGCGGCGAAGCTGGTCCTCGTCGCGCCCAGCACGAAGCTCAGCGACGGCCTCGCCGCGTTCCAGCGGACCGTGGGGTTCGGCGAGCGCACGCGCACTCGCATGCTGGCGCGGCTGGAGCGCCTGGCCGGGCGGCCGCTCGCCGACTTCGACGTCACCGGGCTGGCCCGGCGCGCGGAGCTGCCGCCCACGCTCGTCGTGCACGATCGCAGGGACAAGGAGGTCCCGTACGACGACGGCGCCGAGCTCGCGGCCGCCTGGCCCGAGGCCGAGCTGGCCTCCACCGAAGGGCTGGGACACCAGCGGATCCTGCGCGACCCGGCGGTGATCTCACTGGTGGTCGACTACGTCACCGGCTGACGCGCGTCACGCGTCGACGCCGACGCCGAGCCGGGCCAGCAGGTCGCGGACCCGCTGCTCCGTCTCGTCCCGGATCACCCGGACGGTGTCGAGGTCCTGACCTGCCGGGTCGGGCACCTCCCAGTGCTCGTACCTGCGGCCGGGCAGCTCCGGCGCCGTCACGCCGCCCATGGTGACGACGACGTCGGCGGCCTCGACGATCTCGTCGGTCCAGGGCTTCGGGAACTCGTCGGCGAGGTCGATGCCGCGCTCGTCCATGGCGGCCGCGACACCCGCGTCGACGTCGGTCGCGGGGTCCGCGCCGCCGGACCAGCCGACGGCGCCGTCGCCGGCCAGGTGCTCGAACAGCCCGAGCGCCAGCAGCGACCGGCCGGCGTTGTCGGGGCAGAGGAACAGCACGGTCGGTTTGTCCTGCTCGCGCTCCACCCTGGCGAGCGCGCGCAGCCGCTGCCGCGAGAACCGCTCGGCCATCAGCGGCAGGAACGTGGGGATGCGAGCACCCGCGGCGAAGTGCTCGTAGCTGGTCTCGAGGAACGAGTCGATGGTCTCGCGGCCGATGCCGGTGAACTCCTTGCCGAGGCGTTCGCCGGCCAGTCGCAGGGCGAGGTCACGGTCGATGGCGGGGGCGTCGGGGGTCGGTACGCTCATCATCCCTCCTCGTGGGCACGGGTGGTCCGTACCCCGCGGCGAGGGATGCGAATCAGGCCGTGGAGCGCGCCGCCGAGCGCGTGGCGTCGATGGTCGCCGAGCCGATGACGCGGCTGCCGTCGTAGAGCACGACGGCCTGGCCCGGCGCGACGCCCTCCTGCGCCGCCGCGAACGCGACCTCCAGGAGGCCGTCGCCGGACACCGTCGCGACCGCCTCGACCGGCGTGCCGTGCGCCCGGAACTGCGCCAGGCAGCTCAACTCCTGGCCGGACACGGGCGGCGCGCCGCACCAGCGGGGCGCGACCCCGGTGACGGCGTCGACGGCGAGCGCCTCGCGCGGGCCGACGGTGACCCGGCGGTCGACCGGTGAGATGTCGAGGACGTAGCGCGGCTTGCCGTCGGGCGCCGGAGTGCCGATGCGTAGCCCCTTGCGCTGACCGATGGTGAACCCGTAGGTCCCCTCGTGGGTCCCGACGACGGCGCCGGCGGTGTCGACGACCTCGCCCGGGGCGTCGCCCAGCTGCCCGCGCAGGAAGCCGGCGGTGTCGCCGTCGGCGATGAAGCAGATGTCGTGGCTGTCGGGCTTGCGGGCCACGGCCAGGCCGCGCCGCTCGGCCTCGTCGCGCACGTCGGCCTTGACGGTGTCGCCGAGCGGGAAGACGGCGTGCTCGAGCTGCTCGGCCGTCAGCACGCCGAGCACGTAGGACTGGTCCTTCTCGGGGTCGGCGGCGCGGTGCAGCTCGCGGCCGCCCGGTCCGTCGACGATGCGCGCGTAGTGCCCGGTGCCGACCGCATCGAAGCCCAGCGCGAGCGCACGGTCGAGCACCGCCGCGAACTTGATCTTCTCGTTGCAGCGCAGGCACGGGTTGGGGGTGCGACCGGCGGCGTACTCGGCGACGAAGTCGTCGACGACGTCGGCGCGGAACCGCTCGGCGAGGTCCCACACGTAGAACGGGATGCCCAGCACGTCGGCGGCGCGGCGGGCGTCGCGGGAGTCCTCGATGGTGCAGCAGCCGCGGGCGCCGGTGCGGAACGACTGCGGGTTCGACGACAGCGCGAGGTGCACGCCGGTGACGTCGTGGCCGGCCTCGACCAGCCGGGCCGCGGCGACCGCCGAGTCCACTCCCCCGGACATCGCGGCGAGGACGCGCATGGTCAGTTCCCCCTGCTGGTCGAGACGTTGACGATGCCGGCGGCGCGGGCGCGCTCGACGGCGGGGCCGATGGCCGCGACCAGCGCGTCGACGTCGGCCCGCGTGGACGAGTGGCCCAGCGAGAACCGCAGCGAGCCGCGGGCCCGCTCGTGCGGCGCACCCATGGCGAGCAGCACGTGCGACGGCTCCGGCACGCCGGCCGTGCAGGCGCTGCCCGTGGAGCAGTCGATGCCGGCGGCGTCGAGCAGGAGCAGCAGCGCGTCGCCCTCGCAGCCGGGGAAGGAGAAGTGCGCGATGCCGGGCAGGGTGCGCCGCGGGTCGCCGTTGAGTACGGCGTCGGGGACCGCGCCACGGACGCCGGTGATCAGCCGCTCTCGCAGCGCGGCCAGCGCGGCGGCGCGGCCCGGGACGTCGGCGAGCGTCAGCCGCAGCGCCGCGGCCAGCCCGGCCACCGCGGGCGCGTCGAGCGTGCCGGAGCGGACGTCGCGCTCCTGGCCGCCGCCGTGCAGGACGGGCACGACGTCGGCCTCGCGCCGCAGCAGCAGCGCGCCGGCGCCGACGGGAGCGCCCACCTTGTGCCCGGACACCGTCAGGGCGTCCAGGCCGGAGTCGCCGAAGTGCACCGGCAGCGCGCCGACCGCCTGCACGGCGTCGGAGTGCACCGGGATGCCGTGCTCGTGCGCGACGGCGACCACCTCGCCGAGCGGCTGCACCGTGCCGACCTCGTTGTTGGCCCACATGACGGTGACCAGCGCCACGGAGTCGGGGTCGGCCCGCACGGCGCGGCGCAGCGCCTCGACGTCGAGCCGGCCGGCGGGGTCGACCGGCAGCCACTCGACCTTGGCGCCCTGCTCGGCGGCCAGCCAGTCGACGGAGTCGAGCACGGCGTGGTGCTCGACGGCCGAGGCGAGGATGCGCACCCGGCGGGGGTCGGCCGCGCGGCGGGCCCAGTAGAGGCCCTTGACGGCGAGGTTGTCGGCCTCGGTGCCGCCGGAGGTGAACACGACCTCGCTGGGCCGGGCGCCGAGAACGGCGGCGACGGACTCGCGCGCCTCCTCGACCACCTTGCGGGCGCGGCGGCCCGACGCGTGCAGCGACGACGGGTTGCCGAGGGTAGCCATGGCCGCGGCGACGACGTCGATCACTGCGGGGAGGACGGGGGTCGTCGCCGCGTGGTCGAGATAGACGCGGCCGTCAGACATGTCCCGTCCAGTCTACGTCGCGACGGCGGCCGGCCCGCGCCATGCGAGCCGGCCGCCGCCGCGGGCCGAGGTCAGCCCTTGCGCTTCTGGATCTCCGCCGTCGCCTGCGGGAGGACGGCGTGGAGGTCGCCGACGACGCCGAAGTCGGCCATCGCGAAGATCGGCGCCTCGGGATCCTTGTTGACCACGACGATGGTCTTCGAGGTCTGCATGCCGGCCCGGTGCTGGATGGCGCCGGAGATGCCGCAGGCCAGGTAGAGCTGCGGCGACACCGTCTTGCCGGTCTGCCCGACCTGGTAGGCGTGCGGGTACCAGCCGGAGTCGACGGCGGCCCGCGACGCGCCGACGGCCGCGCCCAGGGCGTCGGCCAGCGCCTCGACGGGGGCGAAGTCGCCGCCGGTGCCGCGGCCGCCGGAGACGACGATGCTCGCCTCGGTCAGCTCGGGCCGGCCGGTTGCCGCGCGCGGCTTGCGCTCCACGATGCGCGCCTTCGTCGCGGCGTCGGAGAACGCGACCGCCACCTTCTCCTCGGCCGGGGTGGCCGGAGCGGCCTCGGGGGTGGCCGCGTTCGGCTTCACCGTGATGACCGGCGTGCCCTTCGTGACCTGCGCCGTCACGGTGTAGCCGCCGGCGAAGACCGACTGGGTGGTCGTCAGGTCGGCAGTGACGTCGACGGCGTCGGTGATGACGCCGGAGCCCAGCTTCACCGCCAGCCGGGCGGCGATCTCCTTGCCCTCGGGGCTGGAGGTCAGCAGCACGCCGCCCGCGCCGGAGGACTGCGCGATCTGCGCCAGCGCCTCGGCCTTCGGCACCACGAGGTACTGCTCGAGCTCGGGGGCCTCGACGACGTACACCTTCGCCGCGCCGTACTCACCCAGCGTGTCGCGGGCGGCGTCGAAGCCGGAGCCGAGGAACACCGCGGCCGGCTCGCCCGCGCGGCGCGCGAGCGTCAGCAGCTCCAGCGTGGTCTTGCGGACCGCGCCGTCGACGTGGTCGACCAGGACCAGGATCTCAGCCATCGCCACCCTCCTCAGATGAACTTCTGCGCGGCGAGGAACTCGGCCAGCTTCACGCCGCCGTCGCCCTCGTCGGTCACGACGGTGCCGGCGGTGCGCTCGGGCCGCTTCGTCACCTCGCGCACGACGGAGAACGCGGCGTCGAGCCCCACTCCCGCCGCCTCGATGCCGAGGTCGGCCAGCGTCCACGTCTCGACCGGCTTCTTCTTCGCCGCCATGATCCCCTTGAACGAGGGGTACCGCGGCTCGTTGATCTGGTCGGTGACCGCCACGACGGCGGGCAGGTCCGCCTCGATCGTCTCCGACGCGACATCGCCGTCGCGCCGCGCCGTCACCGTCGACCCGGACACCGTCAGCTCGCCGACGAAGCCGACGTGCGCCAGCCCGAGGTGCTCGGCCAGCATCGCGGGGACGACGCTCATGCCGCCGTCGGTCGAGGCCATACCAGTCAGGACCAGGTCGACGTCGCCGATCTTGGTGATGGCGGCCGCCAGCACCTGGGCCGTGGCCAGCGCGTCGGAACCGTGCAGGGCGTCGTCGACGACGTGCACGCCGGAGTCGGCGCCCATCTGCAGTGCCTTCTTCAGGGCGGCGTCGGCGCCGTCGGGGCCCATGGTGAGGGCGACGATCTCGACGCCGTCACCGGCCTCGGCGATCTTGAGCGCCTCCTCGACGGCGTACTCGTCCAGCTCGGACAGCAGGCCGTCGACACCGGCACGGTCGGTGGTGTGGTCGGCGGCGTCGAAGGTCCGGTCCGCGGTGGCGTCCGGAACGTATTTGACCAGGGTGACGATCTTCATGGCCGGGTTGCGACCTCCTAGGCCGGGCGGGTTGCGGGACGCCGGTGCGGCGTCCATCGCGAGGCTAGCCGTTCTGAGCGGCAGAGCCGTCGACAGACCCGATGTTACCGACAGGTAACCAGCGGCCCAAGTCCGGCTGACGTGCAACACGTCACAGTCCGGGACGGCCGCCGATACCCGTTTTCGCCGTCCTCACTCGGTCCCGATCTTGGGCCTGCTGTGAAATGATCGCGCGATGCGGATACTTGTCGTCTCGTGGGAGTACCCGCCCGTCATCTACGGCGGTCTCGGGCGCCACGTCCACCGCCTGACCGAGGGTCTCGTCGCCGACGGCCACGACGTCGCCGTCGTCACGCAGTCCGCCCCGGGCATGCCCGAGGAAGAGGACGACAAGGGCGTACGCGTCTTCCGGGCGCCGCCCGACCCGCCGGCCGGCGAGCGTGGCGAGGACCTCGTGCCGTGGGTGCTGGCGCTCAACACCAGTCTCATGCGCACCGCTCATCGGCTGACCCGCGAGTGGATGCCCGACGTCGTCCACGCGCACGACTGGGTCGACGCGCACGCCGGCATCAACGTCGCGCGGGCCATCGACGCGCCGCTGGTCGCCACCATCCACGCCACCGAGGCGGGGCTGTGGGACGGCTGGCTGTCGACGCCGCTGTCGCGGGCCCGGCACGACATCGAGGCCTGGCTGGTCGCCGAAGCCACGCGGTCCATCGTCTGCTCCGAGGCCATGCGGGTCGAGGCCGCCGCCGCGTTCGACGTCCCGCCCGAGGAGCTCACCGTCATCCGCAACGCCGTCGACCACCCCGCCTGGCGCACGACGGCCGAGGCGCGGCGGGCCACGCGCGAGCGGTTCGGCATCCCGCCGAAGACGCCGCTGCTGGTGTTCGGCGGGCGCCTGGAGTGGGAGAAGGGCGTCGACGTCTGCGTCGAGGCGCTCTCGCTGGTCCGGCAGCGCCACCACGACGCCCGGCTGGTGCTGGCCGGCGCCGGGTCACAGGAGGTCAACCTGCGACGGCTGGCCCAGCGCCTGCAGATCGACCACGTCGTCCAGTTCGCCGGCCGCATGGACCAGCCCGACCTCGCCGCGCTGTTCGGAGCCGCGGACGTCGCCATGTGCCCGTCGTCGTACGAGCCGTTCGGCATCGTCGCGCTCGAGGCATGCGCGGCGGGCACCCCGGTCATCGCCGGCGACAGCGGCGGCCTGCGCGAGGTCATCGAGCACGACGTCACCGGCCTGCTCGTGCCGCCGCGCGACCCCGGCGACCTCGCGGCCGCGGCGATGCGGCTGCTCGAGGAGCCCGGGCTGTCGCAGCGCCTGGTCCGCGCCGCCCACCAGCGCATCGCCACGGAGTTCGTCTGGACGGCGGTCGCCCGCGAGACCGAGAAGGTCTACGCTGCCGCCGTCGCCGATCCCCGCCCGCCCCGCCCGCGGCCCGCCCCGGCACCGGACGGCAACATCCTCGCCGACCGTCCGGCCGCCGTGCAGCAGGCCTGGCGCCGGGTCCGCGGCGAAGTCTGACGCCCGTGATCAGCGGCGATTCCTGGCGTTCCGGCACCAGGGATCGCCGCTGATCACGTCTGTCCACAAGCAGGGACGGGGCATCCGGGACGGCAGGACCGTGGCGTACCGGTCCAGCCACGTGATCGGAGGACGCGGGCCTGCTCTGCGGCGACCCCGCACGGATCGGTGAACACGTCGGCGTGGCCGTAGCGGAGGGTGGCGTGGCCATCGATGGTGGCGAGGTTGTCGCGGTGGCGGTCGCGGAACCGGCCCTCGCCGGTATGCCCGACGCGGCCGTCCAGCTCGACCCGCAGCCGGTGCTCGGGGTAGTCGACGTCGATCCAGATGACCCGATGTCCGGCGACCCGTCGCTGCCGGCACCCCGTCGGCAGTCCGTGCGCGCGCTCGACCCTGCGCAGGTGACGCAGTTCCAGCGGCGAGTGAGCGCCGTCGGCCACGTCGAGGAGCATCGCCTCGACCATGCCGCGCCAGCGGATCTTCTTCCGCCGGCCCAGGGCGTCGGCCAGCCGTTTCGGCGTGGACAACCGGCGTTGGCATGCCGCCGTCACCCAGCCTTCCGCCTCACGCGGATGGTGCGCCGTGTCGACCAGGTCGAGCACCGTCTCCTCGACCCGGGTGCGCCGCGGGCTCTTCGTTGGGTGCCGGGTGCGCGGCAACCGGGCCGCGTAGTGGACCCGGACGCCGTCGATCTTGCCGCGCACGCGCCGACGCCCAGGCACGGTGACGTGGATGACCGGCCCCGAGTCGTCGCACAGGCCGTCCAGGTAGGCGGCGGTCCGATGGCTGGCCACGGCGCCGGAGCCGGCCCGTAGGATCGCAGCCCACACGCGCGCCCGGAAGGGCAGCGGCCCGCTGAACGTCGCGTAGACGCCCGCGTGGACGCGCTGCCAACGTCGCGACCTCAGCCGCCACGTGAGCGTGTCCTCGGTCAGCCCGCACGCCACCGCTTGGGCACGGCTGATGACGCCGTCCTGACCGGCGATGAGGTCGTCGATGTCCACGACACCAGCCTGGGCGAGCCGGATCCGTCGCGCCAGCCCCGGTTTCCTACCTGTGGACAACCCAGATCAGCGGCGATCGCCGGCGCCACAACACCAGCGATCGCCGCTGATCATGGACGCGCGTCGGCGGGCGCGGGCTCGGCGGCGGGGGCCGCCGCGGCGGGCTCGGGCGGCTGTCGCCGCCGAGACCCGCGCGCCCAGCG
>NZ_QUAL01000049.1 GCF_003579925.1 Jiangella rhizosphaerae | reverse complement strand
CCGCCAGCAGCCCCTCGGGCAGGGCGTCGAGCCGGCCGACCGGCGCGTCGAGCAGCGCCGCCCGCAGGTGCTCGCCCGCGGCGCGCAGCTCCTCGGCGTCGCCGTCGTCGACGTGCACCCGCGCGCGCACCGCGGCGCGGTCGATGACGCCCGGCCACAGGTCGGCGGTGGCGACGCTGGTGACCCGCGCGGCCAGCTCGTGCGCCTCGTCGACCACCACGACGTCGTGCTCGGGCAGCACCGGCAGCCCTTCGAGCGCGTCGATGGCCAGCAGCGCGTGGTTGGTGACGACGACGTCGGCGCCGTCGGAGCGGGCCCGGGCCAGCTCGGCGAAGCACTCCTGGCCGTACGGGCAGCGCGAGGCGCCCAGGCACTCGCGCGACGACACCGAGACCTGCGACCATGCGCGGTCGCTCACGCCGGGCTCGAGCTTGTCGCGGTCGCCGGTGCCGCCGGTCGCGGCCTGCTGCTCGGCCCACTCGCGGGCGCGCAGCACCTCGGCGCCCAGCGGCCCGGCGGACAGCTCCTCGACGGGGACCAGCTCGCCCTGGTCGTCGGGGGCGCCGTCGCGGACGCGGTGCAGGCACGCGTAGTTGGCCCGGCCCTTGAGCGTCGCCCACACCGGCTGGCGGCCCAGCAGCGGCTCGGCCGCCTCGGCCAGCGCCGGCAGGTCGCGGTCGACCAGCTGGGCCTGCAGCGCGAGCGTCGCCGTCGCCACGATGACCGGCCCGTCGGTGGCGTCGGCGTGCAGCAGCGACGGCACCAGGTAGGCCAGCGACTTGCCGGTGCCGGTGCCGGCCTGGACGAGCAGGTGCTTGCCCCCGGCCACGGCCTCGCCGACCGCCTCGGCCATCTCGACCTGGCCAGGGCGCTCCGCACCGCCGACGGCCCCGACGGCCGCCGTCAACAGCTTGTCCACCGTCACATCGCCCTGGCTCACTATTTCCCCTCCACGCGGCGGGCCAGCCACCTCAACTCACTGGCTCCGATCCTCTTGCGCCCCGGACCGGCGACTCGCGGGAGCCCCCGGGCCCAATCGCCGCCGGTGTGCCCGGCCCGCCACCGGCTCGACATTACACGCCCCGCCGACTCGGAAAGCGGTTGTCCACAGCCGCATATCGACGCTGTCATGACCGCATGATGGAATGCCGGGATGACGTATGACGCGGTGCCGCTGATCCCCCGGGACGTCCTGTTCGGCAACCCCGAGCGGTTGCTCCCCACGCTGTCGCCCGACGGCTCCAGGCTCGGCTTCGTCGCGCCGGACGAGGGCGTGCTGAACGTCTGGGTCGGTCCCGCCGACGACCCCGCCGCCGCCCGGCCGGTCACCCACGACCGTCACCGCGGCGTGCGCACGTTCATGTTCTGCCACGACGACCGCACGCTGGTGTACCTGCAGGACACCGACGGAGACGAGGACTGGCGGCTCTACGCGCTCGACCTCGAGTCCGGCGAGGTCACGCTGGTCACGCCGCAGGAGAAGGTCACCGCGCACATCCTCGAGCACAACCGCTGGCACCCCACGTCCATGCTCATCGGGCTGAACGCCGACAACCCCGAGCTGCACGACGTCTACCGCTTCGACCTCGCCACCCGCGAGCTGACGAAGGTCGCCGTCAACCCGGGCTACGCCGGCTGGCTGGTCGACTCCGACCAGCGCATCCGCGGCGGCGTCGCGATGACGGAGGACGGCGGCGCGGTCGTCTACCGCCGCGGCGACGACGGCACCGACGAGCCGTGGTTCGAGATCGGCCCCGACGACGTCCTCACCACCGACGTCGCCGGCTTCAGCCGCGACGGCTCGGCCGCCTACCTGCTCTCCAGCGTCGGCGTCAACGCTGCCCGGCTGATCCGCGTCGACGTCGCCACCGGCGACGAGACGGTGCTCGCCGAGGATCCCGAGTACGACGTCGCCGGCGTCGCGCGCCACCCCGAGACGCTGGAGCCGCAGGCCGTCACGTTCCTCAAGGAGCGCAAGTCCTGGACCTTCCTCGACTCCGCGTTCGGCGCCGAGGTCGAGGGACTGACGCAGCGGCTGCGCGGCGAGGTGGGCATCTCGCGTCCGGTCCGCGACGACCGCACGTGGCTGGTGCACGACGTGCTGTCCGACGGCCCGGTCCGCTACTACCGCTACGACCGCGACACCGGCGAGCTGACCTTCCTGTTCTCGCACCGTCCGGAGCTGGAGCAGTACGACCTCGCCGAGATGGAGCCGTTCTCCTACACCGCCCGCGACGGCCTGACGGTGCACGGCTACCTGACCTTCCCGCGCGGCGTCGACCGCGCGAACCTGCCGGCCGTGCTCGACGTCCACGGCGGCCCGTGGGCGCGCGACACCTGGGGGTACGACCCCGAGGCGCAGTGGTTCGCCAACCGCGGCTACGTGTGCGTCCAGGTGAACTTCCGCGGCTCCACCGGCTACGGCAAGGCGTTCGGCAACGCCGGCAACAAGGAGTGGGGCCGGGCCATGCACACCGACCTGCTCGACGCCGTCGACCACCTGGCCGGCCAGAGGCTGATCGACCGCGACCGGGTCGGCATCTACGGCGGCTCGTACGGCGGGTACGCCGCGCTGGCCGGGGCGGCGTTCACCCCCGACGTGTTCCGCTGCGCCGTCGACATCGTCGGCCCGTCGAACCTGCTCACGCTGCTGGCGTCGGTGCCGGAGTACTGGAAGCCGCAGATCGCGCTCATGCACAACCGCGTCGGCAACCCCGAGACCGAGCGCGACATGCTGTGGGAGCGGTCGCCGCTGTCGAAGGTCGACCAGATCACCATCCCCGTGCTGGTCGCCCAGGGCAAGAACGACCCGCGCGTGAAGATCGCCGAGGCCGAGCAGATCGTGGCCGCGCTCGAGGAGAAGGGCCTCGACCACGAGTACCTGCTGTTCGAGGACGAGGGGCACGGCCTGGCCCGGCCGGAGAACCGCGAGCGGTTCTACGCCGCTGCCGAGCGGTTCCTCGCCACCCACCTGGGCGGACGGGTGCAGGGGGCCTGACGCCGCGGCGTCCAGCAGCGAACGGCGCAAACCACCGATGTTCGGCCAGATCTGGACAAATATTGATTAGATGACTAGAACTCTTGGCAACCGTCAGGAGGTCTCAATGGTGCGTCGTCCCGGTCGTCGATCCGTTCTCTCCGGCGCTGCCGCGCTCGCCATCGGCGGGCTCGGCGCGTTCGGACCACCGTCCACCGCGGCACCCGCGGCCACCGAGGGCCGGTCGTGCGCCGAGGTGCCGGAGGTGGTCAGCGCGACGCCGGACGCCGAGCTGACCGGGCTGTTCACCACGTACGGCAACGACAACTCCGAGCTGGACGACTGGACCGGCGCCGACGGCACCTACTCCGTGCCGTTGCGCGACGGTCGCGTCTTCTGGGTCTTCTCCGACACCTTCCTCGGCAGGGTCGACGCCGACGGCGGGCGGTCGCCGGTCACCGACGAGGGCGGCACGACGCCCTTCATCAACAACTCGTTCGTCATCCAGGACGGCGACCAGCTGAGCACCGTCTACCGCGGCAGCGCCGACGACCCCGAGCCGCTCATGCCGCCCGTCGACGGCTCGCACTGGTTCTGGGCCGGCGACGCGCACGCCAGCGGCAACGTCATCGAGGCGACCTACCAGGAGTACGAGCGGTTCGGGCCGGGCGCCTGGGACTGGCGCTGGAACCGCAACGTCCTGGCCCGCTACTCCCCCGAGCACCCGGACGAGCCGCTCAGCGTGCACGACCTGCCGTCGGCCGCGGGCGTCTCGTGGGCGTCGGCGATCCGGCGGGTCGGCCCGTACACCTACGTCTACGGCGTCGAGGACCACGGCTCGGTCAAGTACCTGCACGTCGCCCGCGTGCGCGGCACGAGCCTGCTCGGCCCCTGGGAGTACCGCACCGCCGACGGCTGGTCGCGCGACGAGGCCGACTCCGTGCGGGTCATGGACGGCGTCGCCAACGAGTACAGCGTGTCACGGCACGGCGACCAGTACCTGCTGGTCACCCACGACACCACCGTGCCGCTCAACCCCGAGATCGTCGCCTACGCCTCGTGCACGCCGTACGGGCCGTTCACCGACAAGACGCTGCTCTACACCACCCCGGAGACCGGCGCGGCCGGCAGCTACGGCGACCCGAACGTGTTCACCTACAACGCGCACGCCCACCCGCACATCGACCGCGACGGCGGGCTCGTGGTCTCGTACAACGTGAACACGTTCGTCAACACCGACCACTACGAGGACGTCACCATCTACCGCCCGCGCTTCGTCACCGTCCGCTTCGCGGACTGACCGGCCCCCGCGCCGTCGCCCGCTACCGGCGGGCGACGGCGTACGGTTCGAGCGCCGCGGCCAGCGACTCGGGGACGCGGGCCCGCACGCGGGTGCCCTCGGCCTCGTGGTCGAGGGACAGCACCTCGCCGACGCCGTGCACGCGCGCCACCAGCTCGCCGTGGTCGTAGGGCACCAGCGCCTCGACCTCGACCGGCGGCTGCGGCAGCTCGCTCTCGATCAGCGCGCGCAGCTTGTCGACCCCGGCTCCCGTGCGCGCGGAGACGGCGACCGCGTGCGGCTCGTTGCGCAGCAGCCGCGCCACGACCATGGGGTCGGCGGCGTCGGACTTGTTGACGGCGACGATCTCGCGCACGCCGCCGGCGCCGATGTCGGCGAGCACCGAGCGCACCGCCGTCAGCTGGCCCTCGGGGTCGGGGTGCGAGCCGTCGACGACGTGCACCAGCAGGTCGGCGTCGGCGACCTCCTCGAGCGTCGACCGGAACGACTCGACCAGCTCGTGCGGCAGGTGCCGGACGAACCCGACGGTGTCGGCCAGGGTGAACACCCGGCCCTCGGCCGTCTGCGACCGGCGCACCGTGGGGTCGAGGGTGGCGAACAGCGCGTCCTCGACCAGCACACCGGCGCCGGTGAGGCGGTTGAGCAGCGACGACTTGCCGGCGTTGGTGTAGCCGACGATGGACACCGCGGGCACGGCGTGCCGGCGGCGGTCGGCCCGCTTGGTGTCGCGGGCGGTGCGCATGTCGGCGAGGTCGCGGCGCAGCTTGGCGACCCGGGTGCGGATGCGCCGGCGGTCGGTCTCGAGCTTGGTCTCACCGGGACCGCGCGTGCCGACGCCGCCGCCCGCGCCGCCGGCGCGGCCGCCGGCCTGCCGGGACAGGCTGGCGCCCCAGCCGCGCAGCCGCTGGGAGAGGTACTCCAGCTGAGCCAGCTCGACCTGCGCCTTGCCCTCGCGGCTCTTCGCGTGCTGGGCGAAGATGTCGAGGATCAGCATGGTGCGGTCGACGACCTTGACGCCGACCTTGTCCTCGAGGTTGCGCAGCTGCGACGCCGACAGCTCGCCGTCGACGATCACGGTGTCGGCACCCTGGGCGAGCACGACCTCGCGCAGCTCCTCGACCTTGCCGGAGCCGATGAAGGTGGCGGGGTCGGGCTTCAGCCGGCGCTGGGCCAGGCCCTCGAGCACCTGCGAGCCGGCCGTCTCGGCCAGCGCCGCGAGCTCGGCGAGGGAGTTCTCGGCGTCGGTGAACGACCCGCCGGGCCAGACGCCGACGAGCACGACCCGCTCGAGCCGCAGCCGCCGGTACTCGACCTCGGTGACGTCCTCGAGCTCGGTCGACAGGCCGGCCACGCGCCGCAGCGCGTGGCGCTCGTCCAGGTCGTAGTCCCCGGTGGTCACACCGTCGTCGAGGTCGAGCTCCTCGACCTCCGGCGACTCGGCGGAGTCGTCATAGGGGTTGTATGCGTGGCCTGGACTATTGCTCAATGCTCCTGCTTCCGACGAAGAATGCCTTCAGGAGCGACCATAGCTCGACCCGGTGGACGCCGCCCACCGTAATTTCGCCGCGGCGCGCAGCGTGGCCGCCCGCCGTTCCGCCTTGCCCGTGGACTTCTCCTGGGCGCGCCGGGCCACTTCCTGCAGCACGGCCTCGCGTCGCTGCTTCTCCGTTGCACCCATGGCACCGCCTCCCGTCAGGCGCGCGGCCGGCCTCGTTGCCGCCCCACACTCACAACGTTAGGCCCGCTCCCCGGCGGTTGCATCGACCGCGAGTCTGACGTCGTGCTCCTTCTACTGAAGGAGACGTGCTCCGGGTTTCTCAGGATGCTGTGATCTGGGTCACAGAAGGGTGCTCAGAGCTCGACGGTCCCGCGGACGCCCAGCACGGCCGGGCCCGTGAGCAGCAGTTCGCCGTCCGGCCGCTCCGTCACGACCAGCCGGCCGCCGGGCACGTCGACGAGGTAGCGGGCGCCGACGCCGGCGCCGTCGCGCCGCATGGCCGCCCACGCCGCCGCGCAGACGCCGGTGCCGCAGGACCGGGTCTCGCCGACGCCGCGCTCCCACACCCGCATGGCGATGTGCTTGTGGCCGCGGTCGGCGACGAACTCGACGTTGGCGGAGTCGGGGAAGACGGCCGCGGGCCGCAGGTCGGGCGCGGACGTGAGCGAGCCCGGAGCATCGAGGTCGTCGACGAACACGACGGCGTGCGGGTTCGGCACCCGGACCGGGGTGGCCTCCCACGTGTGCCCGCCGGCGG
Source organism: Jiangella rhizosphaerae (assembly GCF_003579925.1). Lineage (GTDB taxonomy): Bacteria > Actinomycetota > Actinomycetes > Jiangellales > Jiangellaceae > Jiangella > Jiangella rhizosphaerae. The sequence goes on along the minus strand of NZ_QUAL01000049.1, from coordinate 3,251 downwards.
CGACGAACGCCAGCTGGCGCGTCGCGGCGGGCTTGGCGCGGCCCATCTCGACGGTGATCTCGCCGTCCTGCTCGGCGTGCACCGTCCGGACGCCGCCGCGGGTGGCCACGGCCAGCACCGGCCCGTCGACCAGGCCGTTCTCCCAGAGATAGCGGGCCATGACGCGCACGCCGTTGCCGCACATCTCGGCGACGGAGCCGTCGGCGTTGCGGTAGTCCATGAACCACTCGGCGTCGCCGGCCAGCTCGCGCACCTCGTCGGCGGTCTCGGTGCGGGTGACCCGGATGACGCCGTCGGCGCCGATGCCGGCGTAGCGGTCGGCCAGCCTTCGCACCGCCTGCTCGTCGAGGCGGGCGGCCAGGGCGCCGTCGGCGTCCGGAATGAGCACGAAGTCGTTCTGGGTGCCGTGGCCCTTGACGAAGGCGATGCCGTTCACGACCGTCGATGGTAGGTCAGAGCGCGCTCCAAGCGGTCATCGGCGTCGAACGGCACCCAGCCGATGCGGTCGTCCTTGCCGAACCAGCTGTGCTGGCGGCGCGCGAACCGGCGCGTGAGCTGCACCGTCTCGGCCCGGGCGGCGTCCTCGGTGAGGTCGCCGGCGAGGAAGGCGAGCACCTGCGCGTAGCCCAGCGCCCGGCTCGCCGTCGGCCCCTCGCGCAGCCCCTGCGCCTCCAGGCGGCGGACCTCGTCGACCAGGCCCCGCTCCCACATGCGGTCGACGCGCTGCTCGATGCGCTCGTCGAGGACGTCGCGCGGGACGTCGAGACCGATCTGCACGACGTCGTCGTAGTGGTACTCGCGCGGCGGCAGCGTGGCGGTGAACGGACGGCCGGTGAGCTCGATGACCTCGAGGGCGCGCACGACGCGGCGGCCGTTGGTGGGCAGGATCGCGGCCGCCGCGGCGGGGTCGCGGCCGGCCAGCCGCCGGTGCAGCGCCGCTGCGCCGACCTGTGCGAGCTCCTCCTCCAGGCGGGCGCGGACGGCGGCGTCGGTGCCGGGGAACTCGAACCGGTCGAGGACGGCGCGGACGTAGAGCGCGCTGCCGCCGACGAGGATCGGGGTGACGCCACGGGTGCGGCAGTCGTCGATGGCGTCGCGCGCGAGCTGCTGGAACTCGGCCACGGTGGCCGGGCGGGTGACGTCGTACAGGTCGAGCAGGTGGTGCGGGACGCCGCGGCGCTCCTGCGGGGTCAGCTTGGCGGTGCCGATGTCCATGCCGCGGTAGAGCTGCATGGAGTCGGCGTTGACGACCTCGCCGTCCAGCCGCAGCGCGAGGTCGACGGCGAGGTCGCTCTTGCCCGCGGCGGTGGGCCCGACGACGGCGACGACGGGGACGTGCTGACTCACCCGCCGAGTGTGCCATGCCGCCGGAATGTCCCGAACGCGTTGCGGGCCGTGGTGGCTGCGGGTATGAACGTCCGTGGGGGCGCTGGTCGAGCCGCAGCGGGCGGCCCGACGGCCCACGTCAACGAGGGGAAGTGCCGATCATGGGCTTCGACGAGATCAAGAACAAGATCACCGACCTGGTCTCCGACAACGCTGACAAGGTCAGCGACGGCGTCGACAAGGCCACCGACTTCATCGACGACAAGACCGGCGGCAAGTACAGCGAGCACCTCGAGAACGTCGACGACAAGGCCCGCGACTTCATCGACGGTCTCGACGGCGAGAAGGGCGAGGACAACCGCGCCTGAGGCCGTCGCGGGGGCGGCACGTGCGTCAGCCGTGCCGCTCCCAGACGCCGACCAGGTAGCCGACGCCGTAGGAGGCGTCCTCGTAGGTCACCTCGGCGTCGAACAGCCCGTCGTCGGCGGCGCCCGCCAGCACCCGCAGCGCCTTGCGTCCTGGCGACCCGACCTCCGCGGCCAGCGCCGCGTCGAGGTCCAGCAGCCGTTGCGGGTCGCCGTCGCGCAGGGCGCTCGCCAGCGCGGCGTCGTAGGCCGTCGCCCGGGCCCGCAGGTCGCGCGGCGTGGTGTCCGCCCGCAGCGGCGAGCCGTCCGCCATCACCAGCAGCGCGACGCGGTCGGCCCGGTTCGCGATGCGCCGGCCCAGCTCGACGCAGTCGGCGTCGCCGGCGTCGCCGGCCACCGTCGCCGCCGACACCGTCCCGTCCCAGCCGTCGCGCTGTAGCAGCCAGGCGCCCACGCTGACGGACAGCGGCAGCGCGTGCGACTCCGACGGCTCCGCGGCACCGGGCAGCGCGATCGTGATGTCGACCCCGTAGGGCGCCAGGCTGCCGGCGCGCGGCGCCTCGTCCTGCGTGGTGTCGCCCGGCCCGACCACGACGAGGACGTCGGGACTGGCCGCTCGCAGGTCGTCGAGCGCGGACCAGCAGGCCGTCCGGAGATCGTCCAGCCGAGGGTCGCCCGACGGCCCGACGCCGGACACCATCAGCGGCGGATAGGGGCAGACGGCGGCGGCGATGAGCACACCGAAAGCCTAGCCACAGGCCGGCCGCGAGGCCCCGGACGGCGCAGGCGGCATCGGCGAAAGAGACGGTATGGGCGCGGCCCGGCTGCGCCGCGGACCGATCTCATGGTCGAATGTCGGATATGTTCGACGCCGACCACAGCATCCGCCTCACCGTCGCCGGTGTGGTGCTGCTGCTCGGTCTCGGCGTCGTCATCGCCTGGCTCCCGGCGCGCCGCCGCGACCCCGCCGGACTGCCGACGCGGCTGCTGGTGACCGCCGGGCTCATCATGGGCATCGCCGACCTCGGCGGGCTCGGCAGCGTGCTCGGCTTCGCCCTGGCCGCGATGGGCGGGCTGATCGCATGGGAGGCCCAGCCCGCGCCGGNCGCCCTGGCCGCGATGGGCGGGCTGATCGCATGGGAGGCCCAGCCCGCGCCGGAGGTCCCCCGCCCGCACCGCGGCGGCATCGTCGTCGCGGCCGTGCTGGCCGGGCTGGCCGCGCTCGGGACGTTCGAGGGCTGGGGGGCGCTGGCCCGCGTCCCGCCGGAGCTGCGGGCGGTGGCGACCCTGGTGGTCGGGGTGACGGGCGCGCTGGCGACGCTGGCGATCGCCGATCGCGCCCGGGTGCGGCTGCGGGTCGCGATCAAGCGGCGGTTCGCACCGCCCGCCCGGCCGAGGCCGCGGCCCGCCGTCGCTGCCGCGGAGGGGCCCGGTGCGCCGGTCGTCGCCGTTCCCCAAGCCGCCGCCAGTCGGACCGCCAGGCCGGCACTCGAGGCTGCCGCCCCGTCGCCGAGGGAGCTCACCGCCCATGAGCCGCCCGCACGCGAGTCCGTCGAGCCG
>NZ_QUAL01000048.1 GCF_003579925.1 Jiangella rhizosphaerae | reverse complement strand
CGGCACCGCCGCCTGCTGGCCAAGCTGCCGCCCGCGGTCATCGCCGGCGGCGCCGACGACGCGGCGCCGCCGCACGACCCCGCGGACGCCGCGGCGCGCGCCGACGACGAACGGCACATGAAGCAGGTCCTGCAGGTGTTCCGGCGGCTGCCGAAGCAGGAGCAGGAGGTGCTCGCGCTCTGCGTCTGGGGCGAGCGCACGTACGCCGAGGCCGCCGTGGCGCTCGGAATCCCCGTCGGCACAGTACGCTCGCGTCTGGCGCGAGCCCGAGCTCACATGGAGCGGCTCACCGAGGCCGCGGCCACGAAGACAGCCGAGCCGCGACCCGGCTCGCGCCCCGAAGGAGCGCACCACGCATGAGTTCCACCGGCATGAACCTCGCGTTCGACCTGCCACCTCGGCGTGACCTGCCCGCCGACCGCCGCGACGCCATGCGCCGGCTGCTCGAGGAGTCGGTCGCCGCNTCGACCTGCCACCTCGGCGTGACCTGCCCGCCGACCGCCGCGACGCCATGCGCCGGCTGCTCGAGGAGTCGGTCGCCGCCCGGTCGCGGCCTCGCCTGCTGCCGGCGATACGGCCGCCCCAGGCCCGGCTGGCGCTGTGGCCGGCGGCGGGCCTGGCGACGGCGTCCGCGGTGGCCGCGGCGGTCCTCGTCGTGGGCGACCTCTGGTCCGACGGCGCCGACACCGCGTACGCGGCCACGCCGCCCGTCCTGGCCGCGGAGCTGGCCATGGGGCAGCCGGCCGCTGCGGAGCTCCGGTCGCTGGCCGCGACGGCGGTTCAGACGCAGGCGCAGCTCGACGGCACGGCCGGCACCACCGTCACGACGGAGAGCTGGCTGCTGACGGTGACGGAGGACGGCACCGCGGGCGGTGGACAACCGGCCGAGGGCCGCGCGCCCGCCGAGGGCCGCGCGCCCGCCGAGGGCCGCGCGCCTGCCGAG
>NZ_QUAL01000047.1 GCF_003579925.1 Jiangella rhizosphaerae | reverse complement strand
CGTGCCGGCGCCGCCGGGCGGGCCGCCGTTGCCCGCGCCGGGCAGCTCACGACCGGCGAACGGCGACTCGTAGGTCCCGCCGTCGCCGCGCGCGCCGCGACCCCCGCCCTCCCCGGGCGGGCCGGCCAGCGGATCCGTCTCAGCCACACACCCATCCAACCGCATCGGCCCGCCCGGCCCGACGATGTCCCCGCATCGGGCCCGACGACGTCTCCGCATCGGGCCGATGCGGGTCATGCAAAACCGACGGACGATGGGGGCCGGAGGTCCCGCTGAGTCCTCGGTCCAGGACGGATGGGGACCGGCGAGAGTTCGGGGTCTTTGCATGACCCGATTCATGAAGGCGACTGGATGTGTCGATCATGGCGCGAGTTTGCGACAATCGACTCTCGTGACCGCCGCATCGTCTCGTACCCGCTCCGCCAAGGCCGACTCCGTCCTCGTCAAGGCCGTCGACGAGGCGCGCGCGGCGGCCGTCGACGTCGGCAGCGAGGACGCCGTCGGCGACCACCTCGGCCACGACGCCGAGGGCGAGCGGGTCGTCACCCACTACTTCGCCTGCCGGCTGGCCGGGTACGTCGGCTGGCGGTGGGCGGTCACCGTCACCCGGGCGTCGCGGTCCAAGGTGGTCACCGTCAGCGAGTGCGTGCTGCTGCCCGGCGCCGACGCCGTCCTCGCCCCGGCCTGGGTGCCGTGGGAGGACCGCGTCAAGCCCGACGACCTCGGCCCCGGCGACCTCCTGCCCGTCGCCCAGGACGACTACCGCATCGAGCCCGGCTACACCTCGGCCGACGACCAGGACGTCCTCGAGGTGGTCCAGGAGCTCGGCCTCGGCCGCGAATGGGTGCTGTCGCGCGAGGGCCGCGACGACACCGCGCAGCGCTGGTTCGAGGGCGACACCGGCCCGCACACCGACATCGCGAAGGCGGCGCCCGGCCGCTGCGGCAGCTGCGGGTTCGCGGTGCTGCTGGCCGGCACGCTCGGCCACGCGTTCGGCGTGTGCACCAACGAGCGCACCCCGTTCGACGGCAAGGTCGTCTCGCACGCGCACGGCTGCGGCGGTCACTCCGACGTGCGGCTGCCGCCGCCGTCCGACGACGCCGCCGAGCCGGTCGTCGACACCCTCAGCTACGAGCTGGTGCCGCTGGAGCTCGACGCCCCGTAACGTCGCCCCCGTGGACGTCTTCGACACCGCGGCGCTGCGCGAGCGCGTCCTGACGGCCTGGTCGGCGTCGCCCGCCCGGTTCCGCGAGGACGCCAACGCCGAGGAGGAGCTGGCCCGCGGGTCCTACCGCGATCGCGTGGTCGTCGAGCTGGCCCAGAACGCCGCCGACGCCGGCGCCCGCGTCGGACTGCCGGCACGGCTGCTGCTGCGGCTCACCGGGTCGACGCTGCTGGCCGCCAACACCGGAGCGCCGCTCGACGCCGCCGGGGTCGAGGGCCTGTCGACCCTGCGCGCGTCCACCAAGCGCGACGACGACACCGTCGGCCGGTTCGGTGTCGGATTCGCCGCCGTGCTGGCGGTCACCGACGAACCGCAGGTGCTGACGGCGTCCGGCGGCGGCGTGCGGTGGTCGCGGGCCGAGGCGCGTGGCGTGGCGGCGTCGGTGCCGGGGCTGGCCGCCGAGCTGGCCCGGCGCGGAGAGGCGGTGCCGGTCCTGCGGCTGCCGTTCCCGGCCGGCGGCGCGGTGCCGGAGGGGTATGACACCGCGGTCGAGCTGCCGCTGCGCGACGCCGACGCCGTCCGGCTGGTCCGCCGGCTGCTCGCCGAGGTCGACGACGCGCTGCTGCTGGCGCTGCCGTGGCTGGGCGAGCTGGTCGTCGACGTCGACGGCGACGTGCGCCGGCTCGACGCGGGCGCGCCCGAGCGGCTGGCGGACGGGCTGGCGGAGCGGCGCATCGGCGAGCGGATCTGGCGGCTGGCGACCCGCACCGGCGTCGCGCCGGACGAGCTGCTGGCGGACCGGCCGTTCGAGGAGCGGTCCCGGCCGGGCTGGTCGGCGACGGTCGCGGTGCCGGTGTGCGGCGAGGCCGGCGTCCGGGCGCCGGCCGTGCTGCCGCCGTCGTGCACGCCCCGACGCCGACCGACGACCGCACCGACCTGCCGGCGCTGGTGATCGCCGGCCTCCCGCTGGACTCGTCGCGCCGCCGGGCGCTGCTCGACCACCTGGCGGCGCAGGTCGGGGAGGTGTACGCGCGGCTGGTCGCGTCGTTCGTCCCGCCGGTGCCGGGCGCCGCCGTCCTGGCGCTGGTGCCGGGTCCGCTGGGCGTCGAGGCGGTCGACGCCGTGCTGCACCGGGCGGTCCGGACGGCGCTGGCGGCGACGCCGTTCGTGGCCGGCGCCGGCGGTGATCGGCTGCGGCCCGGTGAGGTGACGCTGGTCGACGGCCTGAGCCGGACCGCCGACCCGGCCGCGCTGCGCGGCGTGGTCCCCGGACTGCCGGCGCGGGACTGGTGGCGTCCGGAGGTGCTCACCGGCCTCGGCGCGACGGTGACGTCGCTGGCCGACGTGGTCGACGAGCTGGCGGGGGAGCGCCTGACGCCGGCGGGGTGGCGGGCGTTGTACGACGCGCTGGACGGTTCGGACCAGGAGTCGCTGGGCGCGCTGCCGGTGCCGCTGGCCGACGGGCGGCTGGTCCGCGGGCCGCGCGGGCTGCTGGTGCCCGGCGAGGTGCGCTCGGAGCTGCTGGCGCCGTTCGACCTGCGGGTGGTCGCACCGGAGGCCGACCACCCGCTGCTGTACCGGCTCGGCGCCGTCGACGCCACCGCCGCCTCGGTACTGCGCGACCCGCTCGTCCAAGGCGCCGTCGGCGACCTCGCCGAGAGCGACGACGACCCCGCGCCGGTCGCCGAGGCGGTGCTCGGGCTGCTCGCGGAGTCCGGCCTCGACGTCGCCGACGAGCCGTGGCTGGCAGGACTGCCGCTGAACGACGCCATGGGCGACGCGGTCCCGGCGCGGGAGCTGCTGCTGCCGGGGTCGCCGCTGCTGGCGGTCCTCGATGCGGATCCCGCCGAGTTCACCGTCGCTCCCGAGCTCGTGGACCGCTTCGGCCCGGCCGTCCTGCGGGCCGCGGGCGTGCGCGACGGGTTCGCCGTGGTCCGCGACACCGACGTCACGCTGGAGCCGGACACCTGGCACGATCTCGACGACGAGGACGGGTGGGTCGAGGAGGTGCTGTCCGGCCTGCCCGCGCAGCCCGTACCGCCGCTGACCGGTGAGTTCACCGCCGTCGCCGACCTCGACCTCGTCCGCGACGATGCCTGGCCGCAGGTGCTGGAGTGGCTGGCCGCCGACGCCGGCACCCGGGCCGCCGTCGTGTCACCGGTGCGGTTGACCCTCGCCGGCGGCGGGCGGCGCGAGGTGCCGTCGTACACCGCGTGGTGGCTGCGGCGGCACGCCCGGATCGGCGGCCGGCCGCTGACCGGCCTCGCCCTGCCCGATGCCGACCCGGTGGTGCGGGCGGTGCTGCCGGTCGCCGACGTCCCGGTCGACGACGCCTTCGCGGCCGCCGTCGGGCTGGCGCGTTCGCCGGGCGACCTCGATCCCGCCGCCGTCCTCGACCGGCTCGCGGAGGACGACCTGAGCCTGCCGGCGGCGACGCTCGCGCAGGTCTACGCGGCGCTGGCGGCGCACGATCCCGCCGGCGTCCGCCCGCCGGAGCGGATCCGGGTGCCCGACGGCGTCGGCAGCCGCGTGGTCGCCGCGTCGTCGGTGGTGGTGTGCGACGGGCCGCACTGGCTGCAGCTCGGGCTGCCCGGGCTGGTCCCCGGGCCGGCCGCCCTGGCCGACCTCCTGGACGTCGACCTCGCCTCGGAGGTGCACGACGTCGCACTGAGCGACGCCGGGCGGCGCCAGCCGGTCCCGGACGCCGTCGCGTCGGTGCTGGGCGCGGCGCCGGCGACGTACGTCGAGCACGACGACCTGCGGGCCGGCGGCGTCCCGGTGGACTGGTGGCCCGACGGCGACGACGTCCACGCCGCGACCACCGACGGCCTGGCCCGAGGCCTGGCCTGGACGACCGGTCAGTGGGCGAAGCGCTGGCTGCTCGCCGAGGCGCTGGCCGACCCCGACGCCCTGCCCGCCCTCCTCGCCGACGACGCCTTCTCCTGAGGCGTCGCGGGGTCACCGTTGTCGCGGCGACCGACTCCGCTTGGGTCTCCGCCCGCTGGCCGCCTCCGGCCCCGGATTGATCACGTTCACTAGGAAATTCCGTGTCGTACTACGCCTGCGATCGTGGTGAGGCTCGGGTAATCGTGGTGATGTACGCGATCGCCGATGAGCACCACCGCCCACAGCCGGGCACACCGGGACGAACAGGCACGCGGAACGTCCAGTCGTGCCCAGACTTCACCCCGTCCCCCTTGGCCGCAGCCCCGGCGAACGAGAAGCCCCGGCCAACCACCCCACTCCGAAGTTGATCTTGGAGTAATGCTGCTATTGCGGCCAGGAATGTCCGATTGATACCGGCATTACTCCAAGATCAACTTCGGGGTGAGGCGGGGCGAGCGGCCGTGCGTCGCGGTGGGTAGCGCCGGCGGCGAAGCCGTCAGAAGCGGCGGCCGCCGCCGGAGCGCCGGGACGACCGCCGGCTGGAGCCGCCGCCGAAGCTGCGCCGCCGGCTGCGGCCGCG
>NZ_QUAL01000050.1 GCF_003579925.1 Jiangella rhizosphaerae | reverse complement strand
CGGGCCTGGGCCGCCCGCCAGCCCGACGCCGCCGCCCGGCTGGCGGCCGCGCGCGCCCGCGTCACCGAGATCGCCGAGGCCAACGGGCTGCCGGTCGAGAACCTGCTGACACCCGACACCCTGCGCCGGGCCGCCTGGCAGCCGCCGACGCCGCTGACGCCCGAGACGGTCGGCGAGCTGTTCCGCTCCCGAGGGGCGCGGGAATGGCAGATCGAGCTGACGGCGGCCGCCGTCACCGAGGCGTTCGCGAACCCCACGCCGACCCCGGCCCCGGCCCCGGCCGGGAACGGCGACGCCGACGCGCCCGCCACCTGAGCTGCCGTGCGGGCGTGTCGCGCGGGTCAGCCGTTCCTGATCGCGTAGCGCACCAGCGCCAGGCCGTTGCCGAACGCGGTCGCCTCGACCAACTCGAGGTCGTGCGCGTCCTCGAAGACGCGCGTTCCCCTGCCCCGCGACACCGGGCAGACCAGCATGCGGACCTCGTCGACGAGGCCGGCGTCCAGCAGCGAGTGCATGAGGGTGAGGCTCCCCCACAGCCAGAGGTCCTTGCCATCCTGCTGCTTGAGCTCCCGGACGGTGGCGACCGGGTCCGGCGTCACCGTCGCGGCGGGAAAGTCGCCCCACGGGGCGTCGGCCAGCGTCGACGAGGCGACGACCTTCGCGAGGCCGTTGAGCTTCCGCCCGTACTCGCCCTGGTCGTCGGCGGTCGGCCAGTAGCCCACGGACTGGGCGTAGGTGGTCGCGCCGAGGATCATCGTGTCGACGGAGTCGATGAACCCCATGACGGCGGCCTTGAACACGGGGTCGGACTTCTCCGAGAAGGGCTCGACCGACACGAAGCCGAGCCCGCCGTCCTCCTCCGCGGCGATGTTGTCGACGGTCACCCACTGCTGAACGATGAGCTTGCGCATGCCGGTCTCCTTGTCGTCCCGCGGCCTGTCGTGGCGCGTGTGACCCTGGGACGGAGCCGATCGCCCGTTCTCGACACCTCGGCCGCGAGAATCCACGAGGATCCGCGAGTCACTCGTAGGCGAGGTACCGGCCGGGCTTGTCCGGTTCCGCGATCTCGAACCGCAGCTCGAGGTCGGTCCGCCCGATCATCTCGACCTGCTGGGTGAACTGCTCGTTGGTGACGAAGAGGTGCCCGCCGAGGTTCCAGTCGCGCGCCAGCCAGGTCCGCAGGGCGTCGAGCAGCACCCGGTCCAGCTGCGCGGCCAGCCGCGACTTGCGGACCCAGAAGTAGACCGCGGCGGCGTAGTCGTCCCACCGGTGGTCGCCGACCGGCGTGATGCGCGCCCCGGCGAACGACCGCGCGTCGGTGGGCATCAGGTAGACGCAGCCGAGACATTCCGTGCCGGCCGGGTTCAGCACCGTGTAGGTGTAGGCCTTGCGCTCGGTGTGCCGCTGCTCGAGCCCTTCGAGGTCCGCACGGTTGCCGTCCACCGTGAAGTCGTCCGCGGGCCAGCCGCTCTGCTCCCAGGTGCGCAGGTACTCGCGGCTCTCCATGACCGCGGCGTAGTCGAGCTCGACGTCGGCGACCGTGATCGGGCGGAGCACGAACTCGTCCGTCGTCAGGCCATCGGCGGGTTCGACGTTCTCCAGACGCATGACGCTCACTCCTCTCCGGCGCCCAGCAGGGACAGGCAGGGCTCGAGGCCCTCGATCGTCGCCTCGACACTGCGGTGCTCCTGCCAGGCTTCGCGGCTGAGCCGGAACCGCTGCTCCAACGCCAGCTTTCCCCGCGACACGCCACGGCCGATCCCGTTCTCGGCATAGCCGAGCTTGCGCGACACGGCCAGCGACGCGTGGTTGTGGACGTAGCCGACCGACACCGCCTCGTCGGCGCCCAGCCCGGCGAAGGCCAGGTGCAGCATGGCCGCGCGCATCTCGGTGCCGATGCCCTGCCCCTGGTGGCGCAGCCCGAGCCACGACTCGGAGTGGACCTGCCGCTGGATCGCGAAGTCGTCGGCCTCGACCTCCTGGACGCCCACCGGCACGCCGTCGAGGAACACGGCCAGGTTCAGCGCCCAGGAATCGGGCCTGAGCTCCGACAGCGTCTTCCAGTGCCGCTGGACGACCCGGCGGGCCAGCTGGTCGGGCGGCAGCTCGGTCCACGGGTTCCCGAACGGCATCGTGTCCGGGTCGTGGATGCCCTCGACGGCCAGGTCCGCGAGCGCGGCCAGCTCGTCGGGCGCGGGGTACCGCAGCTCCAGCCTGGGGGTCCGCACCCGCAGGCCGAGGACCGGGAAGTGATCGATCAGCATCGCCGCAGTGTGCCCCGTGGGCTCCGGCGGCGCCAGCCAATAACCGGGCTACGGAGCCTCAGCTGAGCCCGTCGGTGTATCCGGAGCGGGCGAACCGCTCGCGCGCCACCGTCCACGCGTACCGGTCGAACCGGCCGTCGTCGCGGATGGCGTCGACGGCGCCGTAGGCCATGAGCAGCGCCTGGTCGATGTTCTCGAGCACGAACAGGCCCTGCCGGCCGAGCGTGACGACGCGGCGGATCATGCGGGCCCAGGTGTCGACCTCGCTGAGGTCGTGCTCGTAGCCGACCCGGTAGATCGGGTGCACCTGGCCGATGCGGCGGCTCTCGACGTGGACGCGGTTGACCTTCGGCAGCCCGGTGAGCCCCAGCGTCTCGTCGACGAGGTCGGCCAGCGACTCGTCGTCGAGCCCCCATACGTCGTCGGTCATGGAGCACGGGATCTCGGCGCACAGGACGGACCGGCCGGCGGGGTCGGCGGGGTTGTCGCGGTAGTTCGCCGGCTCGGAGATGCGGATGACCGGCGTGCGCGGGTCGGGGATGTCGTGGGAGTCGTGCGGACTCCACCGGCCGCCCTCGTGGACGACGTAGACCAGCAGCATCGCGCGGTAGCGCAGCCGCGCCGACGACTCGATGGACGTCAGCGACGGTGCCGGCCGGGCGATGCGGGCCAGCACCGGCAGCGGCAGCGTCGAGAACACCAGCCCGCCGGTGATGACGTCGCCGTCCTGGGTGCTGACCTCGACCTCGTCCTCGGTGACGCGGACGCGGTCGACCTCGGCCTCGCACCGGATGTCGACGCCCGCCGTGACGGCCGCGTCGGCGAGCGCCTCGACCAGCTGCCCGAAGCCGGTGCGCGGGTAGTAGTAGCCACCGCCGGTCGCCGACGTGCCGCGGGTGCGGCTGCGGCGCAGCGCCCGTGCCGCGACCCGCCAGGTGCCGAGCCGGTCGGTCTGCCGCCGCGCCTGGTCGGCGCTGATGCGGTCGCCCGGCATGCCCCACAGCTTCTCGGCCAGCGGCCCGTAGACGCTCTCGTAGAGCGCCGGCCCGACGCGGCTGCGCACCAGGCCGCCGTAGGTCTCGCTCTCCTCGCGACGGAACCGCGACACCGCGGAGTCGCGGGCGACCTTCGCGAGGAACGACGCCGGCAGCCGCCGCGCGACCTCGTCGGCCCGCAGCGGGAGCGCCAGCCACTGGTCGCCGACCCGGATGCGGCTGTTCCGCCGCCGCTGCTGGAGGTCGTCGCCGAGCAGGGCGCGCAGGTCGTGCAGGAGTGCCGGCGCGGTGTTGGGGTCGAGCCGATGTGACCCCTGATCGACGCGCACGCCGCCCACCTCGAACGACGCGGCCAGCCCGCCCACGTGGTCGGCCCGCTCGAGCAGCGCCACCTTCATGCCGCGCTGGGCAGCCCGCCACGCGGCGGCGAGCCCCGCGGGCCCCGCGCCGATCACGATGAGATCGTACGAGCCGGTCATGTGAAGGCTCAGCCTAACGACCCCGCCTCCGCGACACGCCGCCACCCGCGCGGAGGACCGTCACGGACGCGAACTGTGACGCCCTAGCGTTGCGGTCATGGTCACCGCCGACGCCGCCCTCGCCGACGCCGTCCGGACGGCGCTGCGCGAGGTCGCCGACCCCGCGGCCGCCGAGCCGATGCGCGCCTACATGAAGTCGGAGATGCCCTTCCTCGGCGTCCCCAAGCCGGTCCGCACCGCCGCGCTCAAACCGGTCTTCGCCGCGCACCGGCTCGACGACGGCGACAGCTGGCGGGCCGCGGTCCTGCGGCTCTGGGACGGCGCGCAGTTCCGCGAGGAGCGCTACGCCGCCGTCACGCTGGCGCAGCTCGAGCCGTACGCCGCCTTCGCCACCCGGCCCGGCACCCTCGACCTCTACGACCACCTCGTCGTCACCGGCGCGTGGTGGGACCACGTCGACGAGGTCGCCATCCGCTCCGTCGGCCCCGTCCTGCGGCTGCACCACGACACCGTCGCCCGCGCGATCAGGCGGTGGGCCCGCGACGCCGACCGCTGGCGCCGTCGGGCGGCGGTCATCTGCCAGATCGGCGCCAAGGCGCGGACCGACACCGCGCTGCTGGCCGAGGCCGTCGAGGCCAACGCCGCTGACAAGGACTTCTTCCTGCGCAAGGGCATCGGCTGGGCGCTGCGCGAGTACGCCAAGACCGACCCCGGCTGGGTGCGCGCGTTCGTCGCCGCGCACGAGGCCGAGCTGTCGCCGTTGTCACGCCGCGAGGCACTGCGTAACATCGACCCACCGAGTATTGTTACTCGTGGGTAGCTTCGATCCGAGGAGGGCCACGTGCCACGCTCCACCAGGCCTGTTCGCGACGTCCTGTTCGTCGACGGCGTCCGGACGCCGTTCGGCAAGGCCGGCCCCAAGGGCATGTACCACGAGACCCGCGCCGACGATCTCGTCATCAACTGCATCCGCGAGCTGCTGCGCCGCAACCCGAGCCTGCCGCCCGAGCGCGTCGACGACGTCGCCATCGCCGCGACGACGCAGCTCGGCGACCAGGGCTTGACCATCGGCCGGACGGCCGCGCTGCTGGCCGGGCTGCCCAAGTCGGTGCCCGGCTACGCCATCGACCGCATGTGCGCCGGCGCCATGACGGCCGTCACGACGACGGCCGGCGGCATCGCGTTCGGCGCCTACGACGTCGTCATCGCCGGCGGCGTCGAGCACATGGGCCGCCACCCCATGGGCGAGGGCGTCGACCCCAACCCGCGCATCCTCGCCGAGAAGCTGGTCGACCCGTCCGCGCTGGTCATGGGCAGCACGGCCGAGAACCTGCACGACCGCTTCCCGCACCTCACCAAGGAGCGGGCCGACGCGTTCGCCGCGGCCAGCCAGGCCAAGTACGCCAAGGCGGCCGCCGACGGCAAGATCCAGCCCGACCTCGTCCCCGTCGCCACCCGCAGCGTCGAGCAGGGCTGGGGCCTGGCGACGGCCGACGAGCCGCCGCGCCCCGGCACCACCGTCGACGACCTCGCGGGCCTCAAGACGCCGTTCCGCCCGCACGGCCGGGTCACCGCCGGCAACGCCGCGGGCCTCAACGACGGCGCCACGGCGGCCCTGCTGGTCAGCGACGACGCGGCCGCCGAGTTCGGGCTGACGCCGAAGATGCGGCTGGTCTCGTACTCCTTCGCCGGAGTCGAGCCCGAGGTCATGGGCGTCGGCCCGGTCCCGGCGACGGAGAAGGCGCTCGCCAAGGCCGGCCTCACCATCGACGACATCGGGTTGTTCGAGATCAACGAGGCGTTCGCCGTGCAGGTGCTGGCCTTCCTCGACCACTTCGGCATCGCCGACGACGACCCACGCGTCAACCCCTACGGCGGCGCCATCGCCGTCGGCCACCCGCTCGCCTCGTCCGGCGTCCGGCTGATGAACCAGCTGGCCCGCCAGTTCGAGGAGCACCCCGAGGTCCGCTACGGCGTCACCACCATGTGCATCGGCATCGGCATGGGCGGCACCGTCGTCTGGGAGAACCCCCACCACACCGACTACGCCCAGGAGGCCGCGGCCTGATGACCACCGACCTCGCCACCGTCTTCCCCGACGAAGTCGTCACCACCTCCCACGTCCGCTTCGTCGAGCTGCCGCTGGGCGCCGGCAAGGCCGCGCTGATCACGCTCGACAACGGCCACGACCACACCAAGCCGAACACGCTCGGCCCGGCCACGCTGCTGGGCCTGGAGAAGGCCATCGACACCGCCTACGCCGAGCCGGGCGTCGTCGCCGTCGCCGTCACCGGCAAGCCGTTCATCCTGGCCGCCGGCGCCGACCTCAAGGGCATGGCGCTGGTGACGGAGCGGTCGCAGGCGGTGGCGCTCGGGCAGCTCGGCCACCGGGTGTTCGGCAAGCTCGCCGACGGCCCGGTGCCGACGTTCGCCCTGATCAACGGCCTGGCGCTGGGTGGCGGGCTGGAGATCGCGCTGCACTGCACCTACCGGACGGTGTCCAAGGCGGCGCAGGGCATCGCGCTGCCCGAGGTCTTCCTGGGCCTCGTCCCGGGCTGGGGCGGCGCCTGGCTGCTGCCGAACCTCATCGGCGCCGACCGCGCGGTCACCGTCATCGTCGAGAACGCCCTCAACCAGAACCGCATGCTGCGCGGCCCGCAGGTGGCCGAACTCGGCATCGCCGACGTCACGCTCGACGGCGCCGACTTCCTCGAGCGGTCGCTGCACTGGGCGGCGCAGGTGCTGCGCGGCGACGTCGAGGTCTCGCGGCCGGACGTCGACCGGTCGGAGGCCGCGTGGGAGGCCGCCGTCGCGCGCGGCCGCGCCGCCGCCGACGGCCGGCTGCACGGGGCCACACCCGCGCCGTACCGCGCGCTCGAGCTCATCTCCGCCGCGCGGACGGCGACCCGCGAGGAGGGCTTCGCCGCCGAGGACGAGGCGCTCGGCGACCTCATCATGGGCGACGATCTCCGTGCCGGTGTCTACGCGTTCGACCTCACCCAGCGCCGCGCCAAGCGGCCGGCCGGCGCACCCGACAAGGCGCTGGCCCGTCCGGTCACGAAGGTCGGCATCGTCGGCGCCGGGCTCATGGCCAGCCAGCTGGCGCTGCTGTTCGTCCGCCGGCTCGAGGTGCCGGTCGTGCTGACCGACCTCGACTCCGAGCGGGTCGAGAAGGGCGTCGGCTGGGTGCACGCCGAGATCGACAAGCTGGCCGCGAAGGGCCGGCTGTCTCCCGACGCGCGCAACCGGCTGACCGCACTGGTCAGCGGCTCGACCGACAAGGCCGTCTTCGCCGACGCCGACTTCGTCATCGAGGCCGTCTTCGAGGAGATGAAGGTCAAGCAGCAGGTCTTCGCCGAGCTGGAGGCCGTCGTCTCCCCCGAGTGCGTGCTCGCGACCAACACGTCGTCCCTGTCGGTGACGGAGATGGCGTCCGGCCTGCAGCACCCGGAGCGCGTCGTCGGGTTCCACTTCTTCAACCCGGTGGCCGTGCTGCCGCTGGTCGAGGTGGTCCGCGCCGGGGCGACCGACGACGCGACGCTGGCGACGGCGCTGGCGGTCGGCAAGACGTTGAAGAAGTCGTGCGTGCTGGTCAAGGACGCGCCGGCGTTCGTCGTCAACCGCGTGCTGACCCGGTTCATCGGCGAGATCACCCGCGCGGCCGACGAGGGGACGCCGTTGGAGGTCGCCGACAACGCGCTGGCCCCGCTCGGCCTGCCGATGACGCCGTTCGTCCTGCTGCAGCTCGTCGGCCCGGCCGTCGCCCTCCACGTCGCCGAGACCCTGCACGACGCCTATCCCGACCGCTTCCCGGTGTCCGAGAACCTGCGCCGGCTGGTCGCGGCCGGCAAGCCCGGCATCTGGTCGTGGAACGAGCAGGGCAAGCCGTACCTCGACGACGCGACCGCCGCGCTGTTCGAGCAGGGCGACGTGGTGCTGACGGCCGACGAGGTGCGCGAGCGTGCGCTCGCCGCCGTCGCCCAGGAGATCCGCCTCATGCTCGACGAGGGCGTGGTCGCCGAGGCGCAGGACATCGACCTGTGCATGCTGCTCGGCGCCGGCTGGCCGTTCCACCTGGGCGGCATCACGCCGTACCTCGACCGCAGCGGCGTGGCCGAGCGCGCCACCGGCCGGCGCTTCCTCCCGCCCGGCGTCGCCAGCGTCGTCCGGAGCTGACGCCGGCACCCCCGGCGGGCCGGCGGCGGGACAGATCGGCGCTTAGCGCGACGGCGACTGCAGCGGCGACGGCGGGTCGGCCGAGGGCGGTGCGGTCGCCTCCGCGGGCGGCGGTTTCTCGCCCTCGCCGGGCGATACGACGCCCTCGGTCAGTTCACGCGCCCGGGTGACTCGTCGCCAGGCCAGGACCGCCGCCACGATGGCGCCCGTCACCGGGACGGCGAGGAACAGCCCGACCAGGCCGAACGCCGCGGCCGCCGCCGTGGTGAGGATCAGCGTCACGACGGGGTGGAAGTTGAGCGCCCGTGACATGAGCAGCGGCGACAGCACGTTGCCCTCGACCTGCTGCACGATGATGACGATGACCAGCGCCCACAGGGACGTCGTGAACCCGCCGGAGAACAGCGCCACCAGCACCGCGACGGCGCCGGCCAGCGTCGCGCCGACCAGCGGGATGTAGGCCATGATGAACGTCAGCGCGCCGATCGGCACGGCCAGCGGCACGTCGAGGATCAGCAGCCCGACGCCGATCAGCACGCCGTCGACCAGGCCGGTGAGGGTCGAGGCGTAGAACCAGTTGCCCGCGGTGCGCATCGACGCCCGGAAGGCGGCGTCAGCCGGATCGCGGTGGTCCGGCGCCAGCGCGCCCACGAACTGCTTCCACAGCTTGTCGCCGCTGGTCAGCGCGAAGATGGCGAAGAACGTGGCGATGAGGATGACGGTCGCGAAGTTGCCCACCAGCGACAGGCCGCCCACGGCCGCGCTCGTGACGTCGCCGAGCACGTCGCCGAGCCTGGACTGCAGTTCGCCGAGGAGATCCTGGACGCTCTGCGTGTCCATGCCAAACGGCCCGCCCTCGAGCCAGTCGTTGATCTCGTTGATCGAGCCGGTGACGGCGTCGACCATGCGCGGCCAGGAGTCGACCACCTCGGTGATGACGAACACCAGCAGCCCGGCGAAGAAGGCCAGGAACAGCAGCACGCACAGCAGCGCCGCGAACACGGCCGGCACGCGCTTGCTGCGCAGCCAGCGGGCCAGCGGCCACAGCAGCGCCACCTCGGCGAAGCCCAGCACGACCGCCGTCGCGATGAACTGCACCTGCAGCACCAGCCACATCGCGGCGGCGACGGCCACGCCGATGACGAGCAGGCGCCCGGCGATGACGGCCTCGGGCCGCAGCCAGTCAGGGTCGGGGCGGCGTCCAGCGGGAGTGGTGGCCACCGATCACACCGTCGTCGTGCGGTCGTGCGGCGTGCTGTCGAGCGCCGCGACCAGCCCGGACACCTCGCGCGCCAGGTTCTGCGCCGTCAGCCCGGCGGCGGCCAGGATCTCGTCGCGCTTGGCGTGGTCGAGGAACTGCTGAGGCAACCCGTAGTCGCGCAGCGGGACGGTGACGCCGGCGTCGCGCAGCACCTGGGCCAGCACCGAGCCGACCCCGCCGACGCGGCCGTTGTCCTCGACGGTCACCACCAGCCGGTGCCGCCGCGCGAGCTCGACGAGCGCGTCGTCGAGCGGCTTCACCCAGCGCGGGTCGACGACGGTGACGCCGACGCCCTGCGCCTGGAGCCGCTTCGCGGTGTCGACGCCGACCTTGCCCATGGCGCCGACGGCGACCAGCAGCACGTCGCGGGTCTCGCCGCGGGCCAGGACGTCGACCGCTCCGATGCGCTCC
Source organism: Jiangella rhizosphaerae (assembly GCF_003579925.1). GTDB lineage: Bacteria > Actinomycetota > Actinomycetes > Jiangellales > Jiangellaceae > Jiangella > Jiangella rhizosphaerae. The sequence goes on along the minus strand of NZ_QUAL01000050.1, from coordinate 51,153 downwards.
AGCGCCGGCACGTCGGGCCCGACCGCGCCCTTGGAGAACCGCACGACCGTGGGCGCGTCGTCGACGTCGAGGGCCTCGGCGAACTGCTCGGCCAGTTGGTCGCCGTCGCGCGGCGCGGCCAGCCGCAGCCCCGGCACGACCTGCAGGATCGACAGGTCCCACATGCCGTTGTGCGACGGGCCGTCGTTGCCGGTGACGCCGGCGCGGTCGAGGACGAACGTCACGCCGGCCTTGTGCAGGGCGCAGTCCATCAGCACCTGGTCGAACGCGCGGTTGAGGAACGTGGCGTAGACCGCGACCACCGGGTGCAGGCCCATGGCCGCCATGCCGGCCGCGGACGTGGCCGCGTGCTGCTCGGCGATGCCGACGTCGAAGCAGCGGTCCGGGAACGCGCGCGCGAACGGCTCCAGCCCGGTCGGGCCCAGCATGGCCGCCGTGATGGCGACGACGTCGGGCCGCTCGCGTCCGGCACGCACGAGCGCGTCGCTGAACACGTCGGTCCACTCGCGCACCGGCTTGCCGGCGGGGGCGCCGGTGACGGGATCGAACGGCCGCGGGCTGTGCATCTGGTCGGCCTCGTCGCGGACGGCGGGGTCGTAGCCGAACCCCTTCTGCGTCAGGCAGTGCACGAGCACGGGTCCGCCGAACCGCTTCGCCTGGGTGAGCGCCTGCTCGACCTGCGCGCGGTCGTGGCCGTCGATGGGCCCGATGTACTTCAGGCCGAGGTCCTCGAACATGCCCTGCGGCGCCAGCAGGTCCTTCAGGCCCTTCTTGACCCCGTGCAGCGCGTCGTAGAGCGGCTGGCCGACCAGTGCGGTGCGGCCCAGCGTCCGCTTGACGACGTCGAGCGCCTGCTCGTAGCGCGGGTCGGTGCGCAGCCCGGTGAGGTGCCGGGCCAGCCCGCCGACCGTCGGCGAGTACGACCGGCCGTTGTCGTTGACGATGATGACCAGCGGCCGGCGGTCGGGACCGGTCTGCGGCCCGCCGGCGATGTTGTTCAGCGCCTCCCAGGCCATGCCGCCGGTCAGGGCGCCGTCGCCGATGAACGCGACGACGGTGCGGTCGCGCTCGCCGCGCACGGCGAACGCCTTCGCCATGCCGTCGGCATAGGACAGCGCCGTGGAGGCGTGCGAGTTCTCGACCCAGTCGTGCTCGCTCTCGGCCCGGCTCGGGTACCCCGACAGGCCGCCGGACTGCTTGAGACGGCTGAAGTCGTGCCGCCCGGTGAGCATCTTGTGCACGTAGGCCTGGTGGCCGGTGTCGAAGACGATGGGGTCGCGCGGGGAGTCGAACACCCGGTGCGCCGCGATGGTCAGCTCGACGACGCCGAGGTTGGGTCCGAGGTGACCGCCGTTGGAGGCGCAGGTCGCCACCAGCCGGTCGCGGATCTCCGCGGCCAGCGACTCGAGCTCGTCATCGGACAGCGCCCGCAGATCGCGGGGGTCCTTGATGCGGTCGAGAAGTCCCACGCGTGCCGCCTCCAAGTCGCGCCGGTGCTGACTGCCGAGTCTAGATGGCGAACGGCTTTCGATCACGTTCAGGTGTCGTTGTTGAGCACGCGCCGTGCGGGCCACTACCCTGCCGCTGTGTCTCACGAGGAACGGGCGTGGGGGCCGGTCGGCCGACTGGGACGCCGGGCCACCGGCTCCATCATCGCCGGAGTCGGCAGCCTGCTGTGCGCGCTGAGCGCGTACATCGCGTGGTTCGACGGCCGCGCGCCGCACGACCTGCCCATCCGGCACCTGGCCGAGACCGGCGCGCCCGGCCTGGCGACCGGCTACTGGACGTCGGTCGCGGCGCCGCTGGCGGTCGTCGGCGCGCTGGGCGCGCTCGGGGCGCTGATCCGGTTCCGGTTCCTGCTCGGCCTGGCCTGGATGGTCGGGGTCGCGACGCTCGCGCTCTGGGGGCTGATGCGCGCCATCGGCACCGCGACGGACAACGCCCCGGCCGGCGTCGGTGCCGGCGCCGGCGTGTGGGTGTGCGCGGCCGGGCTGCTGGCCATCCTCGTGGGCATCGTCGTCATGGGACCACGCAAGGAAGAGGTCGACGCCCCGCTGTCGATGTTCGGAGACGACAGCTGATGCCCTGCGGCGCCGGGCGGGCCTGACCGAGCTGCGTCCGGCGGGAGCGGTTCGCGCCTGCTGGGCGGCCGGGCCGGTCGGAGCCGGGCCCGTGGGCGGCGGCTGGGCGGCCCGCCTGCGAGTTCGTCGTCACGGGGCGAGCGGCGGCACTTCGCCGCTCTGACGTGCGCGGCCTCGGCGGGCGTGGCACAGTGGAGTGGCGGACGGCGCCGCACGGCGCGAGGCCGCGGACGAGTCGTCTGGACCCTCGACGAGGAGGCGATCCACATGACCACACGTCAACGTGCCGCCGGCGCCGTCGTCGCCGTGCTCGGCGCCCTGGGTGTCACGGCCAGCGCGTATCTCGACTGGTACGGCGGTCGCGATGCCACCGAGATCCCGCTCGAGCGGCTCTTCCAGACCTCCGTCTCCGGTGCGCCGTCGTCGTACTGGAACTCGATGGCGCTGGCACTCGCGGTGGTGAGCGTGCTGGGCGTGGTCGGCGCGCTCCTGCTGTCGCGGTTCGTCCTGTTGCTGGGCTGGCTGATCGGCGCGGCGACGCTGGTGCTGTGGATCGTCATGTCCGCCAACGACGACTCGCTGTCGGTGTCGGCGGGCGACATCCAGACCGGCGCCTGGGTCTGCGCGGTGGCGCTGCTGGTCCTCCTCGCCGGCATCATCGGCATGGGCCGCGGCCGACGGGCCCGCGACGACACCGCCGAGCGCGTCGACCCCGTCCCGCCGCCCGCCCCCTGACGCCCCGGGCCCGGCGTCACGTCTTGGGTCTGGGTCACGTGTTGGGTCTGCGTGGCGCTCAACGGCCGGATTCGTCCGGAGGACGCCACTCAGACCCAGGACGATGCGGCGCCTGGCCGCGCCACCACGGCACCGGCCGAGGGCGCACCGGGCACCGCTCGATCACCCGGGCGAACCGCTGCGCCAGCAGCGCGCGGTCGTGCCGGGCGAGCTCCCACCCGTACCGCACGACGTCGAGGCCTGCGTCACGGAGTCGCCACTCGCGTTCCCTCTGGTCGGCGATGACCCGACCGGCGTCCAACCGGCCGTCGTACTTGAACGACCCGTCGCCTTCGAACGCCAGCCACCGGTCGGGGAGCAGGTGGTCGAGTCGATATCTCCGTCCGCCGGCCTCGACCCAGGCGTTGGACACCGGCACCGGCAGTCCGTGCTCGAGGAAGGTCAGCCGGCCCAGCGTCTCCAACGGGCTCTCCGCGAAGCCGTCGGCCTGAGCGACCACCAACGCCGCGGAGCGGATTCCACGCCAGCGTGTCTGGAACTCCACCACCGCTCGCAGGTCCGCCGCCGTCACGCCCGCGGACAACGCTGCGTCGGCCACCACCAGCGCCTCGGCGTGCGGTGACGTCCGGGCGATGTCGACGACGGTCCGTGGCAGGGACGTCACGCGGCATCCGTTGGCGTACGCGCGATGGTGCGGCGGGAACGCCACGGGCCGGAGCCGCCCGGCGACGTTGTCGCTCGGTGCTCGGGCGCCGGCCGGAACCACCGCCAGCGGCTGGGACGGCGGAGCGCCGACGGCCGGCAACCCGAGCACCGCCACCGCCGACCAGCCGGCGGCCGCGGCGGGCGGGCCGCAGGCCAGCGTGAACGCACGTGACCGCTGGGCGAACGCCGCCCACTCGACGGCGCCCATGTCATCGGCCGCGGCCGCGTACACGCCCTTCGCGAGGCGGACCAGGAGCCCGGAACGCGTCAGCCGCACCAGCCGCGACCTGCTGATACCTCGCGATTCGGCTTCGGCGACGCTGAAGACGCCGTGCCCCGCGCGGAGCAGGCGGCTGACGTCGTCGGGCAGCGTTCGCATGCCACCAAGATCAACAGATCCGAGCGGCGGTCGCCACCGCCGAACCCGGAAATGTGGACGACACGACGTCGCCGGCCGGCCTGTGGACGACAGACCGGCCGGCGACGGGTGACGATCAGAGCAGGCTGCGCAGCACGAACTGCATGATGCCGCCGTGGCGGTAGTAGTCCGCCTCCCCCGGCGTGTCGATGCGCACCACCGCGTCGAACTCGACGTCGCCGGCCCGCACGCGCACCGTCGAGGGCGTCTCGCCGTCGTTGAGCGCCGTCACACCGGTGATCTCGAACGTCTCCTCACCGGTCAGCCCCAGCGACTCGGCGTTCTGACCCTCCGGGAACTGCAGCGGCAGGACGCCCATGCCGATCAGGTTGGACCGGTGGATGCGCTCGTACGACTCCGCGATGACCGCGCGCACGCCGAGCAGCGCCGTCCCCTTCGCCGCCCAGTCGCGCGACGAGCCCGAGCCGTACTCCTTGCCGGCCAGGATGACCAGCGGCACGCCGGCCTCCGCGTAAGCCACCGACGCGTCGTAGATGGTCGTCACGGGCGCGTCCGGCTTGGTGAAGTCCCTGGTGAAGCCGCCCTCGGTCCCCGGCGCGATCTGGTTGCGCAGCCGGATGTTGGCGAACGTCCCGCGGATCATCACCTCGTGGTTGCCGCGCCGCGACCCGTACGAGTTGAAGTCGCGCCGCTGCACTCCGCGCTCGGACAGGTACGTCCCGGCCGGCGAGTCGGCCTTGATGGCGCCCGCCGGGCTGATGTGGTCGGTCGTCACCGAGTCGCCCAGCTTGGCCAGCACCCGCGCGCCGGAGATGTCCGTCACCGGCGACGGCGTCACGCCCATGCCCTCGAAGTACGGCGGCTTGCGCACGTACGTGGAGTCGGCGTCCCAGGCGAACGTGTCGCCCGACGGCGTCGGCAGCGACTGCCACTGCTGGTCGCCGGCGAACACGTCGGCGTAGTCGCGGGTGAACATCTCGCTGGCGATGGCCGACTCGACGACCTCCTCGATCTCCGCCGGCGACGGCCACAGGTCGCGCAGGTAGACGGGCTCGCCGTCGTTGCCGGTGCCCAGCGGCTCGGTGGTGATGTCGATGTCCATGCTGCCGGCCAGCGCGTACGCGACCACCAGCGGCGGCGACGCCAGGTAGTTCATCTTGACGTCGGGGTTGATGCGGCCCTCGAAGTTGCGGTTGCCCGACAGGACGGAGACGACGGCGAGGTCGTTCTGGTCGACGGCGGCCGACACCGCCTCGGGCAGCGGGCCGGAGTTGCCGATGCACGTCGTGCAGCCGTATCCGACGAGGTGGAAGCCCAGCTTCTCGAGGTACGGCGTCAGGCCGGCGCGCTCGTAGTAGTCCATGACGACCTTCGAGCCGGGCGCGAGCGTCGTCTTGACCCACGGCTTGCGGTTGAGGCCGCGCTCGACCGCCTTCTTGGCCAGCAGCGCCGCCCCGATCATGACCGACGGGTTCGACGTGTTCGTGCAGGACGTGATGGCCGCGATGACGACGGCGCCGTGGTCGATCTCGCACTCGGTGCCGTCGTCGAGCGTCACCGTGATGGGCGCCGACGCGCGGCCCTCGGCGTTGACGGCGGCGGACGCCAGCGCGGGCGCCGGCTCGTCCTCGCCGTTGGCGCCGACCGCGATGGGGTCGCTGGCGGGGAACGACTCCTCGACGGCCTCGTCGAGCTTGGTGTGCGGGCCGTCGTCGTGCGCCACGTAGTCGCGCAGCGAGGTGCGGAACGCCGTCTTCGCGTCGGTGAGCGAGACGCGGTCCTGCGGGCGCTTCGGGCCGGCGATGGACGGGACGACGGTGCCGAGGTCGAGCTCGAGGTACTCGGAGTACGTCGGCTCGTGCGCGGGGTCGTGCCAGAGGCCCTGCTCCTTCGCGTACGCCTCGACCAGCGCGACCTGCTCGTCCGACCGGCCGGTGAGGCGCAGGTAGCGGACGGTCTCGTCGTCGATCGGGAAGACGGCGATGGTGGAGCCGTACTCGGGGCTCATGTTGCCGATGGTGGCGCGGTTGGCCAGCGGGACCTCGGCGACGCCCGGGCCGTAGAACTCGACGAACTTGCCGACGACGCCGTGCTTGCGCAGCATCTCGGTGATGGTGAGGACGAGGTCGGTGGCGGTGGCGCCGTCGGGCAGGCTGCCGGACAGCTTGAAGCCGACCACGCGCGGGATGAGCATGCTGACCGGCTGGCCGAGCATGGCCGCCTCGGCCTCGATGCCGCCGACGCCCCAGCCGACCACACCCAGGCCGTTGACCATGGTCGTGTGGCTGTCGGTGCCCACGCAGGTGTCCGGATAAGCAACGGTCGTCGCGCCCTGTGTCCTCGTGTAGACGGTGCGGGCCAGGTGCTCGATGTTCACCTGGTGCACGATGCCGGTGCCCGGCGGGACGACCTTGAAGTCGTCGAACGCGCCCTGGCCCCAGCGCAGGAACTGGTAGCGCTCCTTGTTGCGGCCGTACTCGAGCTCGACGTTGCGGACGAACGCGTCTGGCGCGCCGAACACGTCGGCGATGACTGAGTGGTCGATGACCAGCTCGGCGGGCGCCAGCGGGTTGATCTTCGACGGGTCGCCGCCGAGGTCGCTCATGGCCTCGCGCATGGTGGCGAGGTCGACGACGCACGGCACGCCGGTGAAGTCCTGCATGACGACGCGGGCCGGCGTGAACTGGATCTCGGTGTTCGGCTGCGCGTCGGCGTCCCAGTCGACCAGTGCGCGGACGTGGTCGGCGGTGATGTTGGCGCCGTCCTCGGTGCGCAGCAGGTTCTCCAGCAGGATCTTCAGGCTGTACGGCAGCCGGCCCACGTCGCCCGCGGCGGCCAGCCGGTACACCTCGTACGAGGCGTCACCGACCTGCAGGGTTCCCTTCGCACCGAAGCTGTCCTTGCTGGTCACGTTCGATCCCCAACCTCTCGCGTCATGGTTCGCTGCGCTCAATCGTCGCGCACGGCGGGGACGCCGGCGCGCTGAGGCTCGCCTAACAGGAAGTCTCTTGACTTCAAGATATCACGTCGAGATTTCCTTCGCCCCCGCTGTCACATTCGGCCTTCCCGATTGACCCATAGGAGGTGTGAAGACATGGATGCTGCTGTGGATGGTCGTGCTGGCTGTGGCCGGGTGCGCGGGTGGCGTGCGCCCGGCCGCCGACGACGTGGGGCCGCTGGCCGGTGCCGCTCCGGCGGTCGCGAAGGTGGGTGCCGCGACGGGGTCAGGGTCGCCCTCGCGGCCGGTTCCGGTCGAGGTCACGCCGGGCGCGGCGGTGTTGCTGCCGGCCGATGACGTCGGCCGGATGGAGTCGTTGACGCCGCCGCTGCGGCTGGTCGCGCCGGCCGCCACGGTGACGGTGGAGGCGGCGGGCGAGTGGGACCTCAGCGCCCGCGACGACGGTCTCGTCGCGCGGGTGTGGCGGGTCAGGCTCGCCGCTCCCCCGCCGCTCGCGCCGTCGGCCGATCCGTTCCTCACCGGCACCGGTTCGGACCAGCCGCCGCGCGACGCCGCGACGACGCTCTGGCTCGACACCGGATCCGAACGACTGCCGGTCACCCGCCAGGGCGTCGACGAGCCGGTGGTGCTCCCCTGCGACGAGCTGCCCTGCGGCGACCGCCGGCCCGAGGTGCACCTGCTGGCCGCCGCGACCGCCGACGACGCCGCGCCCGCCCTGGTGGCCACCGTCGACGGGGTCGACCAGCGGCTCGACCTCCGCACGGGCGACGTGACGTCGTCGGTGTCCAGGGTCGCGTACGACCGGCCCACCAGCGTGCCGGTCTCGGTGCCGGTCTGGCCGCCGCGGACCATAGCCGTCCGCACCGAGGCGCAGCTGGAGGCCGAGTTCGGCACCGGCGCCGGCGACCTCACCCGCGGCGGGCTCGACGTCGGCTACGGCGGTCATGTCGCCGAGGCGTACCTGTCGCCGTTCGATCGCTACGAGGGCTGGGCGCCGCCGGGACACGCGTGGCTCGTCATCCGGGTCGACGACCACCTCCGCCAGCCCGCCAACACCTCCTGGCGGGCCGAGCTCGACGCCGCCGCCAGCTGGACCGTCGCCCACGACGCCGGCCTGGCGACGCCCGCCTACCCGCCCGCGCCCTCGAACGTTCTCGCCTTTCTGGTCCCCGACGACGTCCGTTCGGTGACCCTCGCCTACCGACCCACCGGCACTGTCGGACTTCCGCTCGACGCCCAATACGAGTTCCGGGCACCCGAACCGCTCACCGCGGAGGTGCCCCTCCCATGACGACCACGAGCTCTGTCCCGGCTCTGCCGCAGGGTGCGGCCGGGGCATCACGCCGCCCCTGTGGCCGGACGCACGACGTGCTCTCCCCCGCACGCCGAGCGTCTGCGGCCGGTGGCCCACGCCTGTGGCCCCGTCGCGCCAGGTCCCCGTGGAACGCCGCCGCGCTACGCCACCCGTGCGCACGTGATCGGCCGGGCGAACGGCCCGCCCGAGGGGGTCCGCGCAGGGCCGCGGTCAGCCATGATCATCAACGATCAGCGACACCGGAGCGTCGCCATCGGTCGACCATGGCGGCCGCCGCACCGTTCAGCCGCGCGCCACCTGTCGACACCGCCGCCCCGCTCGACACCGCCGCTCCGCTCGACACCACCGCGCGGGGCGCGTCCCGGGGGCGCGGTCCGCCGGCGGGCCTCACCGCGACCACCGTCGCCGAAACCGGCTGGCGATCGAGGGGCCGGCGGCCGCACCGACGATGAGGGCCGCCGACACCAGGTACGGCCAGACCGCCTCGGTGCGGGGCGTGCCGTAGCCCTGCCGCCAGGAGTTGAACGCGACCGCGCTGGTGGTCACGTCGGCCAGCGCCGAGCAGCCGGCGCCGCCGTCCACCTCGGCGCAGCGGGCCCGCAGGTCAGCGGCGAATCGGTCGTCGATCGCCCGGCGCGCCCAGGGCCCCAGCTCGCCGCCCTTCTCGGTCGCATAGCGGAGCAGGTCGTAGCCCAGATCGTGCGAACGGCACGCACGGCCGAACCCGTAGGTGGTGTCGCCGAGCCATGAGCAACTGCCGTGGGGATCGGTGAGGTGCACGGAGCCGTCCGCGTCGGTCACCGCGACGGGGCGATAGCCCATGACCGCGGCGAAATCGGCCGGGAGCGCCGCCGCGACCACGGCGTACCGCGTGTCGGCGCCCGCGTCCACGCCACGCAGCGCGTCGGCGCCTGCGACCACGCCGCCTGAGGCGGCGGCCACCGCGTCGCCGACAGCCCCGCCACCAGGGCCAGCGGCGCGCCAGACGCCGGCGTCCGCGCCCGCTCCACCTGAGGCGTCGGTCCCGGTCGGTGCGCCGGGCCCGGCGGATCCGGCAGTCAGGACGGCGACGGCGTGGGCGGCGGCCTCGTTCTCCGGCGCGGACGGCGTCGCCACCTGCCCGGCCCCGGTCAGGGCGAACGACGCCACCAGCGCGGCCGCGAGAAGCCCGATGCGATCTCTCATGCCGCCGGACGCTAAGAACGCGGCCGCAGGCGATCGTCACGCTGCGGAGCCAGGTTCGAGGTACCCCGCTGGTATCCCCTGGGGACACCTCCGTAGTACGACGCGCGCTCACGGCCGCCGCCCTAGTGTGAGTCGCGTGAACGGCGAACGGCGCGGCATCGCATCGTGGCTGCCGTGGCTCGGCGCCGCGGCGGCGTTCGTCGTGACCCTGCAGACGGCCGGCGACGTGCTGGACCTGCCGCTCAACGCGACGCCCCTGGTCGCGCTGGCCGCGGCGGCACCACTCGGCCTGATCACCACGCTGCCGGCGCTCGGCTGGCTGCTGTCGGCAGGGTCGGCGCTGCTGGTGTCGCGCGTCTACGAGGTCGTCGACGGCGACCCGTGGCCATGGCCGACGGTGCACGGTGTGGTGCTGCTGGCGCTGCTGGTCGCGACGGGGCTACGGCCACTGGCGGGGCCGAACTCCCACGGCGACGCAGACCGCCGAGGCGACCCGGGCCACGGGCGCCCGCGGCTGGCGACGATGCTCGGCGAGCTCGCCGTCCCGGTCGTGGCGACGGTCGCGACCGCCGTGCTGTTCGCCGTCTCGGTGCCCGACCATCTGCGGGCCGGGTGGGCGGTCGGCGCGACGGCGGCCGGCGTCGTTGGGATGGTGGCGCGGCACCTGCCGATCGTCCGCGACCTGCCGGCCGAGGCGCAGGCGCCGGTGACGGCCGCCGACCTGCCCGCTCTGCTGCGCGCCGGGCTCAGCCAGGTCGTGGCCGATTGGAGACCACCGGCCGAGCCGAGCGGCGTCGCACCCTGGGTGCGCCGCTACCTGCCCTGGCTGGCCGCGTTCGTCGCGTTCTGGACGGCCATCTCGACCATCGAGGCGTCGGTCGACATCCACCCGCTGCTGGTGCCGGTCGCCGGCCTGGCGATGGCGCTGCCGGCAGGGCTGGTCGACCGGTACCCGCTGGCCGGCTGGCGCCTCGCCACCGTCCTCGGCGTCGTCCTGGTCCTGCTGGGCCCGCCGGCCGAGGGCGAGTACGACGGCGCCTGGCCGGTGATCTTCCAGTGGGTCTGGCTCGCGACAGTGTTCTTCGTCGCCGTCCGGTACGACCGGTGGACGTCGATCTGCGCCTGGGCCATCACTGTCGCGGCGATGCTCACGGGCACGGGCGACAACGCCGGCACGGCCGTCACGATGATCGTCGCGGTGACGGCGGTCGCGGTCATCGGCGACCTCGTCCGCGCTCGCCGCACCACCAGCCGCGACCTCGAGCGGCAGACCGAGCTCAGCGAACTGGAGAAGGCCCGCCGCACGGTCCTCGAGGAGCGCAGCCGCATCGCCCGCGACCTGCACGACGTCGTCGCGCACCACATGTCGATGGTCGTCGTGCAGGCCGAGACCGCGCCGTACCGCATCGACGGGCTGTCCGACGAGGCGCGCGCCGAGTTCGCCTCCATCAGCGGGTCGGCGCGGCAGGCGCTGGACGAGATCCGCGGCCTGCTCGGCGTGCTCCGAGGGACCGACGAGACCGTCGCGCTCACGCCGCAGCCGGGGCTGGCCGAGCTCGACGACCTGGTCGACGGCGCGCGGCGGTCCGGCGTGGCGGTCGAGCTGACGACGGCCGGCGCGCCCGTGACGGAGGTCTCGGCCGCGGTCGGGCTGTCGGCGTACCGGATCGTGCAGGAGTCGCTGGCCAACGCGGTCCGCCACGCGCCCGGCTCCGCGGTCACCGTCGACGTCGCCTACACGGCGCAGGCGATCGAGCTGCGGGTGCGCAACACCACCCCGGCGACCCGGGCAAACGCCCAGACGGCCGCACCGACCAGCGCGAACGGACACGGGCTCCCCGGCATGCGCGAGCGCGCCGCCGTCGTGGGCGGGACGCTGGCCGCCGGACCCACCGCGTCCGGCGGGTTCGCCGTCACCGCCGTCCTCCCCTACCTGGCCGCGCCGCGGGCCGCCACGGACGACGACACCACCGAGGAGCCGACCGGATGACCACCCGTGTGCTGATCGTGGACGACCAGGCGATGGTCCGGGAGGGGTTCGGGGCGCTACTCGCCGCGCAGGACGACCTCGACGTGGTCGGCAGCGCGGCCAACGGGGCCGAGGCGGTCGACGCGGTGTGGCGCAAGCACCCGGACGTGGTGCTGATGGACGTGCGGATGCCGGTGCTGGACGGCCTGGAGGCGACTCGCCGCATCCTCAAGGCCCCCGGCGACCAGCACCCCAAGGTGATCATGCTCACCACGTTCGACCTCGACGACTACGTGTACGAGGCGCTGCGGGCCGGCGCCAGCGGCTTCCTGCTCAAGGACGCGCCGGCCGCCGACCTCGTGCACGCCGTCCGGGTGGTGGCGGCGGGCGACGCGCTGCTGGCGCCGTCGATCACGCGCACGCTGATCGCCGACTTCGCCCGCCGGCCCCAGCAGAACCGGCCCCGGCCCGATCAGCTGCGCGTCCTGACCCCGCGCGAGACCGAGGTGCTCAAGCTCGTCGCCGCCGGCCGCTCGAACGGCGAGATCGCCGAGACGCTCGTGCTGGCCGAGCAGACGGTCAAGACCCACGTCAGCCGCATCCTCATGAAGCTCGGCCTGCGCGACCGCGCCCAGGCCGTCGTCATCGCCTACGAGACCGGCCTCGTGCAGCCGGGCGGCTGAAGAAGGAGTTCCCTGCCCGATTCCGGGCAGATTCTTGGCGATCCCGCCTCCACGCGGGCATGGTGTGACCCGTGACCCACACCGCCGCGGATCTCGTCGAGCAGATCATCAGGACGACGGGGCTGCCGGCCGGCGAGGTGCGGCGGATCGTCGCCGACGTCGCGGCGTACTTCTCCGAGCCGGTCGAGGAGTACGTGCGACGGCGCCACCACGAGCTGCAGGTGCGCGGCGGGAAGAACGAGGAGATCTTCGAGCGGATCCGCGCCGAGCTGGCGCACCGGCCGGTCCGCGCGCCCGAGCTGTCGGCGCGTCAGCTGCGCCGCATCGTCTACGGCTGACGCCGTCCGCCTGACGCCGTCCCCTGGCCGCACCCCGGCCACCCGACTGGACACACCCCAACGAGAGGATCACGCGACCATGTGCGGAATCGTCGGATACGTCGGCGCGAAGCCGGCCGCCCCCATCCTGGTCGACGGCCTGGCGCGGCTGGAGTACCGCGGCTACGACTCCGCCGGCGTCGCCGTCCTCGGCCCGAGCGAGATCAGGCTGCACCGCGACGCCGTCCGGGTCCGCGAGCTCGAGGCGAGCCTGCCGAAGCGGTTCGCCGGCAAGGTCGGCATCGGCCACACGCGCTGGGCCACCCACGGCGTCCCATCGCAGCGTAACGCCCACCCGCAGCTCAGCGCGGACGGCCGGGTCGCCGTCGTCCACAACGGCATCATCGACAACGCCGCCCAGCTGCGCGCCGAGCTGACGGCCGACGGCGTCGAGCTGACGTCCGACACCGACACCGAGGTGCTGGCGCACCTCATCGCGCGCGCCCGGACCAGCGACGACACCCTCGAGCAGGCCGTCCTCGCCGCCCTCGCCCGCATCGAGGGCACCTACGGCCTCGCCGTCCTCGACCACGCGCACCCCGACCGCATCGTCGTCGCCCGCAACGGCAGCCCGATCATCCTCGGCATCGGCGACCGCGAGATGCACGTCGCCAGCGACACCGCCGCCCTCGTCCGCTACACCAAGCAGGTCGTCCACCTCGACGACGGCGAGCTGGCCACGCTCCGAGCCGACGGCTACCAGACGTTCACCCGCGACGCCCGCACCACCAAGACCGCGATCACCGTCGACTGGGACGCCTCCGACTACGGCACCGACGGCCATGAGCACTTCATGCACAAGGAGATCGCCGAGCAGCCCGACGCCGTCCGCCGCGCCCTCAAGGGCCGGCTGGACGAGCGGTTCCACACCGTCCGCCTCGGCGGCCTGGAGATGGACGCCCGCGAGCTGCGCGAGTTCCGCCGGGTGAAGATCCTCGGCTGCGGCTCGGCCTACTACGCCGGGCAGGCCGGGGCGCAGTTCATCGAGGAGGTCGCCCGCATCCCGGCCGACGCCGAGCCGGCCTCGGAGTTCCGCTACCGCAACCCCGTCATCGAGAAGGACACCCTCTACGTCGCCGTCAGCCAGTCCGGCGAGACGTACGACACGCTGGTCGCCGTCCAGGAGCTGAAGCGCAAGGGTGGCCGGGTGATCGGCCTGGTCAACGCGGTCGGGTCGAGCATCGCGCGCGAGTGCGACGGCGGCGTCTACCTGCACGCCGGCCCGGAGGTCGCGGTCGCGTCGACGAAGGCGCTGACGAACATGATGGTCGGCTTCGCGCTGCTCGGCCTGCACCTCGGCCGCATCCGCGACGTCTCGCCGGCCGACGGGCGCCGCCTCATCACGGCGCTGCAGGCGCTGCCGGAGCAGATCGAGAGCATCCTCGCCGACGAGGACCACCTGGCCGCCGTCGCGAAGGAACTCGCCCAGGCGCCGAGCCTGTTCTTCGTCGGCCGCACCCGCGGCTTCCCCGTCGCACGGGAGGGCGCCCAGAAGCTCAAGGAGATCTCCTACCGGCACGCCGAGGCCTACCAGACCTCCGAGCTCAAGCACGGCCCGCTGGCGCTGGTCGGCCCGGACCTGCCGACCGTCGCCATCGTCCCCGACGACGAGCTGCTCGACCGCAACCTCGGTGCGCTGCAGGAGATCACCGCGCGGTCCGGCCCGCTGGTCGTGGTGACGCACGACGGCGTCGACCTCGGCGTCGCGGCCGGCCAGGTGATCACCGTGCCGAAGAGCGAGCCGGAGCTGGACCCGCTGCTGCTGACGATCCCGCTCCAGCTGCTCGCCTACCACGCGGCGCTGACGCTCGGCCACGACGTGGACAAGCCGCGCAACCTCGCGAAGTCGGTCACCGTGGAGTAGGCGGAAACCCCACCCGGCGTTGATCGTGGAGTTGTTCGGCGAATACGGGGCGAAATGTCCGATAGATGGCCGAACAACTCCACGATCAACTTGGGGATGTGGTGTGGTCAGCCCTGGACGTGCTGGGCGACCTCGGCGGCGATCAGCTCGAGGTGGTCGAGGTCGCCGAGGTCGAGGATCTGCAGGTAGACGCGGCTGCCGCCGAGCTCGCGGATGGCGTTGATGCCGTCGACCACCTCCTGCGGCGTGCCGGCCAGACCGTTCTGGCGCACCTCGGACGGCTCGCGGCCGATCGCCGCGGCACGCCGGGCGAACTCGGCCTCATCGGCCCCGACGCAGGCCACCAGCGCCACCGAGTACACCAGCGAGTCGGGGTCGCGGCCGGCCTCCTCGCAGGCCTTGCGCACGGCCAGGAACCGGTCGCCGATCTCGGCCTTCGCCGGGAACGAGGTGTTGTACTCGGCGGCGTACTTCGCGGCCAGCGCGGGCGTGCGGCGCGGGCCGTTGCCGCCGACGATGAGCGGCACGGGCTGCTGCACGGGCTTCGGCAGCCCCGGCGAGTCGGACAGCGTGTAGTGCTCACCGGCGAAGTCGAACGTCGACCCGGGCGGGGTGTTCCACAGGCCGGTGATGACGGCGAACTGCTCTTCGAGCAGGCCGAACCGCTTCTCGGGGAACGGGATGCCGTACGCCGCGTGCTCCTGCGCGTACCAGCCGGCGCCCAGCCCCAGCTCGACCCGTCCGCCGGACATCTGGTCGACCTGCGCGACCTGGATGGCCAGCACACCGGGGTGCCGGAAGGTCGCCGACGACACCAGCGTGCCGAGCCGGATGCGCGACGTCTCGCGGGCCAGCCCGGCCAGCGTCGTCCACGCGTCGGTCGGGCCGGGCAACCCGCTGACGGAACCCATCTTCAGGTAGTGGTCGGAACGGAAGAAGGCGTCGAAGCCGAGCCGCTCGGTCGCCTGCGCGACCGCCAGCAGGTCGTCGTAGCTCGCGCCCTGCTGGGGCTCGGTGAAGATCCGTAGCTGCATGGGTTCAGCTTTTCACGGCCGCCGAACAGCCTTCAGAGCCAGTCCTTCTTCCGGAACACGACGAACAGCGTGGCGCAGACGATCGCCATGAGCAGCAGCGCGAACGGGTAGCCGAACGCCCAGTGGGTCTCGGGCATGTTGTCGAAGTTCATGCCGTAGATGGTCCCGACCAGCGTCGGCGCGAACAGGATGGCCGCCCACGAGGAGATCTTCTTGATCTCCTCGTTCTGCTCGAAGCTGGCCTCCGTCAGCGACTTCATCTCCTCGTTCTGCTGCTGCGTCACCAGCGTCGCGTTGACGGCCAGGATGTCGGAGAGCACCTGGCGGAAGCCGTCGACCCGCTCCGTCACCTCCGTGACGTGGTCGGCGACGTCGCGCAGGTAGCGCTGCAGTTCCTCGTCGGTGCCGTACTTCTCGAAGCCGGCCTCGAGCCCGGCCATCATGGTGGCCAGCGGCCGGGTGGCCCGCTGGAACTCCAGCACCTCGCGCGACAGCTCGTAGATGCGCCGCGACACCTTGGGGTCGCGGCCGAACACCTGCACCTCGATCTCGTCGACGTCGTTGCTGACGCCGTTGACGACCGGGACGTAGCCGTCGACGACGGAGTCGAGGACGGCGTACAGCACGGCCTCGGGACCCAGGCGCAGCAGCTCGGGGTCGTCCTCCATGCGCCGGCGGACGGCGGACAGGTTGGGCGCCGCGCCGTGCCGGACGGTGATGACGAAGCCGGGCCCGACGAACAGGTGCAGCTCGGCGAAGTCGACCTCCTCGGCGGCGTCGAGGTAACGCGCCGCGCGCAGCACCACGAAGAGGGTCTCGCCGTACCGCTCGAGCTTGGGCCGCTGGTGCGCCTCCATGGCGTCCTCGACGGCCAGCGGGTGCAGGTCGAACTCGTCGGCCAGCGACAGCAGCTCGGCGTCGCTCGGCTTGTACAGGCCGATCCAGGCCATCGCCTCGGCGTCGGCGCGCAGCTGGCGGTACGTCTCGGCCAGCGAGCTGGGCGTGCTGATGCGCTTGCCGTCGCGGTAGAGCGCGGCGTCGACGATGCTCGACCGGGGCTCGGTGGGCTCCGGCTCGTGGTGGGTACGGTCGGTCACGGTGTCGCCGCGGCCCTGACGGCGCAGGGCCGGGCGGATGACGCGCAAGGCGCGCTGACGGCGAGGAGGCATGGCGTCGCTCCCATGGCGGTGATGCGGACGGTGACGGGTGCCGAGGGACGCAGGAACACCCGGCCGCCGGACATCAGTTGTCCTCGGCCCCGGTGTCCTGCGACGCATGACTAGGAGGCTCACTGCGCATGGCAGCCTCACCTCCCGAAACGTCGCCGCTGGTTCGCCATCGTCCAGGATAGTCCACGGCGGCCGGGACGGGTGATCAGTTCGCGGGATGCAAGATCGCCACGCACTCGACGTGGTGGGTCATGGGGAACAGGTCGAACGCGCGCAGGCCGCTGAGCCGGTAGCCCAGACCGGCGAACGTGGCGAGGTCGCGGGCCAGCGCGGCAGGGTCGCAGGCGACGTAGGCGACCACCCGCGGCCGCCGGGCGGCGATCTGCCGGACGACGGCGGCCTTGGCGCCCTCACGCGGCGGGTCCAGGACGACGACGTCGACGGCGTCGGGCACGCCCGCCGGGCCGGTGCCGGACAGCACGCGGTCGACCCGGCCGGCCAGCAGCCGCACCCAGGGGACGTCGTGCAGGTTGCGGTTGGCGTCGGCGACCGCCTGCCGCGCCCCCTCGATCCCCACGACCGTCCCCGTCCGGCCGACCAGCGGCGCCAGCGCGCCGGCGAAGAGGCCGACGCCGCAGTAGAGGTCGAGCGCGGTCTCGCCGGGCCGGGCCTGGACGCCGTCGAGCACGGCGCCGGTCAGCGTGGCCGCCGCACCCGGGTGGACCTGCCAGAACCCGCCGCTGCTGACCCGCCAGCGCCGTCCGGCGGCCTCCTCGACGACGTACCCGCGGCCCTCCACGACCTCGCCGTCGACCAGGATCTGCCGCTCCCCCGTGTTCGCGGCGACCACCTCGACCGTCGCCGCGCCCGCCCACTCGCCTTCCTCGACGCGGGCCGCGCGGACCTCGGGGTGGGCGATGCGGCACCAGTCGATCGGCACGACCTCGTGCGAGCGGTGCTGACGCAGCCCGGCCCGCCCGGTCGCGGCGTCGACGGCGTACGTGACGCGGGTCCGCCAGCCGAGGCCGTCGTCGTCGCCGGGCACGGGCTCGACCGTCACCTCGCGCCGGATCCCGGCCAGCCGCTCCAGCTGTTCGGAGACCACCGCCGCCTTCAGCGACCGCTGTGCGGGCAGCAGCACGTGCTGCCAGTCGCAGCCGCCGCACTTCCCAGGACCGGCCCACGGGCACGGCGGCTCCACCCGGGCCGGCGACGGCGTCAGGACGGCGACGGCGTCGCCGCGCCAGAACCGGTCCTCCGTGCCGCCCTCGGTGACCCGGACCCGCACCCGCTCGCCGGGCAGCGCGTGCCGGACGAAGACCGCGCGGCCCTCGTGCCGGGCCACGCAGACGCCGCCGTGCGCGACGGGACCGACGTCGACCACGACCTCCGTGCCGGCGACGGACTCGCCCCGGACCGTTCGCGTCCGCCCGCTCAGCGGGGACCGCCTCGCCGCACGTCACCCGGCGCCCGGGGCGCCGGCTTGGCCTTCGCCCGGGCCTTGGCCGCCGCCGCGGAGCGCAGCTGCCACGGCACGCTCGTCACCATGACGCCCGGGGTGAACAGCAGCCGGCCCTTGAGCCAGAAGACGCTCTGGTTGTGCAGCAGCCGCTCCCACCAGTGCCCGACCACGTACTCGGGCACGTACACCGTCACGACGTCGCGCGGGCTGGCGCGGCGGATCGCCCGGACGTACTCGACCACCGGCCGCGTGATCTCGCGGTACGGAGAGTCGAGCACCCGCAGCGGCACCGGGATGTCGTGCCGGTCCCACTCGTCCAGCAGCGCGGCGGTCGCGTCGGCGTCGACGTCGACGGTGATGGCCTCGATGATGTCCGGCCGTGCCGCGCGCGCGTAGGCGATGGCCCGCACCGTCGGCTTGTGCAGCCGCGACACCAGCACGACCGCGTGGACCCGCGACGGCAGCAGCGACTCGGCCGGCCAGTCCTCGACCGCCAGCTCCTCCGAGGTGGTGTCGTAGTGCCGCCGGATGCCGCGCATCAGCAGGAACAGCAGCGGCATCATCGCCACGACGAGCCAGGCCCCATGGGTGAACTTGGTGATCAGCACGACCACGAGCACGACGCCGGTGAGGGTGGCGCCGGCCGCGTTGATGGCCCGCGAGCGCAGGATCTGCCGTCGTTCCGGCGCGGCCGGGCCGGCCGCCAGCAGCCGGTTCCAGTGCCGGACCATGCCGGTCTGGCCGAACGTGAACGCCGTGAAGACACCGACGATGTACAGCTGGATCAGCCGCGTCACCGAGGCGTCGAACGCCACGATCAGGAGTCCCGCCAGCAGGGCGAGCACGATGATGCCGTTGCTGAAGACCAGGCGGTCGCCACGGGTGTGCAGCTGACGGGGCGCGTAGCGGTACTGCGCGAGGATCGAGCCGAGCAGCGGGAAGCCGTTGAAGGCGGTGTTCGCGGCCAGGATCAGGATCAGCGCCGCGGCGCCCTGGATGTAGTAGAAGGGGATGGTGTCGGCGCCGAACACCGCCTCGGCCAGCTGCGAGATGACCGTCGGCTGCGGCTGCGTGCAGTCGAAGCCGACGAGGTCGCACGGGTTCTCGACGTAGCGGACGTCGGCGATCACGGCCAGAGCGGTGATGCCGCTGAACATCGTGATGGACAGCGTGCCCATGATGGCCAGCGTCGTCGCCGCGTTCTTCGCCTTGGGCTTGCGGAAGGCGGGCACGCCGTTGGCGATGGCCTCGACACCGGTCAGGGCCGTACAGCCGGACGCGAACGCGCGCAGCACCAGGAACATCAGCGCGAGGCCGCTGAGATCGGTCATCTCGGCATGGACGTCGTACTGGGCCGACTCCGCGACGGGGTCCGCGCCGAACACCGTCCTCCCGAGCCCCCAGACGATCATCCCGCCGATGCCGACGATGAACAGGTAGGTCGGGATCGCGAACGCGGTGCCGCTCTCGCGGATGCCGCGCAGGTTCATCGCCGAGAGCAGCACCACGAGCCCGATCGCGATGGGGACGCGGTACTCGTTCAGCTCGGGCACGGCCGAGATGAGGTTGTCCACGCCCGCGCTGACCGACACGGCCACCGTCAGGATGTAGTCGATGAGCAGCGCGCTCGCGACGATGATGCCCGCGGTCGGGCCGAGGTTGGTGCTGGCGACCTCGAAGTCGCCGCCGCCGGTGGGGTAGGCCCGCACCAGCTGCCGGTACGACGCGACGACGGTGACCAGCAGCAGGACGACCACCGCGGCGACCCACGGCGTGAACGTCAGGTAGGCCAGCCCGCCCAGCGTCAGGATGACCAGGATCTCCTGCGTGGCGTACGTGACCGACGACAGCGGGTCGCTGGCGAACACCGGCAGGGCCAGCCGCTTGGGTAGCAGCGTGTGCCCCATGCGGTCGCTGGGGAGTTTGCGACCGATGAGCAGCCGCTTGGACAGATCGCCGAGGCTCGGCACGATCGGCAATGGTATGCCTTCCGCGGCGGACGTGTAACGTCGGCTGAGAAGGGCGACCCCGGTGAGTTGCGAGAGGACCACAGTGCACGTCGTCATCATGGGCTGCGGCAGGGTCGGCTCGACCGTCGCGCACATCCTCGAGTCGCACGATCACACCGTCGCCATCGTCGACCAGAACCCCGAGGCGTTCCGCCGGCTGCAGCCCGGGTTCGAGGGCTCGACGGTGGCCGGGGTCGGCTTCGACCGCGACGTGCTCATCGAGGCCGGCATCGAGCGTGCCGACGCGTTCGTCGCGGTCAGCAGCGGCGACAACTCCAACATTCTCGCCGCCCGGGTGGCCCGCGAGACGTTCGGCGTCGACAACGTGGTGGCCCGCATCTACGACCCCGGCCGGGCCGAGGTCTACCAGCGGCTGGGCATCCCGACGGTGGCGACGGTGCGGTGGACGGCCGACCAGATCCTGCGCCGGCTGTTCCCGGAGGGCGCCGAGACGGAGTGGGTCGACCCCACCGGCACCGTCCAGCTGGCGGAGTTCCACGTCAGCAACGGCTGGATCGGCCAGACCGTCGACAAGCTGGAGGACGCGTCCGGCGCCCGCATCGCGTTCCTCACCCGCTACGGCGAGGGCGTCCTGCCGACGTCCAGCACCGTCGTCCAGGACGGCGACCTCGTCCACGTCCTCGTCAACACCGACCGCATCCCGTACGTCGCCCAGGTGCTCGCGAAGGACCCGGAGGTGGAGATCTGATGCGCGTCGCCATCGCCGGGGCCGGCAACGTCGGCCGCTCGATCGCGTCGGAGCTGCTGGCCAACGGCCACGACGTGCTCCTGATCGACAAGGACACCAAGGCGATCAAGGCCGCCAGCGTGCCGGAGGCCGAGTGGCTGCTGGCCGACGCCTGCGAGCTGTCCATGCTCGAGGAGGCGGCGCTCGACCGCTGCAACGTCGTCATCGCCGCCACCGGCGACGACAAGGTCAACCTCGTCGTGTCGCTGCTGGCCAAGACGGAGTTCGGCGTGCCCCGCGTGGTCGCCCGGGTGAACCACCCCCGCAACGAGTGGATGTTCAACGAGTCCTGGGGCGTCGACGTCTCGGTGTCCACGCCGCGCATCATGAGCGCGCTGGTCGAGGAGGCGGTGAGCGTCGGCGACCTCGTCCGCCTGTTCAGCTTCCGGCAGGGTGAGGCCAACCTCGTGGAGCTGACGCTGCCGGTCGACTCCCCCATCGTCGGCACGGCGGTCGCCGACGTCGCGTGGCCGGTCGACACCTCGCTGGTGTCGATCATCCGCGGCAAGCACGTCCACAGCCCGCTGCCCGACCTCCCCCTGGAGGCCGGCGACGAGCTGCTCTTCGTCGCCGCGCCGGAGCGGGAGAAGCAGCTCGAGGACCTGCTCTCTCCCCACGTTGCCTGAGCCCGTCGCCGGGGGTTGCCGCGTTGGCCTGGGTGTTCGCGTTGGACCGTCCCCCTGCTGCCCGATTGTCTTGGCCGCGCAACCGCGCCTCAAGCGGACCATTGGGCGCTTCGCGCGGCGATGACCGCTTGACCCGCGCGCACGCGGCTAAGAACGGGCAGCTATCAGGGGGACGGGGGAAGAGCGGCGACGGTCGTCTGGGCGTTGGCCCCGTTACGGTGTGAGTTTGCTGTCGTTCGGCGTCCACCTGATGAGATTTCGCCGTGATTCGGGGGCCATCACGAGGATTGCCCCAGCGTCAACACCCCTACAGTCATGGTGATGCTCGGGTAATCCTCGTGATGTCGGCGATCGTTGATGATCATCGCCATCCACAATCCGACAAAGCACGCGAAACGGGCACGCCAACGGCGAGGCGTGCCCACATCCTCCCCGTCCCCCTGATAGCTGCCCGTTCTTGGCCGCGGAACCGCGGGTCAAGCGGTCCCGTCGGCGCGAAGCGCCCCTTAGGTCCGCTTGAGGCGCGGTTCCGCGGCAAGAGAATGGGGCAGCAGGGGGACGGGGAGCCCCCGCCGGGTCAGCCGTCGACCGCGTCGGGCTTGGTGGGCGGGGCGGCAGCCGCCTCGCGCTCCTGGTGGGCGCGGTACGCCGGCCGGATGATCAGCCACGACAGGTAGGCGACCAGCAGGAACAGCGGCCAGCTCATGACGAGGCGGGCGCCGGCCAGCCAGCCGATCTGGTCCTCGCCGGACAGGTACAGCGGCACCTGGACCGCCAGGCGCAGCGCGAACATACCGACCCACAGCAGGCTGGCCTGCGTGTACGCGCGCAGCAGGGCGGGATCGCGACGCCAGCCCATGCCCTGGCCGGTGACCAGCCCGACGAACACGCCGAGCAGCGGCCAGCGGGCGATGATCGACACGAGGTAGGCCAGCCCGTAGCCGACGTTGATGAGCAGGCCGGGCAGGAACACGTCCTCGGCCCGGCCGGTGCGGTTGGCCATGAAGGCGGCGATGCCGACGCCCAGGAAGCCGGCGATGACGTTCTGCAGCGGCTCCTTGCGCAGCAGCCGCACCACGGCGAGCACGACGCCGGAGGCCAGCGCCACCCACAGCGACAGCGTGAGGTCGCGGCCGGCGGCGGTGTAGACGACGGTGAAGATGGCCAGCGGCAACCCGGCGTCGAGGAGGGCGGCCGGGCCGAGCACGTCCTTGGGGCGGAACCGCTCGTCGGCGGCGATGGCCTGGACCCAGCTCGGCCGGCCGGCGCGCTCAGGGGCGCCGGGATCGCTTTGACTCATCTCACTCCATGCCTGCGGGCAGCAGCTCGTATCGCGGGTTGTACATGACCCTGCGGCCGTCGAGGGTGGCCACCCGTCCGGTCGCGACCAGCCGGCGTCCGCAGCTGACGCCGGCGATGCGCCGCCGTCCGAGCCAGACCAGTGTCACCGCACCCGAGCCGTCGTACAAGTCGGCCTCGAGGGCGGGGGTGCCCATGCGGGGCTGCAGCGTCACCGACTGCAGCACGCCGCGGACCCGCACGGTGGTGCGGTCCTGCACGTCGGCCAGCGGCTGACAGCCGGCCTCGCGCGCGTCGTCGCGCAGTTCCTCGGCTTCGACCTCTTCGTCAGAGGCCACCCACCGGGTGATGGCGCCCCAGATGCCGCGGCGCCCGGTGTTCTCTTCCACGCTCATAGGATATTCCGGGCGGCAAATGCGCTGCTCAGGCCGGCAGCGGCTGAGACGGGTCGGTGGCCGGGCGGTTGCCGGCCGGCGGCTTCAGCACGATGACGTCGCCCGGCGCCATCGGCGACTGGCCGCGGATCACCACCGTCTCCTTGACCAGCTCGACGAACCGCTGGAACGTGGCGGCGTCGTTGGTGGCCTTGCCGAGGAACGTGGCGCGGAGCATCCAGCGCGGGCCGTCGATGGCCGACACTCGCGACGGCTGCAGCAGCTGCTTGCCGTCGGGTGCCTGCACCGGGATCACCAGCCGGACCTCGGTGCCGAACGGGCCGGACGCCTCCTCGGCGCGGCCGCCGCGGCGCTGGGCGTCCTGGGCGATCTGCAGGCGGGTCTGGCCCCACAGCCCCGAGCTGCGCGGCGCGGCGACGGCGATCAGCTGCACCGCGGCGTCCTCGACGGCGAGGACGGCGCTGGTGGCGTTGCCGGTGCGCTGGTCGACCTGCAGTTGCAGCTTCATGCCGGGCGCGGCCTTGACCAGCAGTCCGCCGAGGTCGACGCGGCCCTTGCGCGCCTCGTCGAGGTCGACCTCGGACTCGTCGAACGGGCCGCCCGTGCGGTCGCTCTTGGGCGAGTCGCCCTCGTCGCCGGCCTCGCCGGACCCCGAGCCCGACGGCGTCGACGACGCCTGCGTGGTCTCCTCGACCTCGGGCTCGTCCTCATCGCCGTCGCGGCGCCGCCGTCCCCACACCTGACCGTTCCCTTCGTCTCAACGACCGCCGGCGCTGCCGCCGGCCTGGCTTGCCGTGCCCGTCGACCCGTACCCGCCGTCACCTCGCGCCGAACCCGGCAGCCGCTCGACCTCGTGGAACCGGGCCCGCTCGACCCGCTGGAGGACCAGCTGAGCGATCCGGTCTCCGCGCGCGAACACCGCCGGCTCCCGTAGGTCGTGGTTGACCAGCACCACCTTGATCTCGCCCCGGTAGCCCGCGTCGACCGTGCCCGGCGTGTTGACGATGCTGACCCCGAGCCGGTGCGCGAGACCCGAACGCGGGTGGACGAATGCAGCGTATCCCGCGGGCAGGGCGATCGCGATGCCCGTCCCCACCATCGCCCGCTCCCCCGGCGGGATGCTGACGTCGCTGGTCGTGACCAGGTCGGCGCCGGCGTCGCCCGGATGCGCGTAGCCCGGCAGCGGCACCTCGGGATCCAGCCGGGTGATGAGGACGTCGACGGGACGATCGGTCACGGGTTCACCTCCGCGACCCTCGCGGCCGCCGGGGACAGCTCCGACGCGGCCACTGGGCGGCCGTGCTCGGCGAAATGGGTGGGCGGGACGACGATGAAGACGGCCGACGCGGTGACGCTCACCGGGCCGTCGGGCGCGTTCTCGCGGCCGGTGGCGGACATGAAGATCTTCCGCCCTTCGGCGCGGTCGACCGCGGCGTCGATGTGCAGCGTCGTGCCGACCGGGACCGGACGGCGGTAGCTGGTCTCGAGGTGCCCGGTGACGGCCGGCTTGCCGATCAGCCAGATCAGGGAGCCGAGCACCTCGTCGAAGGCCAGCGACAGCATGCCGCCGTGTGCCAGGCCGGGCGCGCCCTGGTGGTCGTCGGTGACGGTGAACGTGCCGGCCACCGTCAGGCCCTCACCGGCCACGACGGTGACGTGCAGCCCCGTCGGGTGGTCCGGGCCGCAGCCGACGCACATGCGGTAGTGCGAGGCGATGGTGCTACCCGGCGCCGGCGCGTCGCGATGCCGCTCGATCGCGCCGTCGAGAGGCGGCGCCCCGTGCTGCCGTTCGGTCACGATCGACGACCCTACCCGCTCGGCTCCGGCGATCCGTGGCACCCTGAACACTGACCCCTGCGGGATCCACCTTCACGGTGCGTGGCAGGCTGCAACAATGACCCACTACCGCGAACGCCTGGTGGTGCCGGCCCGATGGTGGATGCTGCTCGTGGGGCTGGCCGCGTCGGTCTGGCTGGTCTACGAGCTGCCGTTCGGCCCGAGCGTGTCGCTGCCGTCGGCCGGCGCGGTGCTCGTGCTCGGCGCCGCCGCGCTGCTCGCCTACGGCCGGCTCGCGATCGTCGTGGACGACGACGGCGTCAGCGTCGGGCGGGCGCGGCTCCCGCTGACGGCGGTCGGCCCGGCCGAGGCACTGACCGGCGAGGACGCCCGGGCGGCGCGTGGCCCCGGCCTCGACCGCCGCGCCTACGTGGCGATCCGCGGGTACGTGCCGGGGGTGGTGCGTATCGGGGTCGACGACACCGCCGACCCCACTCCGTACTGGCTGGTGTCGACGCGCCGCCCCGAGCGGCTCGTGGCCGAGCTCGAGGCGGCGCGTCAGACGACTACCGGCCGGTGAGGGGTTCGGAGTCGCTCAGGCCGCGCAGTCGCGGCAGATGAGCATTCCGTCCTTCTCCTTCGCCAGCTGGCTGCGGTGGTGAACCAGGAAGCACTGCGAGCAGGTGAACTCGTCAGCCTGCCGAGGCAGCACTCGGACCGCCAGCTCCTCGTTCGACAGATCCGCACCTGGGAGCTCCATGGACTCGTTCAGGTCGGACTCGTCCACGTCGACGATGCCCGACGACTTGTCCATGCGCCGGTTCTTGAGTTCCTCCAGCGAGTCCTCGGACAGATCGTCGTCGGTCTTGCGTGGCGCGTCGTAATCGGTTGCCATTGATCTATTCCCCCTCACTGGGCGCGTCGTTCGATGTCGGTGGCCGGGCCTGTTGGACTCCGTGCCCCTCCGTAACGCACGACGGCCCGCGGTTGTGCCCGCTCCGAGCGGCAGATTCTGCCTGATGCGGTACCCCGTTGGCACGGCACCCCACACGGTGGGAATTCGTGTCGTCCTCTGGACCGACGGATCAGACCGTTCTCGGGGACGAGGGATGCCACGATTCCAGGCGAGAGGCTGTCACCGGACCGTACTGAACCGAGAGGAACCGCATGCTCGAGCTCGACCGGCTGTCCCGCCGCTACGGCGACGTCGTGGCCCTCGACGATCTCTCATTCACGGTCCGACCAGGGCAGATGTACGGTTTCGTCGGCACCAACGGCGCCGGCAAGACCACCGCCATGCGCATCGTCCTGGGCGTCCTCGAGCCCGACAGCGGCGAGGTCCGGTGGAACGGCACCCCCCTCGACCAGGCCATCCGGCGTGAGTTCGGTTACATGCCCGAGGAGCGCGGCTTGTACCCGAAGATGCAGGTCCACGAGCATCTGGTGTACCTCGCGCGGCTACACGGTGTGTCAGGCATCACAGCCGCGAAGGCCGCATCCGAGCTGCTGGAGGCGCTCGCTCTCAGCGAACGCGCCTCCGATCGCATCGAGTCGCTCTCGCTCGGCAACCAGCAGCGGGTGCAGCTGGCCGCCGCGCTGGTGCACGATCCCACCGTCATGGTCCTCGACGAGCCGTTCAGCGGCCTGGACCCGATGGGCGTCGACTCGATGGCCGCGGTGCTGCGCGCCCGAGTCGACGCCGGCGCCGCCGTGGTGTTCTCCAGCCACCAGCTCGAGCTGGTCGAGCGGCTGTGCGACGCGGTCGGCATCATCCGCGCCGGGCGCCTGGTCGCCGACGGCACCGTCGACGAGCTCCGCGGCACGGCCGCGCACCGGTACCGGCTGGAGGTCGGCGCACCGCCCGGCTGGACGGCGTCCCTGGCGGCCGCGGTGCCCGGCCTGAGCCTCGTCGAGGACGGCGACCACACCGCGCTGGTCGAGCTGCCGCCGTCGGCCGACGACCAGACCCTGCTCGACGCCGCCCGCGCGCTGGGCCCCGTCCGCCAGTTCACGCCGGTGCGCCCGACCCTCGCCGAGCTGTTCCGGTCCGTCGTCGCCGAGCCGGCCGCATCGCCGGACGGCTCGGAGAAGGCGGAGGCCGCCTGATGTCCCGCGCGGTGTCCTTCCGCGAGGCCGCCACGCTCGTCGCCAAGCGCGAGTTCGGGCAGCGCATCCGCGAGCGGTCGTTCTTCATCTCGCTGCTCATCACGCTCGGCATCATCGCGGTGGTCGTGCTACTCCCCCGGTTCAGCGACTTCGGCTCCGACAGCTACGACGTCGCGCTGGTCGGCGATTCGTCGTCGCTGGAAGAGGCCGTGTCGCGGCAGGCCTCCATCGCCGACGACGAGGTGAGCGTCCGGCTGGTGCCCGACGTCGCCGAGGCCGAGCAGGCCGTCCGCGACGGTGACATCGACGCCTACGTCGACGGCGACACCGTCGTCGTCGACCAGTCGCTCGACGAGTCCCTGCGCGCCGTCTTGGAGAACGCGTACAGCCAGGTCGAGGGCGCTCGGGCCCTGGAGTCGGCGGGCATCGACCCCGCCGAGGTGACCGCCGCGTTGACCTCGGCGACCCTGCAGACGGTGACACTCGACCCCGACGCCGACGAGCGCGAGGCCCGTGGCGCCATCGCGTTCTTCGGGACGATCGTGCTGTTCGGCCAGCTCATCACCTACTCGATGTGGGTGGCCATGGGCGTCGTCGAAGAGAAGTCCAGCCGGGTCGTCGAGGTCATCCTCGCCACCATCCCGGCGCGGGCGCTGCTGGCCGGCAAGATCATCGGCATCGGGCTGCTGGGCCTCGTGCAGCTCGCGCTGATCGGCGGGCTCGGCCTCGTGCTGGCGTCGGCGCTCGGTGCCGTGGAGCTCAGCGGGCCGATGATCATGCCGGTCGTCACGGCCCTCGCCTGGTTCGTGCTCGGCTTCGCCGCCTACGCGTCGCTGTCCGCCGCGGCCGCCGCCCGCATCTCGCGGCAGGAGGACCTGCAGAACGTCACCACGCCGGTGAACACGCTGATGATGGTGTCGTACTTCGGCGCGTTCTACGTGTTCATCAACCAGGACAGCCCGGTCGCCGGCGTGCTCAGCATCGTCCCGCCGTTCAGTGCGCTGATCATGCCGCTGCGCATGGCC
Source organism: Jiangella rhizosphaerae (assembly GCF_003579925.1). Lineage (GTDB taxonomy): Bacteria > Actinomycetota > Actinomycetes > Jiangellales > Jiangellaceae > Jiangella > Jiangella rhizosphaerae. The sequence goes on along the minus strand of NZ_QUAL01000050.1, from coordinate 23,252 downwards.
CGCGGCGACGCCGCCGGCTGGGAGGTCGGGCTCGCGGTGGGCCTGATGCTCGCGTTGATCGCGGTGCTGGTGGTGCTCGGGGCGCGGGTCTACGAGGGCGCGGTGCTCCGGATGGGCGCCAAGGTGTCCCTGAAGGACGCCTGGGCGGCTCGGAGGAGGGTGAGTTCGTAGGGACGTTCGGCAGGTGTGCGGCGTTGGCCGTCCCCCTGCTGCCCATTCTCTCAGCCGCGCAACCGCGCCTCAAGCGGACCAATTTGGGCGCTTCGCGCCGACGAGGATCCGCTTGACCCGCGGCTGCGCGGCCAAGAACGGGCAGCTATCAGGGGGACGGGGAGGATGTGGGCACGCCTCGGCGTTGCCGTGCCCGTTTCACGTGCTTTGTCGGGTCGTGGACAGCGATGATCATCGGCGATCGCCCACATCACGAGGATTACCTGAGCATCACCATGGCTGTAGGGGTGTTGACGCTGGGGCAATCCTCGTGATGGCCCGCCAATCACGGTGAAATCTCGCGATGTGGACGCTCAACGACACCAAACTCACACGCAAACGAGCCCCAACGCCGCATACACCCGGCGTCGTCGCCGCTCTTCCCCCGTCCCCCTGATAGCTGCCCGTTCTTTGCCGCGGGCGCGCGGGTCAAGCGGTCATCGCCGGCGCGAAGCGCCTCCACAGTCCGCTTGAGGCGCGCGCCCGCGGCCAAGACAATCGGGCAGCAGGGGGACGGGCCCACGCCGAAACGACCGGCCAACGCGGCAACCCAGACCGACCTCAGTCCCGATCCGCGCCCAGCCGTTCCAGCAACGCCGTCAACTCACCGGCGACACCCGGAGTCGCGGCCAACGCGAGGTCGTTCCCGGCCGGCGCTCCGCGCAGCCCGCTGACCACGGCGCCGGCCTCGGCGGCGATCAGGCCGCCCGCGGCCAGGTCCCAGGGGTTGAGGCCGCGCTCGTAATACGCATCCAGCCGGCCGGACGCCACCGCGCAGAGGTCGAGCGCGGCCGCGCCCGCCCGGCGAATGTCACGGACCGCCGGGACGACCTCGAGCAGCACCGCGGCCTGCCGCGCCCGCCGTCCGGCGTCGTAGCCGAAACCGGTCCCGACCAGCGCTAACGACAGCGACGAGCACGCCGACACCCGCACCGGCCGCCCGTCGAGCCAGGCGCCGCCGCCCAGGACGGCCGTCCACGTCTCGCCGCTGGCGGGGTTGTGCACCACGCCCGCCCGCACGACGCCGTCCACCTGCGCCGCGATCGACACCGCGTACTGCGGGAGGCCGTACAGGTAGTTCACCGTGCCGTCGATCGGGTCGACCACCCAGTCGACCCCCGTCGTGCCGGCGACCGAGCCGTCCTCCTCGCCGAGGAAGCCGTCGTCGGGGCGGGCGGCGAAGAGGCGGGTGCGGATCAGCGCCTCGGCGGCGGTGTCGGACTCGGTGACGACGTCGGTGGGCGTGGACTTGGTGCCCGCGACGGCCATCCGCTCCACCGCCTCGCGCCGATCCCGGACCAGGTCACCGGCCTCGCGGGCGGTCTTCTCGGCCAGGGCGAGCAACTCGGCGGCGTCGGCCGTCACAGGGTCCTCCACGAAGGGTGAGCGTCACGGGTACGGGGGCGAGTCGACGCCGCACAGGGCGGGCAGGTCCTCGCGCAGATTGGGGCAGCAGCCGGCGGGCGCGACGTCGGGCGCCGGGCCGGGGGCGCCGATGCTCGCGCGCACGACCGGCTCCCCGCGCTCGACGGCGGCGCGCTCGAGCAGCAGATCGATGACGGTGTCGACGAAGTCGGGGTGCGTCCCCGCGGTGGCCGCCCGGGCCGCCGCGATGCCCAGCTCCTTCGCCGTCGCCAGCGCCTCGGTGTCGAGGTCGTAAGCGACCTCCATGTGGTCGGACAGGAACCCGATGGGCGCCAGCACGACCGCCTCGACGCCCTGCTCGGCCAAGGCGGCCAGGTGGTCGTTGACGTCGGGCTCCAGCCACGGCATCGACGGCGGGCCGCTGCGCGAGCAGTACACGAGGTCGTGCTCACGCTCCACACCCGTCCGCGACGCCACCTGGGCGGTGACGGCGGAGGCGACGGCCAGGTGCTGGGCGACGTACGCGCCGCCGGTCGGCCCCGAGGTCTCGGCCATCGTCACCGGGATGGAGTGCGTCACGTAGACGATCCGCGCCGAGTCCGCCAGCGACGGCGGCAGGTCGCCCAGCGCGCCCACGACGCCGTCGGCGTTGGCCGTGATGAAGCCCGGGTGGTCGAACGAGTGCCGCAGGCGGTCGATGCGCGGCGCGCCCGGCCCGACCTTCTCGACGGCGCGCCACAGGTCCTCGCGGTACTGCCGGCAGCCGGAGTAGGAGTCGTACGCGCTGGTCACGAACGCGGCCACCCGCCGGACGCCGTCGTCGCGCATGCGGGCGAGCTCGTCGGCGAGGTAGGGGTCCCAGTTGCGGTTGCCCCAGTAGACCGGCAGCGAGATCTTCCGCTCGGCCAGCTCGTGCTCGAGGTTGGCGATCAGCGCGCGGTTCTGGTCGTTGATGGGGCTGCGCCCGCCGAACAGGCGGTAGTGCTCGCCGACCTCTTCCAGCCGCTCACGCGGGATGCCCTTGCCGCGGGTGACGTTCTCGAGGAACGGGATGACGTCGTCCTGGCCCTCGGGACCGCCGAAGGAGACGACCAGCAGAGCGTCGTATGGGTCCGTGATGCTCACCATGAGAGCCTATCCCGCATGCTTTGGCAGAACTGGGCGCGGACCGTCCAGGCGCGTCCGGTGCGCGTCGAGCGCCCGGCGAGTGCCGACGAGGCCGCCGCCGTGCTCACCGCCGCCGCCTGCGACGGCCTGCGGGTCAAGCCGGTCGGCGCCGGGCACAGCTTCACCCCCATCGCGGCCACCGACGGCGTCCAGGTGCGGCTCGACGGGCTGAGCGGCCTGCTGTCGCTGGACACCGACGCGCGCACGGCCACCGTCGGAGCCGGCACCCGGTTGCACGAGCTCAACGCCCTGCTCACCGAACGCGGCTACGGGCTGACGAACATGGGCGACATCGCCGTCCAGACGGTGTCCGGCGCCATCGCGACCGGCACGCACGGCAGCGGCCGGGCCAGCGCCTCGCTCTCCGAGCAGGTGGTGGCGCTGGAGATCGTGCTGCCGGACGGCTCCGTGCGGCGGGTGTCGGCGGCCGATACCGGGGACGACGGCGACCTCTTCCAGGCCGCGCGGCTCGGCCTCGGCGCACTGGGCATCGTGACCAGTGTCACGTTCCGGATCGAGCCGGCGTTCACGCTGCGCTCGACCGTCGAGCGGACGACGCTGGACGCCGTCGTCGAGCGGCTTCCCGACCTCGAGGCCGAGGACCACTGCGACCTGTACTGGCTGCCGTTCACCGACGCCGTCCAGCTCACCGTCAACCGGCGCACCGGCGAGCCGGCCGCGCCACCGCACCCCGTCGCGTCCTGGTGGTCCGGCGACGTCATCGAGAACGCCGGCGTCGCGCTGGTCCAGCGCGTCACCCGCGCGGCGCCCAAGCTGACCCCGTCCGTCAACGCCGTCGCCGCCCGGCTGATCGGCGACCGCACGTTCGTCGACCTCGCACCGAAGGTGTTCACCAGTACGCGACGCGTCCGGTTCCACGAGATGGAGTACGCGCTGCCCCGCTCCGCGGCGGCCGGCGCCCTGCGGGCGCTCCGGGACCTGACCGCACGCGGGCCGTGGCGGGTCGCGTTCCCGGTCGAGATCAGGCTCGCCCCGGCCGACGACGTCTGGCTCTCCCCCGCGTACGGCCGCGACACCGTCTACGTCGCCACCCACGCCTACCCGCGGACGGACTACACCGGCTGGTTCTCGGCCGTCGAGAAACTGTGGACGGAGTACGGCGGGCGGCCCCACTGGGGAAAGCTCCATACCCGCGATTCAGGGTATCTTCGCGATCAATATCGGCAGATGGGGTCGTTCCGGGCGGTCCGCGACCGGGTCGACCCCGGCCGGATCATGGCCAACGCCTACCTCGACCGCATCCTGGACGGATAAGAAAGTGCTCGTCAGACCGGCCGATGGCGGCGTGGCGGCTTGGTCGGACGCGGTGCCGCGGGTGACGATGGACGACAGTCGTGATCGGAGGTGAGGATGATGCGTGAACTACGGCTGATCGCGGTCAGCGAGGACGGCGCTCATCTCATCCTCTCCGGGCACGACGGTGAACAGCTGGCGTTGCGGGTGGACGACCGCCTGCTCGCCGCGATCCGAGGCGACCGAGCGAGGTTGGGACAGTTGGATATCCGGCTCGAAAGCCAGCTACGTCCACGCGACATCCAGGCGCGCATCCGGGCCGGTGAGTCCGTCGACTCCGTGGCCGCGGTCGCGGGCATGCCCCGCGAGAAGGTCGAGCGCTTCGCCGGCCCCGTCCTCGCCGAACGCGAGCACATCGCCGGCCGCGCCCGGCAGGCCACGGTGCGCCGGCTGGGTGGCGACGGCCCGCCGCAGACCCTGGAGGCCGCAGCGGGGGCGACCGCCAAGACGCACGGCGCCGACCCCGACCTCGTCGAATGGGACGCATGGCGGCGCGAGGACGGCCGCTGGCTGGTCCGGTTCGCCTGGGCCGGCGAGGAGGAGGACTCCGCCCTCTTCTCGTTCGACCCGTCCGGCCGCACCGTCGTGCCCGAGGACGACAACGCCCGCTCCATCGCCGGGGTGCTGCCCGCCGAGGCGCCGGCCGAGCCGCAGCCCGAGGTCCCGTCCGGTCCGGCCCGGCTGTCGGTGGTGGGCGGCGGGACGTCCGCGCCGTCCGGGCCGGCCGATGACGACGAAGGCCCCGACCTGCCCGCGTTCCTCAAGCCGGCCGGCGTCGGACCCGTGCGCGGCCTGGTCCGCGACCTCGACCACGACGACGCCGACCAGGACGACGACGAGTTCGAGAACACCACGCCGATCCCGGCCACCACGGCCCGCCGCGGCAACCGCCGTACCAGCCGGACCGGGCGCGAGCGTCGTCGCCGCGAGCCCGACCTCTTCCACGACCACACGCCCGAGCCGGCTGAGCCCGCCGGACCCGCCGGACCCGCCGGACCTGCCGACGCCCGGGACGACGAGGCGACCAGCGAGCGGCTGCGGCTCAGCGACATCGCCCAGCACGTCGAGACCGAGGAGCCGGCCGCCGACCTCGCGCCCACGGCCGACGAGCCGGCCCCACCGGCCCGCAAGAGCAGCTCGTCCCGGTCCCGCCGGCCCAGCGTGCCGAGCTGGGACGAGATCATGTTCGGCCGCCGCAAGAACGACTGACCGCCCGTTCCTTCCTGCCGGCGCCGGCATCGGCGGTGTGCGCGTCGCCGCTCGCCGAAGGCGCGACGCGCTGACCGTAGGCGCGACGCGCCGGCGCTCGTGCGCGGCCGGCCGTAGTTGTCGGTACCCGCCCGTAGGGTGGGACCCCACCCAGCCGGGCGGGGACCGACTCCCAACCCGGGCGGACCTCACACCGCGGCCCGGCCGGGAACCCGCACCACAGCCGAGCGAAGATCGCCCCTACAGCCGAGCGGACCGACGCCGCATCCGCCCTGGGGCGACTCTACGGCCGGGCGGACCTGACGCAGCAACCGCACCAGAACTACTCCCAGCCGGGCGGGGAACGCGGGCCCACTTCGTCCACGCGACGACGTGGGCCGTCCTCGCGCTCCACCGTGCGCACCCCCACGCCCTCCAGCCGAAGTTGATCTTGGAGTAGTTCGGCCATCTATCGGACATTCCGGACGGGAATTGCCGAACTTCTCCAAGATCAACTTGGGGTGGGTGGGGAGTCGGCGGTGGCGGGCCGCCCTTGGGCGGGCGGGGTTCATCCAAAGTTCCACGCGCCGCAAATGGGGCGACTAGGACAAGGTGCATCGAACCACTTCAATGAGATTGGCCTATACCTCTCTCACAAGGACTCGATGCCAATGTCGAGCACCACAGCACGACGTCGATGGCTGACGTCGTTGTCCGCGCTGACGGCGTCCGCCGTCGCGTTCGGACTTCTCAGCACCGTCCCGCCGGCCGCCGCCGTCGAGAGCGACGGCCCGTCGCTGACCGACGACGCCATCGAGCTGGTCGACCGGACCGAGCAGATCGGCCCCGGCATCACGCTGCGCGAGCTGACCTCCGTCACCCCGACCGGCTGGTACGACCAGCGCATCCTCACCGCCGATCTCGCGAACCCGGCCGTCACCAGCGACCTGCTCGCGGGTGAGCACGTCACCGACCGGGCCCCGACCTCGGAGATGGTCAACGATGCCGGAGCGGTCGCCGGCGTCAACGGCGACTTCTTCGACATCAACAACTCCGGCGCGCCGCTCGGCGCCGAGGTACGCGACGGCGAACTGCTCAAGTCGTCGGACTACGGCACCTGGGCGCACATCGGGGTCGGCATGGACGGCGTCGGCCGCGCGGTCGACATGACGCTGGACGCGACCGCGACGTTCGGCGGCACGGCGCACCCCGTCGTGTCGCTCAACGCGTCGAACACGATGTCCGGCTCCCCCGCGAACGCGATCGTCGCCTACACGTCGGCCTGGGGCTCGTACCGCCGCAGCATCGGCGTCAGCGGCGCCACCGACGTCGCGTCCGTGCTCGTCCAGGACGACCGCGTCGTCACCGTCGACCCCGGCAGCGCCGGTGAGGGCGCGATCCCGGACGGCGCGTTCGTCCTGGTCGGCCGGGAGGCCGGCGCGGCGGCGATCCGCACGCTCCGGCCCGGCGACCCGGTCACGCTGAGCTACGAGCTCAGCGACGAGATCGCCCGGCAGATGCGGTTCGTCATCGGCTCCAACCGCGAGCTGGTCCGTGACGGCGTCGCGCGCCCGGACTCCGAGCTCGACAACGCCGTCCACCCGCGTACGGTCATCGGCTTCAAGGACGACGGCCGGACGATGCTGCTGGTCACCAACGACGGCCGGCAGCCACCGGTCGCCGGCATGACGATGCGGGAGCTGGCCCGGTTCATGGTCCGGCTGGGCGCGGAGACCGCCTGGAACCTCGACGGCGGTGGCTCGACCTCGATGGTGGCCCGCCCGCTCGGCGAGGAGGAGGCGACGGTCCGCAACAGCCCGTCCGACGGCGCCGAGCGGCCGGACCCGAACGGCGTCGGTCTGTTCGTGGCGCCCGGCACCGGCCGGCCGAAGCAGTTGGTGATCACGCCGGGCGAGGAGGAGGCCCGGGCCTTCCCCGGCCTGCACCGCACGCTCACCGCCAAGGCGGTCGACGACCACCTCACCCCGGTCGCGCTCGACCCGTCCGGCGTCCGGTGGCGCAGCAGCGGCGGTACGTTCGAGGGATCCGTCCTCGCGGTGCCGGAGGGCCGGCGCGGGCGCGTCGTCGTCCACGCCACCGCCGGCGCGGCACAGGGCGTCCGCAGCGTCCAGATCCTCGGCGAGCTCCACTCGCTGGAGCTGTCCACGAACCGGATCTCCATCGGCGAGGCCAGCCCGCGCAACGCCGTCCGGGTCGACGTCACCGGCCGCGACGCGCAGGGCTTCGCCGCGCCCGTCGAGTTCGTCGACCTCGACCTCACCTACGACGAGTCCGTCGTCGACATCACGCCGTCCGGCACCGGCCTGCTGATCACCCCGCTGGCCGCCGGCGGCACCGTCGTCGAGATCACCGCGGCCGGCCACACGGTGAACTTGCCGGTCACCGTCGGCGTCCAGACCGTCCAGGTCTACGACTTCCAGGACGACTACGCCGCCAACGGCCGCTGGACCCGCAACGGCACCGCGGGAGTGCCGATGACGATCTCCGACGACCCGGAGGGCATCCGGCTGGACTTCGGCGCCGCCCGCAACAAGGGCATCACCGCCGCCGGCAACCCGAACCGCTGGGTCGAGATCCCCGGCCAGCCGCTGCGCGTCCGGCTCAAGATCAAGTCCGATGTGTTCATCCCGAGCGGCCTCACCTACGCCGGCTTCTGGGACGCCGAGGGCAACTCCATCGGCGTCTACGGCACGGGGCTGCAGCCGTCGGACCAGTGGCAGTACGCGACGTTCACCATCCCGTCGTCGGCGGTGTTCCCGATCCGGTTCAACTCGTTCCAGGGCATCAACACCGCGGTCGACCAGCAGGTGCCGGGCCGGTTCGTCATCGGCGGCCTGGAGGCGGACGTGCCGTCGCAGATCGAGCTGCCGCCGGTCGAGCCGCTGCGCGCCGACCCGCTCGTCTCCGCCGACGGCCGGGCCCAGCCGGGGGCGGACTGGACGTTCGCCACACTCTCGGACGTGCAGTTCACGGCGTCGGCGCCGGACCTCACCCAGGTCGCCGTCGCCGCGCTGAACCGCATCCGCGCCGAGGAGCCGGACCTCGTCGTGCTCAACGGCGACATCGTCGACCGCGGCCTGCCCGAGGACATCGCCCTGGCCCGCGAGACGCTCGAGGCGGGCGGCTGCGACCTCGTCGCCGTCGGCGAGGAGCCGCCGGCCGAGAGCACGCCCGACCACGACTCCGGCACCGTCCCCTGCTACTACGTGCCGGGCAACCACGAGTCGTACGGCGTCAACAACACACAGGGCACGCTGCAGGCCTGGGAGGCCGAGTTCGGTCGCCCGTTCCGGACCTTCGACCACAAGGGCACCCGGTTCATCCTGCTCAACAGCGCGCTGGGCAGCCTGCGCGGCTCGGACTGGGACCAGCTGCCGATGCTCCAGGAGGCGCTGGCGACCGCCGCCGAGGACGAATCGGTCAGCAACGTCGTGGTCTTCGCCCACCACCCCGTCGACGACCCGGCGGAGACGAAGTCCAGCCAGCTCGGCGACCGCATGGAGGTCCGGCTGATCGAGCGGCTGCTGGCGGACTTCCGGTCCGAGAGCAGCAAGGGTGCGGCGATGGTCGGCTCGCACGCCCAGATCGTCGACGTCCAGCGCCGGGAGGGCGTCCAGTACGTCGTCCACCCGTCGTCGGGCAAGGCGCCCTACGGCACGCCCGACCGCGGCGGCTTCACCGGCTGGGTCGAATGGAGCGTCGACCGCGACACGTCCGGCGCCAACCGCTGGCTCAGCGCCGACGTCCGGGCGTTCGCCCAGGAGGTCGTCGTCGAGGCGCCGGAGACGGTCGAGGTCGGCCGCGCGGTCACCGTCGGCGGGCACGTCGTCCAGCCGTCCGGCGTGCTGCCGGGCAGCCGGGTGGTGCCGCTGGCCTACCCGATGTCGGTGCACTGGTCCGGCGACTCCGGCCTGGCGATCGGGTCGGGCGAGGCGGCGGTCCGGCGGGCGCGGGCGCAGGGCAAGGTGGCGATCCTGGACCCGGTGACGCGGCAGCTGACGGGGCTGCGCACCGGCGAGGTGACGCTCGAGGTGACGAACGACTCGATGCGGCCCTACACCGGTGAGGAGTCGCTGGCGCCGGTCACCGCCCGGACGACGGTCCGGGTCGTGGCCGCCGCCGGAGCGGCTGCGCGGGTCGATGCCGTGGCCCCGGTGTTCACCGCCGCGGCCGCCGACACCGCCGTCCACCCGGTGACGCTGACGAACACCGGCGACCGGCCGCTCGTGGTCTCGGAGCTGACGCTGACGACGGACGAGTTCGCGCTCGTCGACCCGGCGCAGTGCACGCGGGCGCCGATCGCTCCGGGCGCGTCGTGCGAGGTGCCGGTCCGGTTCACCCCGCAGGCTCCGGGCGCGACGGCGACGTCCGGCCTGGTCGTCGAGACGAACGCGCCCGGCGGCCCCGTCGAGGTCGCCCTCACCGGCGCCGCCACCGACCCGGCGGCGTCCTCGCCGGACGCGCCCGGCGAGGACGGACCGGTGCCGGTCGGCGAGTCGGCGGCCGTCGCGCCAGGTGGTGAGTCGGGCGCGACGCTGGCCGGTCCGCTGCCGCGGGAGGGCTGACGGCGTTCGAGTGGAGTTCGAGTTGAACGGACGGGGAGCGGGCGAACGTCGCCCGCTCCCCGTCCCGTATCGGATCGCCGGCACCGCGTTGGCGTACGTGGGCCCGTCCCCCTGCTGCCCGATTGTCTTGGCCGCGCACGCGCGCCTCAAGCGGATTGTGGAGGCGCTTCGCGCCGGCGATGACCGCTTGACCCGCGCGCTCGCGGCTCAGAACGGCCAGCTATCAGGGGGACGGGGGGAGTGTGGCGACGTCTCCCGCGGCGTCGGCCCGTTAAGGTGTGAGTTTGGTGTCGTCGGGCGTCCACTTGGTGAGATTTCACCGTGATCCGAGGCCATCACGAGGATTACCCGAGCGTCAACACGCCTACAGTCATGGTGATGCTCGCGGAATCCTCGTGATGTAGGCGATCGCCGATGATCATCGCTATCCACACCCCGACAAAGCGCGCGAAACGGGCTTGCCAACGCCGAGGCGTGCCCACATCCTCCCCGTCCCCCTGATAGCTGCCCGTTCTTCGCCGCGGACGGGTGAGTCAAGCGGTCATCGCCGCGCGAAGCGCCCCAATAGTCCGCTTGACGCACCCGTCCGCGGCAAGAGAATGGGCAGCAGGGGGACGGGGAGCCCACCCGGGCGAACGTCAGGCCGCTGACCAGCAAAAACGGAGAAATCTGAAAAAACTCTCATCCCGACGTATCTGGGCGCCCCGACCGTGCTCTGTATCTGTGAACGCCGAGCTTGGCCACCAGGCGGCGTTCCGCGGACCAGGGACCTCCGGCCGTGTCGTGCACACCGAGGGGAGGCGGCCATGACAGCGGCACGACGTCCGGCCGTCCCCGTCCAGCCCGTGCGCGACGGCTTCGCTCCCCTGGAACCGTGGCGGGCTCTTTCGAGAAACCGCGTCGTCGAGATCCTCGCAGCCAGGCGACGCAGGCGTCCACGACGTCTGCTCGTACAACGTCTGTGAAGCCGGGGGGCTGCTGCGATGGTCGGCACAACGGGGGGTGACGGGTACGTGGGCAGGGCGTGGTTCGCCACGCTCGGGGGCGCGTGCCCGTCACTGACGGCGATCTACCTGCATCTATACTCGGGTCGGTGGCCGATCTGTCCGTCAGTGAGTTGGTCGAGGCGGCGTCCAGGGGCGACCAGCTCGCCTGGGACCGTCTGGTCGACGACCACGCCTCGCTGGTGTGGGCGGTCGTCCGGAGTCACCGGCTGTACGGCGGCGACGCCGAGGACGCGTTCCAGAGCACGTGGCTGCGGCTGGTCGAGAACCTCGGCCGGCTGGCCCGGCCCGAGCGGCTCGCGGCCTGGCTGGTCACCACGGCGCGCCGCGAGTGCCTGCGGCTGCTGCGCCGGGTCGGCACCGAACTGCCCGACGTCCACGTCGCAGATCGCGCCGATGACGCCGCTGCCCCAGATCCCGGACCGGTCGAGGCGCTGCTCGCCCGCGAGGAGCAGGTCGCGGTGCTGCGCGCGTTCCAGCGGCTGCGGCCCCGCTGCCAAGATCTTCTCCGGCTCACGGTGGCCGCGTCCGACCCGCGCTACGCCGACGTCGCCGCGGAGCTCGACATGCCGGTGGGCAGCGTCGGCCCCACCCGGCAGCGGTGCCTCGAGCACCTGCGCCGGCTCCTCGACGACGACACCGGCGGCGCCGGGGCGGCCCACGACTCGAAGAACCACAGCGGCCCGGCCGGTGCGCATCCGCGCACGGGCCGACGCTGAAGGGGGCAGCCATGGCTGACGACGACCGCCTGGTCGATCAGCTCCGCGAGGTCATCGAGGCCACCGACCCGCCGCCGCGCCGGCTGGTCGACGCGGCCAAGGCGAGCCTGGTGTGGCGGACGGTCGACGCCGAGCTGGCCGAGCTGGTCGCCGACTCCAGCACCGAGCCGGCCGCCGCCGTCCGGTCGGCCACCGAGGCGCCCCGGCTGCTGACGTTCACCGCCGGCGACACCGTCGTGGTCCTCGAGGTCACCCGCGAGGCCGGCGCGCACCGCGTCATGGGCCAGATCGTCGCCCCCGCGCCGGCCACGGTCGAGGTCCGGCACGCCGAGGGCGTCGTCACCGTCGCCACCGACGCCGACGGACGGTTCCGCGCCGCCCCGGTCGCACCCGGCCCCATCTCGGTCAGCTGCCGGTTCGACGACGACGCCCGGCCGCCCCTCGTCACCAGCTGGGTGAGCATCTGACGATGCCCGACCCCGAGCAGGTCACTACGGGCCGGTCCGGCGCCACCGTCGTCCGGCAGGCGGGCGCCTACCGCAAGGAGTCCGCCACCGACGACCTGCTCGGCGAGGCCGGCCGGCTCATGTGGCTGCGCGCGCACGGCATCCCGGCGGCCGAGGTGCTCGAGTGCGGGCCCGGCCTGCTGGTCACCGCCGAGGTGCCGGGCCGCCCGGCCGACGACGAATGGCCGCCGGCGGCGCGCGACCGCGTCGTCGACGCGCTCGCCGAGCTGACCCGCGCGCTGCACGCCCTCCCCGTCGCCGACTGCCCGTTCGACCGCCGCCTGGACGTGACGGTGCCGGCGGCGCTCGCGGCCGACGTCGACCTGGACGACCTCGACGACGAACGCGCCGGCTGGAGCCGGGACCGGCTGGTCGCCGAGCTGCTGGCCACCCGGCCGGCCGACGAGGACCTCGTCGTCTGCCACGGCGACCTCACCACGCAGAACGTGCTGATCGACCCCGCGACGCTGACGGTGAGTGGCGTCATCGACGCCGGCCGGCTGGGCGTCTCCGACCGCTGGCAAGACCTCGCCGTCATGACCCGTGAGCTGGCCGACGACCTCGGCGAGGACGCCGCCGCCCGCTACCTGCGCGGCTGCGGCGTCGAGCCCGACCCGGCGAAACAGGCCTTCTACCGGCTGCTCGACGAGTTCTTCTGAGTCAGGACGCCGAGAACGGGAGCGGCTCGGCGCCGGGCTCGGCGACGCGGGCGCTGGCGGCCGTCATGCGGCGGCGATGGTGGTGGCGGCACAGCACCTCGTAACCCACGACGCCCTCGCCGTCGGTGTCGCCGACCACCACCTGCGCACCCTCGGTCACCATGATGCCGCCGACGGTGCGAGCGTTGTGCGTCGCCCGCCGTCCGCACCAGCACAACGCCTCGACCTGCAGCGTCTCGACCCGGTCGGCGAGCTCGACCAGCCGCGCGGAACCGGGGAACAGCCGGGTGCGGAAGTCGGTGAGGATGCCGAACGCGTACACCGGGACGTCCAGCTCGTCGGCCATGCGGCCGAGGTCGTCGACCTGCTCGGACGTGTAGAACTGCGCTTCGTCGGCGATGACGTAGTCGATGCGGGCGCCGGCCGTCAGCCGGGCCGCGACCAGCGCCCACAGCTGCGTCGACGGCGTCACCTCGACGGCGTCGGCGGACAGGCCGAGCCGGCTGGACACCGTCGCCTCGCCGGCGCGGTCGTGCGAGGTCAGCATGAGCCCGGACAGGCCGCGGCGGCGGTGGTTGTAGTCGGTCTGCAGCGCCAGCGTCGACTTGCCGCAGTCCATGGTCCCGGTGAAGAACGTCAGCTCCGCCACGCCGCCCTCAGGCCTCCCCGGCCAGCAGCGGCACCAGCAGCTCGTCGTCGCTCAACGCCCCGTGCAGTCCGCGCAGCCGCGACTCGACGGGGAACACGCTGCGCCGCTCGACCGCGCAGTCGCCGTGCACGCTGACGACGACGTCGCCGATGCGCTCGGCCACCCGCGACTCCACGGCGCCGAACCAGCCGGCCCCGACGGCCTCGGCGCGGGTCAGCACCTCGGCGCGCGTGCCCAGCACCGACCGCCACGCGTCGGCGATGTCGCCCGCCCCCGCGCCCGGCACGCCGTACACGTGCCGGAACCGGGCCTCGCCGGCCACCAGCGCCACGCCCTCGCGCAGGGCGGGCACGTCGTCGACGTCGACGCGGCGGTCAGGCTCGACGTCGACCATGCCGTGGTCGGCGGTGACGACGAGGACGGTGCCGGCCGGCAGCTCGTCGTAGAGCTGCTCGGCGAACCGGTCGACCATGGCCAGCTGGTACCGCCAGGCCGCGGACCGCCAGCCGTGCTGGTGGCCGGTGTAGTCGAGGTCGCCGTCGTAGACGTAGACCAGCGACGGCTGCGCGCCGGAGGACCCCTCGACGGCCGCCGCGACGCGCTGCCCGTAGGTGTTGGCGGCGCGGAACGGGCCGCCCATCGCGGCGCGGGTCAGGCCGGTGTCGCGGAAGCTGCTCTGCCCGATGACGGTGGTGGCGACGCCGGCGCGCTGGGCGCGGTCGAACAGCGACGGGTACGGCTGGTAGGTGAGCGGGTCCAGCGGCGGGTCCCACTTGAGCGCGTTGAAGATGCCGTCGCCGCCCGGCACCCGCGACGTGTAGCCGACGATGCCGTGCTTGCCCGGCGGCAGGCCGGTGCCGAGGCTGGCCAGGCTGGTGGCCGTCGTCGTGGGCGTGCCGGCGGTGATGGCCCGGCCGGCCAATGACGTCAGGAACGGCGCCTGCGCCGGGTGAGCGCGCAGCAGGTTCCAGCCGAGCGCGTCGACCAGCAGCACGCAGTAGCGGCGGGCCGCCGGCAGCCCCAGCACGTCGACCTCGTCGGCGACGCCGAGGGCGGCCAGGACGGACGGCAGCAGGTCAGCGAGGGCGCCCTCGCCGTAGCGCGGCAGCGGCACCGGTCACCGCACGCTGACGGTGGCGGCGGACAGCGCGCGGGCGAACGTCAGCAGGTCGCGGACCCGGCCGGCGCCGTCGCCGGCCTCGCTGACCCGCAGCGTGAAGTCGTCGGACGTCAGTGCGCCGGTGTAGCCGTGGTCGGCCTCGCAGTCGGGATCGCCGCAGGTGGCCGGCTCGAGGTCGATGCGGCTCATGGCGCCCCAGCCGACCGTCAGGACGACGTCGAGCGCGGGCGTGCCGGTGCGGTACGCGGCCGGTGTGGTGACGGTGCGGCTGACCACCACCGACGTCACGCGGTCCAGCGGCACCGCCTCGGTGGACGTGGTGGCGTACGGCACGTCGTGGGTGTCGTCGGAGGGGTACTCGTCGGTGTGCCCGACGATCAGCCTCGTCGGGGTGAGCACCAGCACGCTGACGTGCCGCCGCAGCTCGTCGCGGTCGAAGTGCGGCTCGTGGTGCACGACGTACGACTCCACCGCCTCGCCGGCCAGCGAGGTCTCGAGCATGTCCGCGACGAGGTCGGGGTAGTAGCCGGCCTCCTGGATGGCCAGGCGAAGACCCTCACGCGTCCCTGTATCCGCCATCCCACCATCCTCGCACGATTGACGTCGCAGCCGTCACGGCAGCCGCCGCGTGTACCAGTCCTGTCGTCCCGCCGGCGCCGCCACCCGGGCCGAGCCGTTGACGACCGCCAGCCCGGACTCGCCGGCCAGCACCGGGTCCAGCTCGATCAAGCCGACCTCGGGCACGTCGTCGACCAGCCGCGACATGCGGTGCACGAGGTCCTCGACCGCACTCAGGTCGGCCATGATGCCGCCGTGGTAGCCCATGAGCAAGGCGGCCGCCTTCACCTCGCGCACCATCTCCGCGGCGTCGCGGTCGGTGAGCGGCGGGATGCGGTACGAGCGGTCGCCCAGCAGCTCCGACGCGACGCCGGACACGCCGAACGACACCACCGGGCCGAACATCGGGTCCTCCCAGGCCCGGATCGTCACCGGCACGCCGCCCGGCGCCATCGGCTGCACGACGAACCCGGCCTCGGCAGGGTCGGGCAGCGTCCGGGCCATCGTCGCCCACGCGTCGCGCATCTCGTCCACGGTGTCGATGTTGCGCCAGACGGCCGCGAGGTCGGGCCGGTGCCGCAGCCGCGGCGACGTCGCCTTCAGTACGACCTCACCGCCCAGCTCCCCCAGCGCCGCCAGCGCGGCGTCCAGCGTCGGCGCCGCGACCATCGGCAGCAGGTCGACGCCGTAGGTGGCCAGCAGCTCGCGCAGCTGCGCGGGGTCGAGGTCGACGCCGGCCTGAGGGTCGGCGTCCGGCGCGCTCAGCGCGGCGCGAGCCAGCTTCCGGGCGGCCGCGGCGTCGCAGCCCTCCAGCCGCGGGACCTTGCCGTGGCTGCGCCGCCGCCACTCGGCGTACGCGGTGGCGTGGCCGAGCGCCCGCGCCGCCTCCTCCGGTGACGGGTACGACGGCACCCCGGCCGGTCCCCGGACGCCGCGCTGGCCCTGGAACGTCGTCACGACCGGCTTCCCGGCGCCCGCCGCCACCTCGGCCAGCGCCGTGGCGACGTCGTCGCCGCCGGGCCCGTCGACGGCCGGCGCGTACACGACGAGGACGGAGCTGACGGCGGGCTCGTCGACGAAGGCGCGCAGCGCCTTGCGGTAGTCGTCGGCCGTCGCTCCGGCCCCGAAGCCGACCGGGTCGCCGTAGACGTCCAGCCCGGCGCTGACCGCGGCGTCGGCGGCCAGCAGGCACAGCGCGCCGGAGTTGCCCATGACGGCGACAGTGCGGCCGGTGGGCAGCGGCTGGAAGGCCAGCACCTGCGCGACGTCGAACATCTCCGGGATGGTGTCGACGAGGATGACCCCGGACTGCCGGAACATCGCGTCCAGCGCGTCGGCCGGCGCCTCGATGGGCCGGACGGTGTGCCCGAGCGGCACGCCCTGGGTGGACCGGCCGCTCTTCACCGCCACCACCGGCTTGACCTCGGCGACCGCCCGCGACAGCCGCGAGAACTTGCGCGGGTTGCCCAGCGACTCCAGGTACAGCAGCACGACCTCCGTGGCGGGGTCGTCGCGCCAGTACTGCAGCAGGTCGTTGCCGGACACGTCGGCGCGGTTGCCGGCCGACACGAACGTCGACACGCCCAGGCCGCGCGCCGCGCCGTCGCCGAGGATCGCGCTGCCCAGCGCGCCGGACTGGGCGAAGAACCCTACCTTCCCCGCCGGCGGCAACGTCGTGGCCAGCGAGGCG
Organism: Jiangella rhizosphaerae; assembly: GCF_003579925.1. Classification (GTDB taxonomy): domain Bacteria; phylum Actinomycetota; class Actinomycetes; order Jiangellales; family Jiangellaceae; genus Jiangella; species Jiangella rhizosphaerae. Next base: position 6,517 of record NZ_QUAL01000050.1, on the reverse strand, counting down.
TTCAGCGAGTAGTCGGGGTCGGTGTTGACGATGCCCAGGCAGTTCGGCCCGACGATGCGCATGCCGTGCGCCCGGGCCAGCCTGACCAGCTCGGCCTGCCGGGACCGGCCGACCGGCTCGCCGGTCTCGGCGAACCCGGACGACACGACGACCAGCCCGCGCACCCCCTTGGCGGCGCAGTCGAGGACCACGTCGGCGACGGCGTCGGCGGGGACGGCGACCAGCGCGAGGTCGATCTCGCCGGGGACGTCGCGGACGCTCTTGTAGGCCGGCAGGCCGGTGATGGCCGTCGCCTCGCGGTTGACCGCGTAGACGGGCCCGGTGAACCCGCCGAGCACGAGGTTGCGGACCAGCGTCTGGCCGATCTTCTCGCGCCATCGACTGGCGCCGATGACCGCGACCGACCGCGGAGTCAACAGCCGTTCGATGGAGCGTGCCTCGGCCCGGTGCTCGCGGGCGGCCATCACCTCCAGCGAGCTGCCGGTCGGCGCGATCTCGAACTCGACGTGGACGACACCGTCCTCGTAGCTGTTGTCGACGGTGTAGCCGGCGTCGGCGAAGACGGTGATCATCTTGCGGTTGGCGGGCAGAATGTCGGCGACGAACCGGCGCACGCCGCGCTCGCGGGCCACCTGGGCCAGGTGCTCGAGCAGGACGCTGCCCACGCCGCGGCCCTGGTGCCCGTCCTCGACCAGGAACGACACCTCCGCGTCGGTGCGGTCGAGCCGCTCGTAGCGCCCGACGGCGATCATGTCGTCGCCGATCAGCAGGATCAGCGCCACGCGGTCGCGGTGGTCGACGCGGGTGAACCGCTCGATGTCGCGGTTGGTCAGCGTCGGGTAGGGGGCGAAGAAGCGGTAGTACTTCGACTGGTCGCTCACGCGCGCGTAGAACTCGACCAGGCGCTGCGCGTCGGCCGGCGCGATGGGCCGCAGGTGCGCCGTCGCACCGTCGGACAGCACGACGTCGGCCTCCCAGTGCGCGGGATAGTCGGCCGCTTCGTCCACGCCTCCAGGCTAGCGGCCGCCCGTGATCATGCTTCCTCGCGGCCGCTGACACGTCGCGAGGGGATCATCAGGCTCTTCGGCCCGATCGTGGGCCGGTTCGTGGCGTTCGCCGGAGTCGTGGCGTTAGCCGTGCCCGTTTCGCCCCGCATTGCCGGACTCTGGACGTCGATGATCATCCAGGATCGCTCACATCACGAGGATGTCTCCCGCGTCACCATGCCTGCAGGCGTCGTGAAGTGGGGGAACACCTCGTGATGGCTCCGGAATCAGGGTGAATTCTCACGATGTGGACGCTCTACGACACCAAACTCACCCACCAACGAGGCCGAACGCCGCCGGCGTCGTCGCCACACTCCGCCGTCCCCTGATAGTCGCCCGCGGCCAAGACGATCGGGTAGCAGGGGGACGACCCCACACGACATTGTGACTAGGGTCGAGTCCCATGCGCTTCGGACTGGTCGGTACTGGACACTGGGCCCGGGTGGCCCACGCACCCGCTCTCGCCGCGACGAAGGACGTCACGTTCACCGGCGTCTGGGGCCGCGACCCGGCGCGGACGGCGGCACTCGCGGACGAGTTCGGCGTACGGGCGTACGGCTCGTTCGACGAGCTGCTGGCCGACGCCGACGCCGTCGAGTTCTCCGTACCGCCGGACGTCCAGGCCGAGTACGCGACCGCGGCGGCCGCCGCCGGGAAGCACCTGCTGCTGGAGAAGCCGATCGCGGCCGACGCCGCCGCCGGCCGCGCGCTCGTCGCGGCCGCCGAGGCCTCCGGGGTGGCCAGCGCGGTGTTCTTCACCCAGCTGTACCGTCCCGAGGTGCGCGAGTGGCTGGCGTCCTGCCGGGCCGCGGCCGCCGAGCACCCGTGGGAGGGCGGGACGGCGCTGGCGCTGGGCTCCGTGCAGCGCGAGCACGGCGTCTTCTCCACCCCGTGGCGGCTCGAACGCGACGGCGGCCTCTGGGACCTCGCGCCCCACCCGCTCTCCATCCTGCTCAACGTCCTGGAGCCGGTCGAGAGCGTCGCCGCCCACGAGGACCCGCTGGGCACCGTCCACCTCGTCCTCGGCCACCGCGGCGGCGCGTCGAGCACCGTCACCGTCTCGCAGAACGTCCCGGCGGCGGCCGGCCTCTCCTACGCGCGCGTCTGGGGCGGCGCCGGGCACGCCGTCGTCCCCGACCAGCCGACCCCCGTCGTCGACGCGCTGAGCACCGCCATCGCGGAGCTGACCGCCGCCGCGCGGCCCGGCGCGCCCACGCATCCCCACGGCCTGGCCTTCGGGGCCCAGGTCCTCGACATCCTCGTCAGGGCTCAGGACGCCCTCGACCGCGCGCGACACAACGGACAAATGTCGTCGCGATGAACGCCGCCGGCGCGACCCGCTCGAATCGTGTCGTCCAAGCGAACTCGTATCGACAAGTGGCCCCGAAATGCGGGCCAAACCTTGACATGATCGTCATTTCCCGGAAAGAGTGCACGTCGTACGAAGTCTCCGATTGGAGCAAGGGGGGTTTGTGACGCTTCGACTCGGTCTTGACAACTGAATCTTGCGCACAGAGCCTCCACCCCTCCTCGCGCGATCCGTCCGCTGCAGGTCCGTGACCCGGCCGGCACCGTGGCGAGTCGCACGGGGAACGCGTCATTCACGCACCATCCGCAGGATCCGCAGAGAGGAGCGCACATGCGCTACCGCAAGATCGCCCTGACGGCTGCTGCCGCCGGTCTCATGGCCGTCGGTTTCGCCGCGCCGTCCCAGGCCGCACTGACGACGTTCTGTGACGGTGTCGCAGCCGACGTCACCGTCCCCGGCGACCTCGTCGTCGCCGCCGGCAAGTCGTGCGAGCTGACCAACGTCGTCGTCAACGGCAACGTGACCGTTCGCGCCGACGCGAACCTGCTGCTCGACGGCGCGACCGTCAACGGCAACGTCCGCGTCCTGTCGAACGGCTTCGCTGACGTCGTCGGCACGTCGGTCACCGGCACCACCACCCTGTCGGCGGCGTACGGCACGTACGCCGAGGACAGCACGCTCGGCAACAACGTCACCGCCACCGACTCCGGGTTCTTCTACTCGGTCGGCACGGACCACGCCCGCAGCGTCACCTCCACGAACGGTGAGACCTTCATCGAGAGTGGCTGGGTCACCCGGAACCTCGCGACCACCGGCGACACCCTGACCGACGTGTACGACACCGTCATCGAGGGCACCTACTCGGTGACCGGTGCCGAGCAGGGCGGCGTCCTGTGCCTGTCGGAGATCGACGGCGACGCCTCGTTCAGCGGCAACGGCGAGATCCTCCAGATCGGTGCGTCGGCCCCGCTGACCGGCTGCGGCTACAACGCGTTCGGCGGCAACCTCAGCATCACCGACAACAGCGCTGACGTGTACGTGTCCGACAACGTCATCCGCGGCGACTTCAACGTCTCGGGCAACACGGGCACCGTCGTCGCCGAGAACAACCGCGTCCGCGGCGAGGACAACTCCGGCGCGGCGGCGTCCGCGGCGGCCCGGTCCCGCTCGGCCGTCCCGTCCGACGTGGCGGCGGACCGCAAGGCCGAGGCCAAGGCCGACGCCGAGGCTCGCTCCGAGGTCGCGTCCGACGCGGCCGAGGCTGCCGGCCCGGCGTTCAGCTGACCCCGGCTCAGCAGTAGTCAGCGACGGCGGCGGACGGCCCCCTTCCCGGGGGTCGTCCGCCGCCGTTCTTGCTAGCACCGTCCACACCAAGCTGATCGCCCGCATCAGCACGGTGCCGGCTCGCCGAGTCGCCCCGGCAACACTCGACGTGCCGCTGGAGGTCCGCGGTCTGATCGGACAGCAGAGCTCCAGCACGATGGAAGGTCCCCGGCAGGTCAGTGCTGCGGGCCGTGCAGCGGCGGGTCGGCGACCCCCACAGCAGCACGGTGCCGGCTCGCTGAGCCGCCCCGGCAACACTCGACGTGCTCCTGGAGGTCCGCGGTCTGATCGGACAGCTGACCTCCAGCACGCCCGCACGTCCCCGCGGATCCCAGTCGCCGCCGGCGTGCACGGCACTCCACGGGTCCACTCTCAGGCGATTCTCACCTCGGCCGGGCAGACTGAGGGCATGCGAGTACTAGTCGTCGACGACGATCCCGGCGTGCGCGAGTCGCTGCGCCGGTCGCTGGCGTTCAACGGCTACCAGGTCGAGCTGGCCGCCGACGGCGAGGAGGCGCTGCGCACCATCAGCGCCGACGCGCCCGACGCCGTCGTCCTCGACATCATGATGCCGCGCCTCGACGGCCTCGCGACCTGTCGGGCGCTGCGCGCCGCCGGCAACGACCTGCCGATCCTCATGCTCACCGCCCGCGACGAGGTGTCCGACCGCGTGTCCGGGCTCGACGCCGGCGCCGACGACTACCTGCCCAAGCCGTTCGCCCTCGAGGAGCTGCTCGCCCGCCTGCGCGCACTGCTGCGCCGCGCCGCGCCCGCCGCCGACCCCGTGGAGGGCCGGCAGCTGCGCATGGGCGACCTCGTCCTCGACCCGGTCACCCGCGACGTGACCCGTGGCGGCCGCGCGATCCGGCTCACCCGCACGGAGTTCTCGCTGCTCGAGCTGCTGCTGCGGCATCCGCGCCAGGTGCTGACGCGCGACCGCATCCTCGAGGAGGTGTGGGGCTACGACTTCCCGACCACGGCGAACTCGCTGGAGGTCTACGTCGGGTACCTGCGCCGCAAGACCGAGGAGCAGGGCGAGCCGCGGCTCATCCACACCGTCCGCGGCGTCGGCTACGTCGCGCGCGAGGATCCGCCGTGACCAGCGACGCCGCCCGTCAGGTCTGGTCGCCGTCGAGCGTCCCGCCTCCCCCACCCGACGACACCCGCCGCACTCCCCCGCCGCCCGACGAGCCGTCCGGCGGCCAGCCGGGCGACCCGGGCGGCCGGTCCATGCCCGGGTTCGCATCGCGGCTGTCGCTGCGCACCCGGGTCGGCGCGCTGGCCGCGCTCGGCGTCGGCCTCGCCGTCACCCTGACCGCCCTCGCGGCTTACCTGACGGTCTCCTCGCAGCTGCGGTCCTCGGTCGACGCCAACCTGCTCGACCGTGCCCAGCAGGCCGTCTCGACGCCGTTCGGCGACCCCGTGCAGCTGGTGAACCAACCGGCCGAGGCGATCCTCGCGGCCGACCTGCGCATCGCGCTGCTGCGCGAGGACGGCCAGCCGTTCACGGCCGACGAACGCAGCACGCCGCCGATGGGCCGCGACGAGCTCGCCGTCGCGCGAGGATCGGAGCCCGAGAGCGTCCGCACGCTGCACCTGGACGGCGAGCCTTACCGCGTCGTCGCCGTTCCGGCCGGCAACGATCTGCGCGGCCTCGAGTACGCACTGGTCCTCGCGCAGCCGACGGAGCAGACCGATGAGGTGCTGGACCGGCTGCGGCTGGTGTCGTTCATCGCCGGCGGCGTCGGCATCGTCCTCGCGACGTGGGCGGGGCTGTCCATCGCGCGGGCCGGGCTGCGCCCCGTCCGGCAGCTCACCCAGGCCGCCGAGCACGTCGCCGCCACCGGGCAGCTGGAGCCGATCGAGGTCACCGGCAGCGACGAGATCGCCCGCCTGGCGCATGCGTTCAACGCCATGCTCGCGGCGCTGAGCGAGGCGCGGCTGCGGCAATCGCGTCTGGTCGCCGACGCCGGTCACGAGCTGCGCACGCCGCTGACCAGCATGCGCACCAACCTCGACCTGCTGGCGCAGAGCGAGGCCAGCGGCGGACTGGCCGCCGCCGACCGTGCCCAGCTGATCGCCGACACCCGCGCCCAGGCCGTCGAGCTGTCCACGCTGGTCGGCGACCTCGTCGAGCTGTCCCGTGAGGATCCGCCGGCCGCGTCGCGCGAACAGCTCGACCTCGCCGACGTGGTCCGCGACGCGCTCAGCCGGGTACGCCGGCGGGCGCCGGGCATCGCCTTCGCCGCCGACCTGCACAGCTGGATCGTCCAGGGCGACGCCACGCAGCTGGGCCGGGCGGCCACGAACCTGCTCGACAACGCCGCCAAGTTCAGCCCGCCGCATGGCACCGTCACCGTCACCCTGCGCGACGGCGTCCTCGACGTCTGCGACGAGGGCCCCGGCATCGCCGAGGTCGACCGTCCCCGCGTCTTCGACCGCTTCTACCGGTCGTCGGAGGCGCGCGGCCTGCCCGGCTCCGGGCTGGGGCTGGCCATCGTCAAGGCGGCGGCGGAGCGGCACGGCGGCAGCGTCGAGGCCGGGCGGGCCCCGTCGGGCGGCGCGCGCCTGACCATGCGGCTGCCGGGCGCTTCTTCGGCTGCTCTTGACTGACTCTCAGCATGCTCTCAGAGACGCGGGGCACCGTGGAGACATGGACGACGTGACCCGCACCTCCTCCGGCGAGCCCGAGGGCTCGGCCCGCACCACGACGCTACCGACCGCACCCGTGCCCCCGCCGCCCGCGGGGACCCAGGCCGGCGCCGCGCCCACTCCGGCACCCACCACGGAGCTCCCCCGCAGCGGCTGGTCCACGCCGCTGCCCGGCCCCGGCGCCCCC
>NZ_QUAL01000046.1 GCF_003579925.1 Jiangella rhizosphaerae | reverse complement strand
GGCCGGCGAGTCGCCGGTCACGCCGCCGCCGGTCCCGGACGGCCGGCCCGGGCCCGGCGACCCGATCGGCGCGCCGTTCGCGCCGTCCGGCGAGGAGCACCGGCTGCTCGACGGCTACGAGCTGCTCGCGCCGCCGATCATGTCGTCCTGCACCACCGGCGGATTCGTCGCCGTCGTCCGCGCGGCCGAGGAACAGGGCACCGACGACGCCGTCGACGCGTGGGCCGGGCACCTGGGGTCCGAGTCGTTCGCCCAGGTACCGGCGCCGGACAGCGACGCCTCCGCGACGATCGGCGGCGTTCCGACGCGGCGGGTGGTGCTGAGCGGCGCCGGCGCCGGGACGGTGACCGTCACCGGCGCCGGCGACTACGTGCTGCTGGACCGCTGCAACGACTGATCATTCCGGCTCGTTCGCGCCGGGGCCGCCGATCCGGAACGGCGTGTACACGCCGGAGTAGACGAGGTGCGCGACCAGCCCGGCGGTCGCGTGCGACAGGTCGTGGCAGTGGTCCAGCCAGATCCCCGGGTTGTCGGCCACGAACGCGATCTCGTACGTCTCGTCCCGGCCGACGTCGAGCGAGTCGACGACCCAGGGGCTGCCGGTGGCCGGCTCGCCGTCACGGCTGAGCACGACGGCGTGGTGTCCGTGCAGGTGCATCGGGTGGTTGTCGGCGCCGGAGTTCTCGATCCGCATGCGCACCACGTCGCCGTCGCTCACCACGAACATCGGGACGTCGGGGACCATGCCGCCGTTGATCGTCCAGTACATCCCGGGCCGCCCGTCGACCAGCCCGAACCGGCGGCCGATCCGGTACTCGAAGGTGCGGTCGGCGTCGTCCGGGTCGAAGCCGAGCGGCGCCGGCGTCCCGTAATGCAACAGGTCGACGGTCTCGGCCGGCGGCTCGCTCTCCGGCGGATCCGGCGCACCGGCCGGCCCGGTGACGACGGCGACCCCGCCGAGCTCCACGCGCACCGCCGTCCCGGCCGCCGGGACCGTGAAGCCGAGGTCCACCCGGCCGCCGGCGGGCAGCGTCACGGCGGCGTCGGTCACCGGCACCGGCTCGTGCACGGCGCGCCCGTCGACCGCCAGCACCCGCACCGGCGCGTCCGCCGTCCACGCCCGTTTGACCTCGTTGTCGGTGTTGACCAGCCGGAGCCGCACCGCCTCGCCCGGCGCCGCGTCGACGCGCAGCCCGTCCCGTCCGTTCACCGTCGGCCCGTCACCGTAGGTGTGCATCGCCGCCACGACGTCGTGGTCCGCCGCCTCCCCCGCGGGCGGCGTGACCACGAGCGTCCCGAACAGGCCACCGCGCACCTGGGCGTGCGACACCTGGTGCGAGTGGTACCAGTAGGTGCCGGCGTCCTCGGCGACGAACCGGTAGGTGTGCGAGCCGCCGGTGGCGACGGCGTCCTGGGTCACCCCGGCCACACCGTCCTCGGCGTTCGGCACGTCCACGCCGTGCCAGTGCAGCGTGACGCCGTCCGGGACCGACTCGTTGACCAGGGTCACCTCGACGAGATCGCCCTGCCGGACGCGCAGCTCCGGGCCGGGCGTCGTGCCGTTCAGCGTGTACCGGTCGCCGTCGCGGGCCGCGACCAGCTCGACGGCGACGTCCGGAGGCCGGTCCCGCGGACCGGTCAGCCCGGTGACGTCGCGGTCGCCCAGCTGGCGCGGCGGCCCGTCCCAGCCGTGGCCGGCATGACCGCCGTGCACCGGGTCGGCCGGCCCGCCGCCGAACTCCGCGTGCCCCATCCCCATGACGGAGTACGTGTCCGGCAGCCGGCTCGACGTCCACACCAGCCCGGCCGTCACCAGCACCGCGAGCGCCGCCAGCGTGCCGACGATCAGCCGGTTGTTGCGTCGCAGCCGGCGCTCAGACCCGGGCGGCATCGCCGGTGGTCTCGTCCGACGCCGCCGGCGTGACCGTCCTCGCGGCCCGCACGCCCAGCAGCGCCAGCGTCAGGATCACGAACGCGTTGGTCGCGTGCAGCAGCCCCAGCGCCGGCAGCTCGAAGCCCGCGAAACCCAGCGTGATCTGCACCGCCACCGCCAGCACCAGCAGCGCGGCCCACTTCACGCCGCCGCGCACCTTGGCGAAGAACGACACGATCAGCAGCACCAGGACCAGCAGCGGGATCACCATCGTCCCGCCGATGGCGTGCAGCATCGGGCCCGCGTTCGGGAAGTCGGAGTCGGCCGTGAGGACGCCGCCGTCCTCGATCTCCTTGATCGCCCCGAACCCCCCGAACGCCACGACGGCGGCCTGGAAGACCACCGCCAACGCGACCAGCCCACTCAGCACGCGGTATGTCGCTCGCATGAGCGCCCCCTCTCCTCACCGAGGACGCTACGGACCGGCGGCGGCCACGGGCAGGGTGCCAGCAGGCGACCCGCCGGGGTGCCAGCACCCCGTCAGGCTCCCAGGTACGGTTCGACGGTGGCAGCCGCGGCTGGGCGGTTACCCTGAGCCGGCTGAGCGTCCGCTGTGCGAGCGGGCAGCCGGACGGTGAACGTGGTGCCGCTCGTGCCCTCGGCCGCGGTGCGGCTGGCCACGGCCACGGACCCGCGGTGCGCCTGCACGATGGCGTCGGCGATGGCCAGCCCGAGGCCGGTCGAGCCGCCGGCGCGGTTCCGGGCGGTGTCGGCCCGGCTGAACCGCTGGAACAGCACGCGCCGCAGCTCGACGGGCACGCCGGGGCCGTCGTCGCACACCTCGACCACCACGTCGCCGCCGTCGAGCCGGCCCGACGTCCACACCGTCGTGCCCGGCGGCGTGTGCACCCGGGCGTTGCCCAGCAGGTTCGCCAGCACCTGCCGCAGCCGGGCCTCGTCCCCCTCGACCAGCAGCGGAGCCGGCGACGATCCGAGGTCGAGCCGCCAGACGTGGTCCGGCCCGGCGGCGTGCGCGTCGGCGACGGCGTCGACGACCAGGCCGGTGAGGTCGACCGGAGCGCGCTCCAGCGGCCGTCCGGCGTCGAGGCGGGCGAGCAGCAGCAGGTCGTCGACCAGCCCCGTCATCCGGCCGGCCTCCGCCTCGACCCGGCCGATCGCGTGCGTCGCCGACGGTGGCACGGCGTCCGGCGAGCGGCGCACCAGCTCGGCGTAGCCGCGGATCGACGCCAGCGGCGTGCGCAGCTCGTGGCTGGCGTCGGCGACGAACCGGCGGACCTGCTGCTCGGACTCGTGCCGCGCCGACAGCGCCGACTCGACGTGCCCGATCATGCGGTTGAACGCCGCGCCCACGCGGCCGACCTCGGTCCCGTCGGCCGCGAGGGCGGGCGGCACCCGCGGGATCGTGTCCACCTCGCCACGATCCAGCGGGAGCTCCGTGACCTGGCGCGCGGCGGCCGCGACCCGGTCCAGTGGCCGCAGGGCCCGCCGGACCAGCACCGTCGCCGCGCCGGCGGCGACCGCCACGCCGGCGACGGCCAGCCCGACCTCCAGGCCGATGTACGAGCGCAGGGTGCCCGCCACGTCCGCCGTGCTGAGCGCCGTCACGACGGGGTCCGCGCCGGCCGGTGCGCACACGGCGTGGAAGCGGCCGAGGTCCGGCAGGTCCACGCCGCGGATCTCGCCGTCGCACGGCAGCGCCGTCAGCGCCGCCAGCTGGGCGTCGTCGAGGGCCTGGAACTCGCCGGAGTCGTCGACGTAGCCCGCCTCGACGACGCGTCCGTCGTCGTAGTACACGCCGACGGTGCCGGCGGCCTGGCCGGGCGGGACGTGCGACCCACCGGGCGGCTCGCCGGACCCGTGGCCGGGACCCGGTCCGGCCGCGTCCTTGGCCCGGTCCGCGGCCGCCAGCAGCTGCATGTCCAGCTGGTCGTACAGCGTCGAGCGCAGCGCCAGCGCCGAGACGACCGCGAGCGTCGCGGTCACCGCCAGCACCAGCGCCACGACGGTCCAGACGAGGCGGCGGCGCAGTGGGTGCCTCACGGCCCGCTCGCGGGCTTGAGCAGGTAGCCGACGCCGCGGACGGTGTGGATCATCGGCTCGCGGCCCTTGTCGATCTTGCGCCGCAGGTACGAGACGTAGAGCTCGACGATGTTCTCCTGGCCGCCGAAGTCGTACTGCCAGACGCGGTCCAGGATCTGCGCCTTCGACAGCACCCGGCGCGGATTGCGCATCAGGAAGCGGAGCAGCTCGAACTCGGTCGCGGTGAGCCGGACCGGGTCGCCGGCCCGCTCGACCTCGTGCGCGTCCTCGTCCATGACCAGGTCGCCGACGGTGAGGACGGCGTCCTGGCGGGCCCGCGTCGCGCCGGCCCGGCGCAGCAGCCCGCGCAGCCGCGCGACCAGTTCCTCCAGGCTGAACGGCTTGGTCACGTAGTCGTCGCCGCCCGCGGTGAGCCCGGCGACACGGTCCTCGACGGCGTCGCGCGCGGTGAGGAAGAGCACCGGGACGTCCGGACGCTGGGCCCGGATCCGCCGCAGCACCTCGATGCCGTCGAGATCCGGGAGCATGACGTCGAGCACGACGGCGTCCGGCGGCTGCTCGATCGCGGCGCGGACGGCGTCCTGACCGGTCGCCGCCGTCGCGGTGGTCCAGCCCTCGTAGCGCAGCACGGAGGTCAGCAGCTCGGCGAGGTTCGGCTCGTCGTCGACCACCAGGACCCGCGGCGGCAGTGTGTCGGTCATGGGTCAGGTCTACGGGCCGCGGTTGAGGGCTTGCTGAGACGAGCCTGTGAAGTCCCTGTGAGACGCCGCGAGCCGCCGCCCGTGGCGGGCGGCGGCTCGGTGGTGCGGTGCCGGCGTCAGGTCGTGGCGGACGACTCCGTGGCCGACGGCCCCGTGGTGCCGTCCTCGGTCGTGCCGTCCTCAGACTGCTGCTCCTCGTCGCAGCCGGCGCCGCCGGGACCGCGGTGCCCTTCGCCCTGGCCGGGCTCGCCCGGGCGGGCCCGGTCGGGCGTCTGCGACTCGGGCGTCGTGGACTCCGGCGCCGTCGACTCGCTGCTGTCCGGCGTGGACGTGCCGTCGTCGGCGGCCGCCGCGATCCCGTACCCGCCGAGCAGCAGTCCGCCGGCGACGGCTGCCGACACGATCGGCGTGCGCCAGCGCCGCAGCCGGTCGCGGGTGTCTGTCGTGGACATCGAACCTCCCCGTGGTGGGTGAACCGCGCACCGGGTGGTGCACGTCCTCCCGACCTTCGGCGGCGATCCTGTGCCCAGCCCACGCCGGAGCTGTGCGTGTCCTGTGAGTCCGTGACGCCGCCGGGGCTCCCCGTCCCCCTGCTGCCCCATTCTCTTGCCGCGAACGGGCGCGTCAAGCGGACTATTGGCGCTTCGCGCGACGATGACCGCTTGACTCACCCGTCCGCGGCCAAGAACGGGCAGCTATCAGGGGGACGGGGAGGATGTGGGCACGCCTCGGCGTTGGGCGTGCCCGTTTCGCGTGCTTTGTCGGACTGTGGGCAGCGATGATCATCAACGATCGCCTACATCACGAGGATTCCGCGAGCATCAACATGCCTGTAAGGGTGTTGACGCTGGGGCAATCCTCGTGATGGCTCGCGAATCACGGCGAAATCTCACCAAGTGGACGCTCCACGACACCAACGCCACACCGTAACGGGGCCAACGCCGCGGGAGACGTCGCCACACTCCCCCGTCCCCCTGATAGCTGCCCGTTCTGAGCCGCGGGCGCGCGGGTCAAGTCCAAGCGCCCCGACCACAGCGAAGCCCGACCACGACGCGCGCGGACTTGAGGCGCGCGCCCGCGGCCAAGACAATCGGGCAGCAGGGGGACGGCCCACGCCAGGGGGACGGGAAAGTCACTGCAGAGGCCTACGCCGACGCCGTGACACCCTCGGCGGAGACGTCGACCAGCCGGCCGCCCACGCGCAGGTTCCGCAGCCGCGCTCCCGGGTCGACGGAATCCAGCCGCGACGTCACCGTCAGCGACCCGTCCACGTCCGGCCGGACGCCGAAGAACCCCTCGACCACCAGCGCGGACCACGCGCCGGCCGACGAGCACGACCAGTCGATGAGGTACGGGAACTGCGGCGGCGACTTCACCGCGCCGCCGTTCAGCGGCTCGGCGGCCTCCTCGACGAAGTGGGCCTGTCCGGGCGGCCCCTGGTTGGCGGTGCGGGCGAGGCCGGGCAGCCAGGCGGCGGCGACGTCGGGCCGGCCCAGCTCGATCAGCGACCGCGCGGCGTCGGCCGGCCAGGCGGGGTAGGCGCCGTTCCACTGGTGGTCGGGGCGGACGCTGAACGCGGCGTCGTCGTCATAGGGCGACAGCGCCCGCATCCACGACGGCGTCTGCAGCTCGCGGACGAAGAACTCGACCATCTCCTCGCGCCGCCGCTCGGGGAGGTCGGCGGCGATGGTCATGCCGACGGTGGTGAAGTCGTAGCAGTGCCGCACCGGCAGCAGCCGCCCGTCGGGCTGCCGCGCGTGCCAGAACCCCTGGCCCTCGACGTAGAGCTCGCCCACGTGTGGCACCAGCGCGTCGGCCTTCTTCCGCAGGTCGTCGGCCAGCCCGCCCTCGTCGCGCAGCGCCGCGATGTCGGCGGCGGCTCGCATGCACCACACGTTGGCGGCGTTGAGGCTGGCCACCTCGTGCACGTAGGAGCTGACGCACTCGAGCAGGTTGTCGATGCCGCCGTAGTCGGCCAGGGCGTGCGACGTGCGGAAGCCCTCCCACGCGGTGGCCCAGTCGGCGACGTGCTGGGCCACCGCCTTCGCCGGCCCGTCGTGCGCGGTCAGCTCGACGTCGAGGAAGCCGGGCTCGCCGTTCCAGCGGACGTAGTCGCGGACCAGCCGGATCATCGCGTAGTCGTTGACGGAGTACCAGTAGCCCGCCGGGCCGCCGGTCTGCCACTCGGTGCCGAAGTGCCGGTGGATGTCGAGAGCGATCCAGTGCTCGATCTGCCGGCGCATCGGCACCGGGTCGAGCAGCGCGTGGATCATCGAGCTGAGACTGAAGTCCCAGATGAACGTCGTGGTCTGCCAGTATCGCGGCATCAGCGTGTCGTAGACCCGGCCGAGGTGGCTGGCCGGGCTGTCGCGGCGGAACCAGATGACGCCCAGCACGCCCCACCAGTACAGCCGGCGCAAGGCGTCGTTCGACGTCTCCAGCGTCGGCACGTGCCCGCTGAACTGGTCGTTCCCGGGCGTGAACGCGGCCCGGAGGGTGTCGTCCCACAGCGTTCGGGCGGCGGCCACCTGCCCGGGCACGTCCGCGACGACGGCGTCGTACGCGGCCAGTGCGCCATCGGCGTCGGTGCCCACCACGTGCACGTACCCGAACCGGTACCGCTCGCCGGGCGCCAGCGAGACGTCGACCTCCAGCGACCGGTCGCGGACCCGGGCGCCGTCGGCGTCGAGGCCCTGCACGCTCACCGCGGCGGTGGCCGTCGCCCGACCCAGCAGTGCCGCGCGGCCCGGCACGGGAGCGAGCGTGTTCGGCTCCGACGGCGGCTCCGGCACGCGCCACGGCCCGGCTTGCGTGACCGTCGACGCGACCGACAGGCCCAGCCGGACCATCCGCTCGACGCCGGAGGTGTTCGTGACGGCGACGTCGACGACGACGCCGTCGACGCCCGGCGGGGTCACCGTCGTCGACTCGATGAGGAGGTCGCCCAGGCGGGCGGACCGGTCGACGCGGTCGGGCCGCCACCGGATCGTCACCGGCTCGCCGAAGGAGCGGAACAGCCGGCCGTCGACCCACAGGGCACCGGTCACGGTGTCGCCGTGCGAGACCGGCGCGAAGTTGACGCTCCGCACGGCGGTGATGTCGTGGTCGACCTGCACCGCGCCGAGGAAGTTGGTCAGGCCGGGCGGGTTGAGCATGTCGTCGTAGCGCTGCACGACGGGGTCGGAGGTGAAGTCCTCGACGGTGGGGATGAGCCGCATCGGTCAGCGTCCTTCGAGGTCCACGGGGCCGGCCGTCGCCGGGTCGGCCCAGTCGGAGTTGGGCAGCAACGGGTACCAGCCGGGCCGGCCGGGGTCGCGGTCGTACGGGTAGCCGCCCAGCTCGCGGTAGAGCTCGGCGTACTCGGCGAGCTTGTCGCGGTCCAGCTCGACGCCCAGCCCGGGCCCGTCCGGCACGTCGATGCCGCCGTCGTGGTACCGGAACGGCCCGCCGGCGATGACGTCGCCGGTCAGGTGGTGGTAGTGGGCGTCGGCGGCGAACGACAGGTTCGGCACGACGGCGCCCAGGTGCAGCATCGTGGCCAGCTGGATGCCCAGCTCGCCGGACGAGTGCACCGCGACGCCCAGCTGGAACGTCTCGCACACCCCCGCCGCCTTCAGGCACGGGCGGATGCCGCCCCAGAACGTGGTGTCGAGCAGGACGACGTCGACGGCGGGGTCGCGGACGTTCGCCGCCAGCTGCTCGAAGTTCACCACGACGGTGTTGGTGGCGATCGGGATGCCGGTGCGCTCGCGCACCCGGCGCAGGCCGTTCATGCCCCACGTCGGGTCCTCGAGGTAGTCGTTGCGCAGGCCCTCGATGCCGGCGGCGAACCGGACCGCCTCCTCCGGCGACCACGCGCCGTTGGGGTCGTGGCGCAGTGAGTCGCCGGGGAACGCCTCGGCCAGCGCGCGGTAGCAGTCCAGCTCGTAGTCGGGCGGGAACACGCCGCCCTTGAGCTTGTGCACGGTGAAGCCGTGCGCCTCCTTGAGCTCGCGGGCGTGCGCGACCAGCTGCTCCGGCGTGCGCACCTCGCCGCTGCCGTCGGCGGCCGGGTAGCGGAAGAAGAGGTAGCTGGCGAACGCGACGTGGTCGCGGACCTTGCCGCCGAGCAGCTCGTGCACGGGCACGCCGAGGTGCTTGCCCTGAAGGTCCAGACAGGCGAACTCGATCGCCGCCAGCAGCTGCGTGCGGTTGTTGTAGAGGCTGGCGGTCGGGTTGGCCAGCATGAACCGCAGGGTCTCGGTGCGGGCGGGGTCGTGGCCGACCAGGTAGTCGCGCAGCCCGCGGACGGCGTCCTCGGCGCTCTGTCCGCCGCCGCCCATCTCGCCCAGGCCGACCAGGCCGTTGTCGGCCTCGACCTCGACGATGGTGCGGACGAACCGGCCCCAGTGCGCGCCGTTGCTGTGCCGCAGCGGCGCCTGCAGCGGAACCGTCACGGTCGTGGCGCGCACGTCGACGATCTTCACGTGCTCAGTTCTCCTTCGCGGACTCGGGCAGGACGACGGGCAGGCCCGCGCGCAGGCCGCCGTCGACCACCAGGTCGGTGCCGGTGACGAAGCTGGCCTGCGGACCGGCCAGGTAGGCGACGGCGTCGGCCACCTCGGACGGCCGCGCCACCCGGCCCAGCGGGTGCGAGCGGCCCCACTCGGCGACGACGTCGTCGGCCGGGCGGCCGTCGGCGTGCAGGCCGGCGGCCCAACGCAGCATCGGGGTGTCGACCGAGCCGGGCAGGACGGCGTTGACGCGCACGCCGTCGGGCGCGTGGTCCAGCGCCATCGACCGGACCAGCGCCACCAGCGCGCCCTTCGACGCCGCGTACGCCGCGACGCGGGTCTGCGACTGGTACGACTGCACCGACGCCACGACCACGACGGCGCCGCCGCCCTCGGCCCGCAGCAGCGGCATCAGGAAGTGGCAAACGGCGAAGACGCCGCGCAGGTTGACGCCGATGACCTCGTCGAACAGCTCCATGCTGGTCTCTTCGACGGTGCCGTAGCGCTGGATGCCCGCGGCGCAGACGAGGGTGTCGATGCTCCCGTACTCGTCGGTGAGCTCGGCGGCACACCGCTCGACGGCGGCGGCGTCGGCCACGTCGAGCGGCCGGGTCCGCACCTGCCAGCCGCGGTCCGCGGCGTCGCCGGCCAGCTGGTCGAGCGCGGAAGTGTCGCGGTCCAGCGCGACCACCAGCTCACCGTCGCCGGCCAGCCGCTCCACCACCGCCCGGCCGATGCCGGCGCCGCCGCCGGTCACCACGGCCACTCTCATCCCGTACCTCCTAGAACTGGCCGAGGTTGAGGCCCCGGCTGAAGATCCGCTGCGTGGACAGGAACAGGACCACGGTCGGCAGCGACACCAGCAGGCCGCCGGCCAGCACCGCCGTCAGCTGCAGCCCGCCATAGGTGTCCTGGAGAGCGGCTGCCGCGGTCATCAGCGGCCGGACCTCGTCGGACTGGCTGAGCGCCAGGCCCAGCAGGAGGTCGTTCCAGACGAACGTGGCCTGCAGGATGAACACCGCCACCAGGGCGCTCGTCGACATCGGCAAGTAGATGCGCCAGAAGATCCGCCAGGTGGTGGCGCCGTCCATGACCGCGGCCTCGAACACCTGGTGCGCGATGCCGCCGAGGAAGTTGCGCATGACGAGCGCCGCGAACGGCACGGTGACGGCGGTGTAGATGGCGACCATGCCCAGCCGGCTGTCGTAGATGCCGGCCTCGACGTAGCCGACGAACAGCGGCATCAGGATCATCTGCAGCGGGAAGACGGTGCCGCCGAAGACCAGCACGAACCAGAAGAACCCGTGCTTCAGGCGCAGCGCGACGATGCCGAAGCCGAGGGCCGCGCCGATCAGCACGGCCAGCGCGGGCGCGATGACGCTGTAGAGCAGAGTGCTGGTGACGGCGTCGCCCAGGCCGCCGATCTCCCACGCCTGGCGCATGTTGTCGAACAGGGCGAAGTCGCTCACGGGCCGCCACACCTGGTCGGCGGCGTACCGGGCGGGGTCCTTGCTGGCGTTGACCAGCAGCAGGTAGATCGGCGCCAGCCAGATGAGGCCGAGCACCACCAGGACCGTGGGCCGGAGGATGCGCGCGGCCATCGGCGTCACACCGTCCTCTCGGGCGACAGCTGCCGGCGCAGGTACGTGATCGCCGCCAGGAAGGTCACGACGCTGAGGAACACCGCGACGGCCGAGCCGGCGCCGTACGCGCTGTTCACGAACGTCTCCTCGTACATCGTCACCGCGAGCGTCTCGGCGTTGCGGCCCGGCCCGCCCTTCGTCATGACCCACACGATGTCGAACGTCTTCAGGCTCGCCACCAGCGACAACCCGACCACGACGGTGGTCAGCGGCCGCAGCATGGGCCAGTGCATGTGCCGGAACATCCGCCAGCCGGACGCGCCGTCCAGCCGGGCCGCCTCGATCGGCTCACGCGGGATCGACTGCAGCCCGATGACGAACAGCAGCGCGTTCACCCCGCTCTGCTGCCAGGCGGCGGCGCCGATCATCACGATGGTGTTCAGCGGCGCATCGCTCAGCCAGCGGCTGTCGGCGCCCGGCAGCCCGAGCGCGTCCAGCGCCTGGCTGAGCCCGCCGCCGTTCTGCAGCACGAACCGCCAGACCACGCCGACCGCGACGCCGGAGATCGCGTACGGGATGAGGAACGGCAGCCGCAGCCAGCTCCCGAACCGCATCCCGTACGACAGCGTCGCGATCAGCAGGCCCAGCCCGACCGGGACCGTGATGCTGCCGACGACCCAGATCAGGGTGTTGCGCAGCGAGGTGAGGAAGTTCGGGTCGTCGAACATGGCCCGGTAGTTGTCCAGACCCACCCACGACGGCGACCCGAGGCCGTTGTACTCGGTGAAGCTGATCCACGTCGTCCAGAGGAACGGCAGGTACAGCAGCACCGCCACGACGAGGAGCGCCGGCAGGCCGAACCCCCGCGCGGACCATCGGTAGGACCCCCGACGACGCACCGGCCCCGGCGTCGTCGTCCGTTCAGGCGCGGCAACCGCCAGCCCCGACATCAGTCAACTCCCTCACACGCTCGCGCAGGGTCAGCCCTGGCTGCTCCAGTAGGCGTCGGCCTCGGCCTGGATGGTCTCCAGGATCGGCATCGGGTCGCCCGGGTTCGTGACGAACGCGCTGAAGCCGTCCAGCGCCGCGGTGAGCACCGGCGTCGGCGTCGCCTCGAAGTAGCGCTCCAGCAGCAGGTGGTCGTCGGCGCCGGCCTGCTCGTTGAGCGCGGCCAGCTGCTCGTCGTTCACCTGCGCCTTGGGGTTGAAGGAGACGTCGCCGCGGGCGTTGGACCACGCCGTCTGCGCCTCCTCCGTCATCCACCACTGCGCGTACTCCAGCGCCGACTCCTCGTTCGCGGCGTCCTTCGCGGTGCACATGGGACCGGTCTCGAAGATCAGCGACGTCTGCGGGAGGTCCGGGTTGACGTTCGGGATGACGAAGAAGTCGTAGTCGGTGCCTGACACCATGTCGACGCTGTTGAGCTGGCCGCTGAGGAAGGTGCCGAAGTTGATCATCGCGACGGTGCCCGACTTCAGCTGGTCCTGCGGCGCGGTCTGGTCGCCCGGGTCGCCGAAGTAGCCGGCCTCGAGCATGTCGCGCCACTGCTCCATGACCGCGACGACGCCCTCGTCGGTGTAGCTGGCCTCGCCGCTGGAGAGCGCGTTGTACAGGTCCGGGTCGGTGCCGGCCAGCAGCGTCTGGAACCAGACGAACGAGAACAGGATGTTGGTCTCGTAGAACGGGGTGACGCCGTTGGCCTTCAGCGTGTCGGCGATGGTCATCAGCTCGGCCCAGCT
The DNA here is from genome assembly GCF_003579925.1 of Jiangella rhizosphaerae. Lineage (GTDB taxonomy): Bacteria > Actinomycetota > Actinomycetes > Jiangellales > Jiangellaceae > Jiangella > Jiangella rhizosphaerae. The sequence continues at coordinate 3,826 of NZ_QUAL01000046.1, read as the reverse complement.
CGTCGGCTCGGTGAGGCCGTACTGGTCGAAGACCGCCTTGTTGTAGTACATGACCCAGTAGGCGGCGTTCATCGGGACGCAGTACTGCTCGCCGTCGACGGTGAAGTGCTCGCGCAACGCCTCCGGGACGTCGCCGTCGTCGATGGCCGTCTGCCAGATGTCCGTCGTCGGCGCCAGCAGATCCTCGGCGACGAGGTCCTCCAGCTCACTGCCGGTGTGCCAGGTGAAGAGGTCGGGCTTCTCGTCGGTGCGGAACGACTGCCGGATGAACGCCGAGTACTGCTCGGCGTCGGAGTAGCCGGTGAAGTCCAGCCCGAGCCCGATGCTGCCCTCGGACACATCCGAGACCTGCAGGAACTGCGGCTCCCAGGCACCCTTGTCGGTATAGAAGTTGATCGTCCCGGAGCCCGCGGAGCCCCCGGTGTCGCCGTCGTCGTCGCCCCCGCACGCGGCCAGGACCAGCGTCGACGCCGCCAGAGCCGCCACCCCAGTGTGACGCAATCTCACGTGAACTCACCTCTCAGCATTCAGGTAGGTGTCACCGGCCGCAGCTGGCCGTGACCGGCAGGAATGGGGACCGGTGGTCACCGCCCGGAATCGGGTCTCCTGCTGCGAATGGCGGCGATGACGTTGTCGAGGTGTTCCTTGCTCGCGCGGTACGCCTCGTCCGCGTCGCCGTCGAGCACCGCCCGGGCGATGCGCCGGTGCTCCTCGAAGTCCTCGCCCTCGTCCCCGTGCAGCCGCAGGATCTCGCGCTGCTCCTGCGCGTGCACCAGCACGATCGAGTCGACCACCTCGGCCAGGACGGTGTTGCCGGACGCCTGCGCGACGGCCCGGTGAAAGTCGAGGTTGACGACCCACAGTCGTTCGTTGCGCTCGATGAGGCAGCGCTCGGCCTCATGCAGCGTCTCGGTGATCCGCTCGACGCCGTCCGGGTCGCGGACCGTGGCACCCATGGCCGCGATGGGCGGTTCGATGGTGCTCCGCGCCAGCAACAGGTCGACCAGGCTCTCGCTGGTGAGCAGCGGCCCGTGCGGGTTCGGCAGCACCGAGCGGCGCACGTTCTCGCCCACGTACACCCCGGACCCGTGCCGCAGGACGACCACGCCCATGGCCTCGAGCCGGCGCAACGCCTCACGCATGGTGGGGACCGCGACGGCGAACCGCTCCGCCATCGCCCGGACGGTGTCCATCTGGGCGCCCGCCTCGAGGTTGCGCTCCCGGATCAACGCGACGACGCCGGCGGCCAGCTCATCGGCCAGCGTGCGGCGGTTCGCTTCTCCGGCAGTCACAGTCCCGTCCCCTTCGACGTCGTTGCGTTGAAGAGATTAGATCACCTAATCACTTTGCTGTCGACAGCTGTAACCGTGCCGTGACCTGGAGACGTTGATCGACTGGGTTGGCGCGACCGATGAGGTTCTTGCCGCGTTGGTCGGGCTGCCGCGTTGGCCCGTCCCCCTGCTGCCCGATGATCTTTGCCGCGTGCGCGCGCCTCAAGCGGACCGAGAGAGGCGCTTCGCGCCGATGCGGACCGCTTGACCCGCGCGCACGCGGCTAAGAACGGGCAGCTATCAGGGGGACGGGGGAAGAGCGGCGACGAGACCGGGGCGTTGGCCGCGTTTGCGTGTGGCGTTGGTGTCGTGGAGCGTCCACCTGGTGAGATTTCGCCGTGATTCGCGGGCCATCACGAGGATTACCCCAGCGTCAACACCCCTACAGTCATGTTGAAGCTCACGTAATCCTCGTGATGTAGGCGATCCTGGATGATCATCGCGCATCGCCGCCAGACAAAGCAGGACGAAACGGGCATGCCAAGCGTGAGGCGTGCCCACATTCTCCCCGTCCCCCTGATAGCTGCCCGTTCTTGGCCGCGAACGGGCGAGTCAAGCGGTCATCGCCGCGCGAAGCGCCCCATAGTCCGCTTGACGCGCGCGTTCGCGGCAAGAGAATGGGGCAGCAGGGGGACGGGGAGCCCCGGCGAACCCAGGATCAAGTGGCGTCGGGGTCGAAGCGCGGCGAACGGGCCGAGTCGGCGGTCACGGACTCGGACGCCGGGCCGGTTGCGGGCTCGTCGGCCGGCGAGGACGGCGGCGCGGACTCAGCGGCGGGCGCCGGGGCGGGCGCGGCGGGGGTGTCCTCCATCGGCGGCGGGGGAACGTCTTCCTCGGGGGCGGGCGGCACGTCGGCGGACGGCGGCGGGACGTCGACCGTCTCGCCCACGCGGTCGGCACCCGTGGCCGCGGAGGCGGCCGACCGGGCGGTGGTCGGGCGGGCCGGCGAGTGGCTGCCGTTGGTGCGCCGGGCCGGGGAGGCGTCGTCGTCGTCGAGGCCGAGGTCGATGCCGTCGAGGACCTTCTGCCGCACGAACGACTTCGGGTTGCGGAGGTCGGAGAGGGTCTTCAGGTCCTCTTTGTCGATGCCGAGGTCGCCGACGCTGCCGGACAGGTCCTTGCGGGCGTTGGCGACCATCGCACGCAGGTCGCGGACGAATCCGGCGGCTTGGCGCGCCATCTCGGGCAGCCGGTCGGGGCCGAAGACCAGGAGGGCGACGACGAGCAGCACGAACACCTCGCCGATACCTATGTCGAACACCGTCGACCCCCACGTCCGTTACGTACGTGCATCCGTCCCCGCAAGAGTACGTGGCGCGTCAACCGACTGCCGAGCCCAGGGTGAGCGTGAACTCCAGCTCCTCGCCGTCGCGGTCGACGACGACCGTGATGTCCTCGCCGGGCTCGTGGGCCCGCAGCCGGACGATCAGCTCGGCCGGGGTGCGGACGTCCTCGCCGTTGATCGCGACGACGACGTCGCCGGACTCGATGCCGACCTCGTCGGCCGGGCCGCCCGGCGTGACGCCGGGGCCGTTGTCGCCGTCCTCGGCCACCCGCGCGCCGACGCCGACGAAGCCGTTGTCGAGCAGCACGCCCATGACCGGATAGACGGCCTCGCCGTCGGCGATCAGCTGCTGCGCCGTCCGCTGCACCTGCTCGATGGGGATGGCGAAGCCGAGCCCGATGGAGCCGGCCTGCTGGCCCATGCCGAGGCTGGCGATGGCGGAGTTGACGCCGATGACCCGGCCGGACGAGTCGACCAGCGGGCCACCGGAGTTGCCCGGGTTGATGGCGGCGTCGGTCTGCAGCGCGTTGATGTAGGACTGGTCGTCCTCGCCGCCGGCGGTGACCGGCCGCTCCAGCGCCGACACGATGCCGCTGGTGACGGTGGCGTCGAGGCCGAGTGGGCTGCCGATGGCGACGACGGGGTCGCCGACGGCCACGGAGTCGGAGTCGCCGAAGACGACCGGCTGGAGGTCGTCGGCGTCGACGCGCAGGACGGCGATGTCGTAGCTGGGGCTGGTGCCGACGAGCTCGGCCTCGAGCCGGCGGCCGTCGGTGAACGCCAGCTCGATGCCGTCGTCGCCGGCCGACGCGATGACGTGGTTGTTCGTGATGACGTAGCCGTCCTCGGAGATGACGAAGCCCGACCCGCCGGCGTCGGCCACGCTGACCGACACGACGCTGGGCAGGACGCTCGCGGCCACGCCGGCGATGGACTCCGGCGGCCGTTCGACCAGCCCGGCCGGGTCGGCCCCGATGACGGTGACCGTGCCGCCGCCGCCCTCGCCGTCGTCGTCGATGGCCTCGGCCACCACGCCGCCCGCACCGCCCGCGGCGAGCGCCAGCACCAGGATGCCCAGGGTGGCCAGGCCGCGGCGCCGCTTCGGTGGCCGCCGGTGCGCGGCCCCGTCGGACACCGCGGCGGCCCCGGCCGCGCCCGTGTCCGACGGGGTGCCGTCAGGGCCGGTCGCGAGGAACCGGGTCGTGCCGTC
>NZ_QUAL01000045.1 GCF_003579925.1 Jiangella rhizosphaerae | reverse complement strand
CACCAATGCCACACGCAAACGGGGCCAACGCCGCGGGAGTCGTCGCCGCTCTTCCCCCGTCCCCCTGATAGCTGCCCGTTCTTCGCCGCGTGCGGCGGGTCAAGCGGTCATCGCCGGCGCGAAGCGCCCCCATAGTCCGCTTGAGGCGCGCGCACGCGGCCAAGACAATCGGGCAGCAGGGGGACGGGGCCAACGCCGTCACTCGTAGGGCTGGACGTTGCCCGGCGGGATGGGCGGGCCGAGGCTCTCCCACTTGGTGTGACCGACGATCCGCTCGGGCGGCCAGGTGATCTGCCCGTTGGGCCATTTCTGGCCGGTCCGCTTCAGGAACCACTCGGGCGGCTCGACGACCGGGGGCTGGAAGTCGGCCGGGAGGAGGCTGGCCCACTCGACGTTCGCGGTGCGGGCGGCGTGCTCCTCCTTGATCTCCGTCACCAGCGCCGGCTGGGTGAACAGGTCGACGGCGACGGCGGCGAGGTAGCGGGCGGCGGCCAGCATCGCCACGTGGCCCGCGTGCGACACCGTCGAACCCGTCGTGAGCCAGCTGTGGTTGGCCGTCCCCGACGGGCTGACCGGGGTGCCGAGACTGAGCGTCGGCACGATCCAGCTGATGTCGGCGACGTCGGTGGAGCCGCCGCCGGTGAAGAACTCCTGCGGCGGGCGCAGGTCGGCGACACCGGTGCTGTAGCCGTTCTGGGCGATGCCAGCCGCGGCCTGCAGGCCCTTCCCGTACGCCTGGTCCTCCTCGGTGAACTCCGGCGCGCCGATCTGGACCATGTTGTCGTGGACGAGCTCGGCGCCGCGCTTGTTCGGCAGCATGTTCCAGATGTTGGCGACGGTGCGTTCGTGCACCTCCATGCGCATGGCGATGCCGGCGGCGCGGGCGCAGTCGCTGACCTTCTCGGCCAGGATCGCCACCCGCTCCGGGGTCGCCTCGCGGACGAAGTACCAGGCGCCGGCCAGCGCGGCGTGCACGTTCGGCGCCTCGGCGGAGTGCCGGATGGCGTGGTGGATGCGCCCGGCCGGCGCGACGTGGTGCTCGCGCAGCATGTCGGTGAGCATCGTCAGAGCCCGGACGGCGTTCTGCGCGTTCTTGTTGCCCAGCGGGCTGCCGCCGTGGCCGTGGGTGCCGCTGAAGTTGAACGCCATCGCCTTGAGCGCGTTGTTCGAGCCGAAGCCGGTGCTGGTGTTGCGCCCGGGATGCCAGTCGACGAAGACGTCGCAGCCGTCGTAGACGCCCTTCATGACGTCGTAGGACTTGCCGACCAGTTGCTCCTCCGCCGTCGACCCGAAGAACTTGACGGTGCCGTCGAGCCGGTGCCGGCGCAGCGCGCTCGCCGCCGCCACCGCCGCACCGGCCGCCGCCGCGCCCAGCGCCGAGTGGCCGCAGCCGTGCCCGTACCCGTAGTTCGGCGAGTACGGGTCGTCCTTGTAGACCAGCGGGTCGTGCTCGGTGGAGCCCTTCTTCTGCGAGACGCCGGGCAGCGCGTCGTACTCGCCGCTGAACCCGATGACCGGGCTGCCGGTCCCGTTGCTGAACGTCGCGACGAACGTCGTCGGCAGGCCGCCGACCGCCCACTGGATGCGGAACCCATGCTTGCGCAGGAACTCCGCCTCCGCGAGCGCGGAGTTCCACTCGGCCAGTGACGGCTCGGCGTACTCCCAGATGGTGTCGCTGAGGCCGGTGATCGAGTCCGCGTACCGGTCGATGACGCCGAGTGCGGTGTCCTTGGCGTTGCTGTCCTTCGCCAGGCCCGTGGGCGCCTCGTAGTTGTCCGGGCTCACCTCCGCCGCGGCGTAGGCGGCCTGCCGCCCGGTGAGCCCTGGGACGACGGTCGCGGCGGCGGCCGCGGCGGCGCCCAGGCCGATCGCCTGGCGCCGGCTGAACTGTGGTCTGCTGACGGGTTCGTTGTGGTCGGTGTCGCACATCGCAAACGCTCCTCACTGCGGCCACGATGGACCGAGACAGACGTCTGAGCTGCGGGGATGAGCGGCGTGGCACCGTCGCCGGAACCGCTGACCTGGGCGCGACCAGAATGGTGGCGCGAAGGCAGGACGGATGTCGAAAATGGGTCGGCTGGGATGATTTCGGGGCCTTGAACGAGGAACGTACAAGAGCGATGTATAAAATGTCAACGGTCGTATCACGGGCCGGTTCAGGGCGCGAAAAGGCCCCGCCGGGTGTTCCGGCGGGGCCTTCGCCGGCTCCCCGCACGCCGACCGCATGGTCCCGGTCGGCGAGTCCCTGAAGGGAAAGGGGGACCGGGTCAGATCACTCCGACATGGTCCGCTCGACGTACTCCAGCGGCGTGTAGGTGTTGTCGGGGCCGTACTGGTAGACGCCGATGGTGGCCGTCTCGGGGTCGCCGGCCTCGGTGAACTCGACCGGGCCCGACACGCCCTGGTAGTCGATGTCCTCGCCGTCGGCGAGCAGGTCGGCGCACTCCTGGAAGCCGGAGCACTCGGTGCCTTCGCGCGAGACGTCGACCAGGTTGTCGGCGATGTCGCGGCTCTCGACCGACCCGGCCTGGATGGCCGCCAGCGCCAGCAGCATGGTCGCGTCGTAGGACTCGGGGCCGTAGCTGAAGTCCTCGAGGTCCGGGTTGATCTCCAGCATCCGCTCCTGGAACTCCGGCCCCGTCTCCGCACCCGGCAGCGTGCCCTTGTTGCCGTCGAGCGTGCCCGGCGGCAGGTCGGCGCCGTAGTTGGAGAGGTTGCCGTCGACGAAGTAGAGCGGGATCGACTGCGGGCCGATGCCCTGCGTGACCAGCTCGGGGATGATCGTGACGGTCTCCTCGAAGCCGATCAGCGCGATGGCGTCGGGCGCCGCCGCGGCGACCTGGCTGACCTCGGAGGTGTAGTTCGAGGCCTGCGGGTCGTAGACGATGTGCGCCGCGATGGTGCCGCCGCCGCTCTCGATCGTCTCGGAGAGGTACTGCGCGAGGCCGTTGCCGTAGGCGTCGTCGAGGTTCATGATCGCGACGTTGGCGTGGCCGTCACCGAGGATGGTGTCGCCGAGCACCTGGCCCTGCAGCACGTCGGACGGAGCGGTACGGAAGTACAGGCCGTCGTCCTCGTACGTGGTGAAGTCGGGCGAGGTGTTCGCCGGCGAGAACATGATGGTCTCGTCCTGGACGATGCGGTCGAGGACCGTGAACGACACACCGGACGACGCGGCACCGATGATGGCCGCGACCCCCGCGTTGAGCAGGGAGTCCGTCGACTGCTGGGTGACGGCCGTGTTGCTGGCGTCGCTGGAGTCGGTGTGCGTGACCTCGACGTCGTGGCCGAGCACGCCGCCGCCCTCGTTGATCTCCTGGATCGCGAGGTCGACGCCGGCGAACTCCGGCGGGCCGAGGAACGCGAGGTTGCCGGTCTCAGGCAGCAGCGTGCCGAGCCGCAGGGGTTCGTCGCTGGTCGCCTCGGCGTTGCCGCCGGCGCCCGGCGACTCCTCGTCCGAACCGCCGTCGTCGTCGCCACCGCAAGCGGCCAGCACGAGCGAGGCCGCTCCGGCGACGGCAAGAGACCGCCACAGTCGCGATGTGCGGGTCATGAGATGTCTCCTTCGCCGAGCCGGCCGCCGTCACCAGCCGCCGGTTGGGTCTGCGATGATTCCCGAAACTTATGCCGTGGAAGCAGCTAAACGTAGTAGTGGTGGCCAACCAGGATCATCTTGTTAGGACACTGTGACCTTGGACATCAGCCGTCAACACCGACGACTTCCCAGGTTCCGTCGCGCAGCACGCTGAACCGGACGCTGCCTCCGCTGCGGTCGCCGTACTCGTCGAACGAGACCTCTCCGGTGGCGCCGGCGAAGTCGAGCTGACTCATCTCGCCCAGGCAGCCGCGCCGCGCCGACGACGCCGAACTGGCCGGTGGCAGGCAGCGCTCCAGTACGGTGCCGACGGCGATCCCGGCGTCGTGGGCGGCGGCGCCGTACTCCCCCAGCGGCGCGCCGATGTCGTCGGTCAACCGGCCCGATCGCACCCCCGCCGTCGCGTCCAGCTCGGCCGGCTCTGCCCGCACGGCGCCGTCGCGGCCGTCGTCGGCGAAGTCGCCGCCGAACGCCGTCGCGCCCAGCAGGGTCGCGTCGAGTCGCGCGCTGCGCACCTGGCGGTCTGCCTGGGCGGCGGCCTCCGGGTCGCCGGCCACGAAGACGGCGGTGGCGCCCTCGGTCTTCGCCTTCGCGACGACGGTGGCGACGTCGGCGCCGCGGGCCACGACCGACCCGCCGGCTTCGTCGACCGCTTCGGCGAACGCCCGCACCTCGGCCGGATCTCCCCCGTCGACGACGGCGACGGCGTCGGCGCGCAGCCCGCTGACGGCGTACCGGCCCAGCGCCGCGGCCGGCGGCTCGGCGCCCACCGCCGTCCGGAAGTACGAGCGGTACGGACGCAGCGGCGCGCTCGGGTCGGCGCCCAGGGTGTGCGACGGCACGACGTCGGCAGGCGACACGAACAGCACGTCCTCGTCGTCCAGGACCGGCTGCGCGGCCCGCACGCCGGCCGTCGTCAACCCGCCGATCACGGCGACCGCGTCACCGTCGACCAGCTCGGTGACGGAGTCGGCCGCCGCCTCGCCCTTCTCGCCCTCGTCGACGGCGACGACCTCGACCGTCCAGCCGGCGATGTCGCCCGCCGTCTCCTCGACGGCGGCGCGGACCGCGGCCAGCACCGCCTCGCCGTCGGCCTGCTGCCAGCCGCTGCCGGGCACCAGCACGCCGACGGTCGCCGTCTGCGCGCCGGCGTCGTCGTCGCCCAGGGCGCCGACCATCCCGCACGACGAGACCAGCGCGGCGGCCGCCGTCAGCGCGGCCCACCCCGCGCCACGACGCACCACGGACGTCAACTCTTCGGCTCGGCCTCGGACTCGGACAGGACGACCTTCGCGACCTCGCGCATGGAGGTGCGCTTGTCCATGGCGGCCTTCTGGATCCACCGGAACGCGTCGGGCTCGCTCAGCCCGTACCTGGTCTGCAGGATCCCCTTCGCGCGGTCGACCAGCTTGCGCGTCTCGAGCCGCTCGTTGAGGTCGGCGACCTCGTTCTCGAGCTGGGTGATCTCCTCGTGCCGCGACAGCGCCATCTCGATGGCCGGCACGAGGTCGGCCTTGCTGAACGGCTTCACCAGGTACGCCATCGCCCCCGCGTCGCGGGCGCGCTCGACGAGGTCGCGCTGGGAGAAGGCGGTCAGGATGAGCACGGGGGCGATGCGCTGCTCGACGATGCGGGCCGCTGCGGAGATGCCGTCGAGCACCGGCATCTTCACGTCCATGACGACGAGGTCGGGGCGGTGCTCCTCGGCGAGCCGCACGGCGCTGGCGCCGTCGGCGGCCTCTCCCACCACCTCGTAGCCCTCCTCACCCAGCATCTCGATGAGATCGAGGCGGATGAGCGACTCGTCCTCGGCGACGAGAACACGTCGGGCGGGCGCGGCTGGCGTAGGCGATTCGGTCACCCGGGAAGCCTACTCGGCGCATGTTACGGAAAAGGGTAGGCTGGGCCCCTGTCGCGGCCGAGCGCGCGGCCCGGTAGGCAAATTGGCAAAGCCGCCGCACTCAAAATGCGGTGCCTGTGGGTTCGAGTCCCACCCGGGCTACCACGACGAACATCCGATCCGCACCGCACGGACGAGCCGTGTCCCGTCGGTCCGCGACCCGGGCGACGGAGGACGCCACGACGGCCCTGGCACCTCCGGCTACGGGTGGTACTCGTCGTGCGGGATGGCCCGTTCCCAAACGGCCTCGAACACCACGGCGCACTGCGTGGCCAGGGACGGGTCGTCGACGCGCTCCATGCCCGGCTCGTCGACCTGGCCGTCGCCGGTGAAGTGCTTGAAGACCACGGTGGTGTCGTCGAACACCCACAGATCGGCACCTGGCACCAGCAGGTCCTTCGCTTGTCGGCGCGGCAGCCACCGCACCTGCTCGCCGGCGGCGATGTTGGTAAAGGTGATGTCGTACTCGTAGCGGATGTAGTCGCTGATCGGCTCGGAGACGATACGGGCGCGGCGCATGACCACCCCCCGATCCACGGTTGCCCTGACCACGTCCAGCCAGGGTCGCCACCAGGAGTGACGGTCATCAGGGCGGTAGCGCTTGCCCCGCTGCCACGCGATGAACTCTGGATCGTCCAGCATGTACGCGTCGCGCATCTCCAGATGCACGGCCGACCTCCGCGCGGCGCTCAGCGCCTCACAGCCTCTCGAACGATCGTCATGTACCGGAGTCCTTCATCTCGGGCTGCGGGACGAACCGCCGCACCAGCCTGCCGACACTGTGGGGCATCGGTCTACCGCCGGGGGCGGTAGGGGCGGACGGTGTCGCGCAGGTCGGTGACCCAGGCATCGGGGACCTCCCACGGGATGAAGTGGCCGCCGCGCTCGTGCGCCCTCACGTTGACGTGGTTGAACCAGGTGGCGGCCGGGCCGCCGAGGAAGGCCTGGACGCGCTGAGCGGCCGTGTGGACGCCGGGCGGGTTCTCGTGGCCGACGAACGTCAGGCCGACGGGGGCCTGGACGATCGGGGTGCGCTGGTGGGACGGCGTCCAGGGGTAGCGGTTGGCGTTGGCGTAGTACCGCATGGACGTGGCGATGGAGTTGTTCACCCAGTAGATCGTGGCGTGGGTGAGCATCTCGTCCTTGGAGAAGACCGCCTCGACGCTCTCGCCGGGATGGTCGCTCCAGGAGTTCCAGCGTTCCAGCAGCCAGGCCAGCAGCCCGGCGGGCGAGTCCGCCAGGGCTTGGGCGAGGGTGGCGCCGTCGAGCATGTGCGCGGCGAGGTGGACGGCGAAGCGGTGGTCGAGCTCGATCATCCGCGCGCGGAGCTCGGGGTCGTCGCTGAGCCGGCCGCCCCGGGCGAAGTCCCAGGCCCGGGGGCCGGTGAAGAAGTCCAAGGGCAGGCCGGAGCCGATGTGGATCGCGTACAGCTCGTCCGCGTACTTGTGGCCGAGCTGGCTGGAGACGATGCCGCCGATGTCGCAGCCGCCCGCGGCGTACTTCTCGAAGCCGAGGGTGCCGGTCATCAGCGTGTGCCACAGGTCCGCGACCTTCCAGAAGTTCACGTCCGGGAAGCCGGTGAGCGGGCCGGGGAAGCCGAAGCCGGGCAGTGAGGGCACGATCACCTCGAACGCGTCGGCCGGGTCGCCGCCGGACGCGGCGGGGTCGGCGAGCGGGTCGATCACCTTCGACCAGTGCCAGAACGTCCACGGCCAGCCGTGCGTGAGGATGAGCGGCACCGGGGCGGGCCCGCGGCCGGGCTTGCGCAGGAAGTGCACCGGCACGCCGTCGACCGTCACGCGGTAGTGCTCGTAGGCGTTGATCGCGGCCTCGGCCTTGCGCCAGTCGAACCCGTCCCGCCAGTAGGCGATCAGCTCCCCCAGGTACGAGGCGGGCACCCCGTAGGACCAGTCCTCGTTGCCCTCGTCGACTGGCGGGCGGGTCAGTGCCAGCCGCGCCCGCAGCGCGTCGAGCACGTCCTCGGCGACGACGATCGGCTCAGGGTCGAGTGGGAAGGGGCCGTGGGCCATCGGCGGGTACTCCTCCTCGCGGTCCGGTGCTGTGCGGCGACCCTGGCCGGCGACGATCCAAGGTCTCGGCGATCAGTCTCACACGCGCCCGCTCGACGCACGCGACCGCTCGGCTCTGGCCGATCCGTTCAAGCACCGGCGAGCCGTCGGCCGTAGCGTCGAACCCGTGGCGGACAGTCCATCCAGGAAGACATCATGCAGACGACCGTGACCGACGAGCAGATCCGGGACCTGGCGGCGACGGCCAGGCCCTACAGCCTGGCGGTCCTTCGGTGGGGTCCGGAGCGGACGATGGACGGCGCCGCGGCGACGGAACTGGAACACCAGCGACGCATGGCGTCGCTGCGTGCCGACGGCGTGATCGCGATCCTGTGTCCGGTCGCCTCCGACACCCTGGCCGGCGTGGCCATCATGACCGTTCCGGCCGAGGAAGCCGAGCAGATCATGGCCGAAGACCCCTGCGTCCGGGCCGGGATGATGCGGTGCGAGGTCTACTCCTGCCACGGCTTCCCCGGAGACGCCCTGCCGGCCTGACCGAGGCCCGGGCGAGGACCCGTCGGCCGGTCCCTTGCGGATACCCCTCCCCCGTATCTATGGTTACCCCTACGGGGTATCTGTACGAGGCGAGGAGACGACGATGACGAGTACGCTGCAGGTGGCGATCGCACCGGCGACGGTGGCAGAGACCGAGGTGCTGACCACCATGGTGCGCACCTCGGGCGCCTACACCGGCGACTACCGGGTGATGGTCGCCAACCAGACCATCGACGCCGCGTACATCGCGCGGCACGTGACCCGCGTCGCGCACGGGCCGGACGGCGAGCTGCTCGGCTTCGCCACTCTCCAGGTTCCCGGCCGCGGCGGGCCGGGCGAGGGCGAGGTCGACTTCATGTTCGTCGCCGATGACGCGCAGGGACGCGGCATCGGGCGGCTGCTCATGGACGACCTGCGCGCCGAGGCCGCGAAGCGCGGCCTGCACCGGCTGCACGTCGTGTCGCACCCGCCGTCGGCCGGCTTCTACCGCAGCTGCGGCTTCCGGGACGTCGGCGTCATCGAGCCGTACGGGCGGATCGGCTGGAGCCGGCCGCACCTGGTCCTGAGCCTGGGCTGACCCACGAGGCCGGCGCCGTCCGGCCGGCTCAGGCCTCGAGAGCCCGTCTCCGCTGCGCCTTGCGCAGCTGCCGGCGGCGTCGCCAGCCGGGACGGCGCACGCTGACGCTGCTCATGTTCGTGGCACCCGTGACCTGCACGACGGCGCGCGGGTCGGCCGGTCGGTCCGGCACCTTGACGTCAACGCTGGAGAAGCGGGTCTCGACGTCGACGTCGGCCGCGACGTCCTCGGGCACCACCAGCCGCAGCGACGAGCCCGACAGCTCCACCTCGACGCGGCAGCCGGCCGCCGCGAACGTGGCGTCGGTGAAGTCGAGCACCACTGACGACATCGACGCCTTCACGGTGAGCCGCGGCGGCGCCACCCAGCGGCCGGTGCGCTCGACGGCGGAGCCGTCGGCCCTGATGACCACGGGCTCGGCGGCCGGACGTGCGGCGCCGTCGTCACCGAGATCGGCGACGACGGCGTCGAGGTCACCGCGCGTACGCGCGGCCAGGGCCGAGCCCAGGCGATCGTCCAGCTCGTCGAGGCCGAGCCGGCCGTCGGCGGCGGCCGCCCGGATGCGCTCGGCCACCTTCTCCCGCTCGGCGTCGGAGACCCGCTGCAGTGCGGCGCGCCGGTCGGCGTCGTCATCGGCCATGGCCGCGATCCTACGACCGCGGCCCGGCCGGCCCGGCGCTCAGCGGTCCTCGCGGAACTCCACGTGCCGCCGGGCAAGCGGGTCGTACTTGCGCAGCACCATCCGGTCGGGGTCGTTGCGGCGGTTCTTCCGGGTGACATACGTGTATCCGGTGCCGGCCGTCGAGCGGAGTTTCACGACGGGGCGCAGTTCGGTGCGTGCCATGGGGGTCCTTTCCGGAGATTGTGGGACGGCGTCAGCCCTGGCGGGCCTTCAGCCTGGGGTTCTGCCGGTTGATCACGAACAGCCTGCCGCGGCGGCGGACGACCTGCGAGCCGGGCTGGTTCTTCAGCGACCTCAGCGAGTTGCGGACCTTCATCGGGACACCCCTTCTTCACGAGAACGATTCTCACAACACCGTCGGCTGCCGGGATGTTCCCGCGCCGCCTCCGCCGCCGGATCAGCGCGGCCGCGGCAGCGGGACGACGGCGAGCAACCGGCCGAGCCCGAGGAAGTCGCCCGGGTTGGTGGTGTAGAGCGGCAGGTCGTTGGCGACGGCGGTCGCCGCGATCAGGAGGTCCGCGACGCGGCGTCGCGGCGTGCGACCGGTGGCCAGCACCGCGGCGGACACCTGGCCGAAGACGCGCGCCGCTTCCGCGTCGAACGGCAGTGGATCGAACGTCGCCTCGGTGTGCTGCAGCACGCTGAGACGGCGTGCGCGCTCGTCGGCATCGTCGGTGTGCAGCGGACCCGCGGACAGCTCGGCCAGAGTGACGGCGCTGATCACCATCTCGTCCGGAAGCCGCTCGGGGTCCAGTGCCGCCAGATGGATGACGACGTTGGTGTCGATCAGGCCGCGGGTGGGCTCACCAGTCACGGCTCTGCGGATCCTGATCGACGGCCTCGTCGATGTCACGCCGGAACCGATCGGCATCGAAGGTCGCCGCCGTCCGGAAGGCGGCGACGACCTGATCGCGCGGGACGAACGTGCGCCGCCGCAGCGGGACCAGCTGTCCGACGGGTGTGCCGTTGCGGGTGATGACGAAGGATCCGCCGCGTTCGACGGACCGCATGATGCTGCCGGAGTCGTTGCGCAGCTCGCGCTGCGTGATCTCGCGGAACGTCGGCTCGGCCATGCCTGCAGTCTAGCTGCTGAGGCTACGGAACGCTACGAAGTGCTACGCGGCCTCGCCTCCGGTTTGACCCTCCTCCGAGGGACGGGTAACGTACCCCTCCCCTAGCGACGCCTCTGTCGACTGGCGGGTGGGGCACCTGCCCGCCCGACTCGATGGAGGCTTTTCCGTGTCCACCCCTTCCCCTCTGCGGCAGCGCGACTTCCGCCTGCTCCTGCTCGGTCAGACCACGAGTCAGTTCGGCGCCCAGGTCAGCGGCATCGCGATCCCGCTGCTCGCCGTCATCACGCTCGGCGCGTCCGCCCTCGAGGCCGGCCTGCTGGCCGCGGCGTCGACGGTCGCGTTCGCCGTCATCGGGCTGCCGGCCGGAGCCTGGATCGATCGCATGCGCCGCCGGCCGGTGCTGATCGCCGCCGACCTCGCACGGGCGGTGCTGCTGGCCACCATCCCGCTCGCGGCGGTCGCCGGCGTGCTGACGGTGACCCAGCTGATCGTCGTCGCGTTGCTGACCGGCGTCGCCCGGGTGTTCTTCGACATCGGCTACCAGAGCTACCTGCCGGTCGTCATCGGCCGCGACCGCGTGCTGGCCGGCAACTCCGCCATGGAGACGGTCCGCGCGTCCGGCCAGTTCGCCGGCCCGGGCCTGGGCGGCTGGCTGACCGGCCTGCTCGGCGGGGCTGTCGTCGTGCTGGTGCAGGCGGTGACGTTCCTGGTGTCGGCGGCCGCGCTGTTCGCGATCCGCACCCCCGAGCCGCCGCCCCGCGAGCTCGCGTCGCGGCAGCCCGCGCGGGGTCGGCTGCGCACCGAGATCCGCGCCGGCCTCGCCTTCGTCCGGCACACGCCGGCGCTCCGCGCGACCGCCCTCACCAGCGCCGTCGCCAACTTCTGCTTCGCCATCGCGGCCGCGGTCTCGGTGATCTTCATGGCCCGGATGCTCGAGCTGTCGCCGTCGGCGATCGGTCTGATCGTCGCGGCGGGGTCGGCGACGGTGCTGGCCGCCGCCGCGGTGACGCCGTGGCTGTCGCGGCGCGTCGGGTCGGCCCGGCTGGCCTGGCTGTGCCTCGTCGTCACCGGCCCGGCCGGCCTGCTGATCCCGTTGGCCGAGCCCGGCTGGACGGCGATCGCGTTCCTCATCGTGGGCATCGGCGCCGGCGAGGTCGGCCAGATCATCTACGCGATCGCGAGCGTGAGCCTGCGTCAGCGCATCACCCCGGACGAGCTGCTCGGCCGGGTCAACGCCACCATGCGGGTGCTGATCATGGGGGCGTTCCCGCTCGGCGGCCTGGCCGGCGGCGTGCTCGGCGAGCTGGCCGGGCCGCGGGCGACGCTCTGGGTGGTCGGCGTCCTGACGCTCCTGGCGCCGCTGCCGGTCTGGTGGGTGCTGCGCGGCACCCGCGACGTCGAGGAGCTCGACCCGGCCGGGCCCTGATCGTCACGCCGCTGTGGCGGCGCGCAGCGGCGCCAGCGCTGCGGCCCACGTCACGACCTCGCCGAGCATCGTCCCGGCGGCCGCCACCTGGCGCTCGCGCGGCGTGGGCCGGGTGAAGTCCTCGAAGTCGTCGTAGACCGACAGCGTCACCTGGCCCCGGACGTCGGCCACCTGCAGCATGCCCATGACGCCGCGCAGGTGCTCGACCGCACGGATACCGCCGTCCGCGCCGTAGCCGACGAAACCGGCCGCCTTGTGGTGCCACTCGGCGTACACGAGGTCGATGGCGGTCTTCAGCACGCCCGGGTAGGAGCGGTTGTACTCGGGCGTGACGAAGACGAAGCCGTCGAACCCGGCGACGGTCTCGGCGAGCCGCAGCGTGTGCGGGCGGGTGTACCGGCCGGTCGCCGCCGGCAGCGGTTCGTCGAGGTGCGGGAGGTCGAAGTCGGCGAGGTCGACGACCTCGTAGTCGGCGTCACCGCGCTGCTCAGCCAGGTCGAGGAGCCAGTGGGCGACGGCGGGGCCGACGCGGTCGGGGCGGGTGCTGCCGATGATGATCGCGATGCGTGTCATGGTTCCGACGCTAGGAACGCGACCCCCGTGGCGCCCATGGGCGACCGTCTCGCCGTCCTACGCGATCGTCTCGGCCCCGGGCGGCGGGCGAGACGATCGCCCCCAGGGGGGCCGGGCAGACCGGCGATGAGAGGGGCCGACCACTCGAGCGCAACTAGGGTGGGGTCGTGGACGCGTTGAGCCAGGTCGTGGCCGTCATGCGGACCGGACGGCCGCGCTCGTTCCGGCTGCAGGCGGTCGGTTCGTGGGGCTGGAGGTACCCGCCCGTGCGCGGCGCGGCCTTCCACGTCGTGCTGCAGGGGTCGTGCTGGCTGCGGCCGGAGGCGGGCGAGCCGGTCGCGCTCAGCGCCGGCGACGTCGTGCTGTTCCCGCACGGCACCGGGCACGGGCTCGCCGACGCTGCGGACACGCCGCTCGCCGAGCTGTGCGCCGGCGATCCGGGCCACCGCGTGCTCGCCGCCGGCGCGCAGGACGCGGCGCCGGACCTCGTCGTGCTGTGCGGCCAGTACCTGCTCGACCGCGACCGGCCGCACCCGATGCTCGCCGAGCTGCCCGACCTCGTGCACCTGCCGAACCGGCTGGGCCGGAACCCGTCGTTGCACGCCGCCGTCGAGCTGCTCGGCCGCGAGGTCGACGCCCCGGCGGCCGGCTCGGACGCCGTCGTGCCCGCCCTGCTCGACGCGCTGCTGCTCTACGTGCTGCGGGCCTGGTTCAGCGACGAGAACTGCGCGGGCGCGCACCCGCGCGGCTGGGGCGCGGCGTTGCGCGACGACGCCGTCGCCGCCGCGCTCACCGCCATCCACGAGGGCCCGGAGCGGCCGTGGACGGTGGAGTCGCTGGGCGCGGTGGCCGGCCTGTCGCGGGCGGCGTTCGCGCGCCGGTTCACCGCACTCGTCGGCAGCTCGCCGCTGGCCTACCTGACCTGGTGGCGCATGACGACGGCGGCGCGGCTGCTGGCCGACACCGACCTGCCGGTCGGCGCCGTCGCCCGCCGGGTCGGCTACACGTCGGAGTTCGCGTTCGCCGCCGCGTTCAAGCGCGAGTACGCCCGGCCGCCGGGCCGGTATCGCACCGAGCAGACGGCCGCCTGAGCTCGCCGACCGCGGCCGCCAGCAGTCCGGCGTGCCGGTCCGCCCACGCATCGGCCAGCGCCGCGACGTCGGCCAGCTCCCCCTCGTCGACCACGAACGATGACACCGGCAGCACGGCTCCGAGACTGTGGAGGACGGGGCGCAGCTGCAGGTCCGCGGCCTGCCGCTCGGCCGGGTCGCGCGACAGCGTCACCGGGACCACGACGGCGCCGGCCAGCGCGGCGTCAGGCAGCCGGTCGAGGAACAGCTTGAGCACGCCGGTGTAGGACGCCCGGCTCACCGGCGTCGCCAGCACGACCACCTCCGCGGCGAGGACCGTGTCGACCAGCTGCGCCACCCCGGCCGACGGGACGCCGACGAGGTCGGGCACATGCGCCGTGAGGTCGACGACGTCGCGCCAGACCGGCGGCTGCGGCAGCCGGCCGGCCAGCTCGACCGCGAACGCCGCCGCGACGGCCCGGATGCGCGACGACGGCGCCGTACCCGCCGTCAGCACCACCAGGTCGACGGGGAGATCGTGCTGCTCAGCCGGCATGGCGGCCTCCTCGGTCGGGGTCGGCGCCTTATCCTATCAATTCAGTAGGTTTTAGGTGACGGCAAGCGAGGGCGGCGCCGGCGGTGAGTGGCGTCGCCGTCGCTGAGCGCCCACGTAGTGAGATTTCACCGGGATTCGGGAGCCATCACCAGGATTACCCAAGCGTCAACACCCCTACAGCCCTGTTGAAGGTCACGTAATCCTCGTGATGTACACGACGCGCGCGGACTTGAGGCGCGGTAGCGCGGCAAGAGAATGGGGCAGCAGGGGACGGCGAACACGGCGTACGGCGCGACCGGTGCCCTGCCCACGTTGCGGAAATCCGCGCGCGTCCGGACGGCGCCGGGTGCTACGGTCGGCGCCATGCAGCGCGCTGGCCTGACGACGACGCCGGAGACCGTCCCGGCGCGCTGATTCCTGTCCACCGACGCCCGGGGCGAGTGCCCCGGAGCGCCGCCGGAGTGGTCACTCGCCCGCTGTCACCGAGGAGACCACGATGTTCGACCACCGCCGACTCGGCCGCGAGCTGGACCTGTTCGGCTCCGATCCGCTCATCGGCGCCGGCCTGCCCTACTGGCTGCCCGCCGGCGCCGCCGTCCGCCACGCGCTCGAGGAGTACGTCCACGCCGTCGAGCGGCGGGCCGGCTACCAGCACGTCCACTCCCCAGTCCTGGCCAAGCGCGAGCTGTACGAGCTGTCCGGCCACTGGGCGCACTATCGCGACGACATGTTCCCGCCGATGGACGCCGGCGGCGAGGAGCTCGTGCTGCGGCCGAGCCTCTGCCCGCACCACGCGCTGATCTACCGGTCCCGCGGCCGCTCGTACCGCGAGCTGCCGCTGCGGCTCGCCGAACTGGGCGGCATGTACCGCTCCGAGGCGTCCGGCGTGCTCGGCGGGCTGACCCGCGTCCGGTCGATCCAGCTCAACGACGCGCACGTCTTCTGCTCCGCCGACGATGCCGCCGCCGAGGCGGCCGCCGCGCTGGCGCTGATCGGGGACGCGCACGCCGCGATGGGCATCGCGCCGGCGCGGCTGCGGCTGTCGCTGCCGGGTCCCGGCGGGAAGTACGCCGGCGCGCCGTCGGCGTGGGAGCGGTCGACCGCGCTGCTGGTCGAGGCGCTGTCGGAGTCGAGGCTGGAGTACGAGGCCGAGGAGGGCGAGGCGGCCTTCTACGGCCCCAAGATCGACGTGCAGATCGTCGACGCCGCCGGCCGCGAGTCGACCCTGTCGACCGTCCAGATCGACTTCCACCAGCCGGAGCGGTTCGGGCTGGAGTACGTCGGCGCCGACGGCGAGCGGCACCGGCCGGTGATGGTGCACCGGAGCATCATCGGGAGCCTGGAACGGGCGGTCGCACAGCTCATCGAGGTGCACGGCGGCGCCTTCCCGCCCTGGCTGGCGCCGGTGCAGGTGGTGCTGGTGCCGATCGGACCGGAGCAGCACGAGACCGCGCGGGCGGTCGCCGGGCGGTGCCTGGACGCGGGGCTGCGGGTCGAGGTCGCGGGCGCGGACCACGGCAGCGTCGGCGCCCGCGTCCACGCCGCGCGGCTCGCCCCGTACGTCGGGGTGGTCGGCGCCCGGGAGGCCGGTGCGGACGAGCTCGCGCTGCGGCTACGCGACGGCCGCCGGCTCGACGCCCTACCCGTCGCCGAGGCCGTCGCGCGCATCGCCGCCCGGGTCACCGCTCACGCCGTCGACCTCTGGTGACCGGCGCCCCGAGCCCCCGTTCCCACCCCACCCCGCGAGTCGATCTTGGAGTTGTTCGTCGATCGCGGGGCGAAATGCCCGATAGATGGCCGAACAACTCCAAGATCAACTGGGCCGGCTGCGGTCGTCAGCCGGGGACCGGAGCGCCGGGCGGGGTGAAGGCGGCCAGCAGGGTGGCCGTGATCGCGTCGGCCGCACCCTCGGGCGCCAGCCGCCCGGCGCCGATCTCGTCGGCCGCGCCGTGGAGGACGGTGTAGAAGACCGCGACCAGCCAGTCGGCCGGCAGGTCGAACCGGAACACGCCGGCGGCCCGGCCGCGCTCGAGCAGCGATCGCACGCGTCGCATCGGGTGCTCGTGCAGCTCGCGGATCCGCTCCGGCGGCAGCGTGCGCTGCGCCGCGACCAGCAGCATCCGCGACTCGTCGACCACCTGCCAGCTGGACGCGATCAACCGGGCCAGCGCCTGCCGGGCGTCGCCGGTGAGGTCGACGGCGTCGAGTGCCTCGTGTGCCCGGGCCACGGCGCGCACGAAGACGGCGTCGACCAGCTCGGTGCGCGACGCGAAATGCCCGTAGAGCGTCACCCGGCCGACGCGGGCCGCCGCGGCGATGTCCGAGACGCTCGCGTCGGGATCGCGGACGAGGCAGGCCGCCGCGGCGTCCAGGATCGCGGTGACGTTGCGCTGGGCGTCGGCCCGCTTGCCCGTCGTGACCGGCATGCGCTCTCCCCTCTTGTCGAACACCTCTGTTCGAGTTAGCGTACTGGACGCAAGTCAAACAGCCATGTTCAGGTTAGGGGCTCACATGTCCGCGAATCCGCCCGCCGCCGATCGCTGGCGGCTGCTCGCCCTCCTCGGCGTGGCCCAGTTCATGCTCGTGCTCGACGTGACGGTGGTGGCGGTGGCGCTGCCGGACATCGGCGCCGACCTGGCGCTGTCGCGCACGGCGCTGACGTGGGTGGTCTCGGCCTACACGCTGATGTTCGGCGGGCTGCTGCTGTTCGGCGGCCGGCTGGCCGACCTGGTCGGCGCCCGCCGCGTCGTGCTCGCCGGCCTGACCCTGTTCGCGACGGCGTCGCTGGTCAGCGGGCTGGCCTGGAACGCCGAGTCGCTGATCGGCGGCCGCCTCGCCCAGGGCGCCGGAGCCGCGCTGCTCTCCCCCGCCGCGCTGTCGATCGTCGCCACCACGTTCCACGGCGCGGAGCGCAACCGCGCGTTCGGCGTCTGGGCCGCGCTGGGCGGCGCCGGGTCGGCGGCCGGCGTGCTGGTCGGCGGGCTGCTGACGGCCGGTCCCGGCTGGTCCTGGATCTTCTACGTCAATGTGCCCGTGGGCATCGTGCTGGTCGTCCTGCTGGCGCGGCTGCTCGCCCCGGCTCGGCCGGACGACGGGCCGGCTCACAGCGCGCGTGCCGGAGCAGCGCACCGTGCATCCGGCCGGCCCGGCGACGGCGGTCAGCGGCCGCGGCGCCTGGACGTGCCCGGGGCCGTGCTCGTCACCGGCGGAACCGCCGCCCTGATCTACGGGCTGGTCAACGCCGGCGACGACGGCTGGACCGGGTCGGCGACCGTCGTCCCGGTGGCGGCCGCGCTGGTTCTGTACACCGTCTTCGGCGTGGTGCAGCGGCGGCTGCGGGCGCCCCTCATCGACCCGCGGATCCTGACCCGCCGGCCCGTGCTGACCGGCGTCCTGCTCATGCTGGTCGCGACCGGGCTGCTGATCTCGTCGTTCTTCCTCGGCTCGTTCTTCCTGCAGCACGTCCGCGGCAACACCGCCCTGGCCACCGGTGTGCTGTTCCTCCCCGTGGCGGTCGCGGTCGCCGCCGGGGCGCACGTGGGCGGGCAGGCGGTCGGCCGGGCCGGGCCACGCCCCGTCGCGGCTGTCGCCTTCGCCGTCGCCGCCGCCGGTCTCGGCCTCGCCGCTCTCGCCACCACTCGCGCAGACGGCTCCGCTGACACCGCCCTGCTGGTGACGGGCATGAGCGTCGCCACCGCCGGCCTGGGCGCGACCTTCGTCACCGCCACCACCAGCGCCCTCGCCCACGTCGACCCTCACGAGGCCGGTCTGACCTCCGGGGTCGTGAACACGTTCCACGAGTTCGGCGCCGCTCTCGGCGTCGCCGTGGCGTCGAGCCTCGCGGCGGCGGACCTCGCTCCCGGCGCGACGGGGACGGACGGGTTCACCGGAGCGTTCGCGGCGGGCGCGGGCGCGGCGGTCGTCGCCGGTGGGGTCGCGCTGGCGCTCATCCCGGCCGGCAAGCCGGCGGTCACCGGGATGCCGGCGCACTGATCCCTTCTTCGGCGGGCCTCAGCGGCGACACGCCCACCGACCGCCTTGGCAAGGCTCACCGTCGCGCGAACTCGGGCATATCGGACACGTGGACGGCGACCAGCCTTGCCAAGGGCGCGGCATGAGCGGACCCGAGAGCGCAAGAGGCCCATGCGCCCCGATGGATACCCCACCTTCTCCGCGATCAACTCGGGGTGGCCGGGGCGATCGGCCGGCTCCGTAGCGAGGCGTTGCGCGCGACCTGGTCGCGCAGGTCCTCGACGCCGAGCCGCGCCGTCATCGCGTCGATCGGCGTCGCCGGGTCGTTCGACCAGAACAGGCCGACGTCCTCGCGGGGCGAGTAGTGGTAGCCGGCGCGGTCGCCGAACGCCTCGCGGAAGGCCAGGCCGTCGCGCAGGGACGCCGACCAGCCGAGGACGGCGTAGCTGAGATCCAGCTCGTGCACCAGCACACCGGGCCCGAGCAGGCGCGCCGCGACCAGCCCGGACGGCTCGTACACCGCGGCGTTGTCGCGCGGCGTGCTCGACACCACGTAGTAGCGGTGCCGGGCGGCGTGGGCTGCGGTGCGGACCGTGGCCGGCGACGCGGACGGGAACGCGACCATCTCCGCGCCGCCGGCGGCCAGCGCCTGCCAGCCGTCGTCGTACATGACGTCCCAGCAGATCTGGATGCCGACGGCGCCGAAGTCGCAGGCGAAGACCGGGAACGACGTGCCGGGGGTCACGCCGCCCTCGAACGACGACGACCCCGTGGCGGCGACGGGGTGCGCCTTGCGGTACACCCCCACGACGTCGCCGGCCCGGTCCAGCAGCACCGCCGCGTTCCACACCGCGCCGCCGTCCGCGAGGTCGAGGGTGACGACGAGGTAGGTCCGGTGCCGCCGCGCCATCGAGCCGTAGACCTCGAGCACGGGGTGATCCAGCGGCAGCGCCCGCGCCACGGCGACCGGGCCGGGCGGACCGGCGACCAGCTCGGGCAGGACGACGAGGTCCAGCCCGCCCCGCGTGGTCCCGGACGCCGCGGCGGCCATCCGGTCGACCAGGCCGGACACCTCCCGGGACCGCTCGAGCACGCCGGGGAACGGCGCGCCGCCGCCGAAGACCGTCGTGCCCACGACCACCATTCGCGGCAACCGGCCGCCGTCCGACCCGTCCGTCACCCCGTCGCCTCCTGCAACCGCTCCCGCGTCTCGTTGCCGACCTTCTCCGTCCAGTTCTCAGTGATCTTCCGGAAGTCGCCGATCGAGACCCGCTCAGCCGTCACGTCGGCGACCGCGTCATAGACGGCCTGCAGCGCCCCCGTCGTGTCCTCGACCGGCTCGATGTAGACGCCGACCGTCGGGTCCGGGATGATCGCCGGGATCACCGCGGCCGCCCACGCGTGCTGCGCCTCGACCCACTCCGGCGACTGCCCGCTGAACATCACCCCGGGCGGCGCGCCGATGAACTTGAACATGGTCCGGATCTCCTCGATCCCCTTGTCCGTGAGCACCGGCAGTCCGTTCGTCATCTCGTGGTCCACCCCCTCGACGCCGTAGTTGAGCAGGAACCACTCCTCGGTGCCGAACGGCGCGGCGAGGAAGTCAAGCAGCCGCAGCCGGTCCTGGACGACGGCCGGGTCGTCCTGCCGCAGCGCGGTGATGCCGAAGATGCCGGACGAGACGTGGAAGACGGGGTCGGCGCCCGGCTGCGCGAACGGCAGCATGGCGCCGATCTCGTCGACCGTGCGCCGCTCCTGCTCGACGAAGCCGCGCCAGGCCGCGAGCCCGTCCATGTACAGCGCCGTCGTCCCGGACGAGAACGCCTGCTTGGCCTGCGTCACCGAGAATCCGGTGAAGTCGGGGTGGAAGTAGCCCTGCTTGGACAGCTCCAGGTGGTACTCGACGGCGGCGAAGTACTTGTCGGTCTCCCAGTCCTTGGTCAGCGTGCCGTCGCTCTCCAGCCGCCAGTTGTTCGGCATGCCGAACGCGGCCCAGAACAGCAGCATCATCGTCGGGCCGAACGGCCCCATCGCCCACCGGCCCGACTGCGGCGCCGTCAGCTCCGCGCACAGGTCGCGGAAGTCGTCGGTCGTCTTCACGTCGGCCGGCGTCACCCCGATCGACGACGGCTGGTGCGCACGCCGCTGGCCCGGCGGGTGAGCGAGCACCCGGCGCTGGCGGACTGGGTGGCGGCCAAGCAGCCGCTGCTCGGCGGCCTCCTCGAGCCGTCGGACGCCGGCGGCCTGATCGCCTTCCTCTGCGGCGACGGCAGCCGGGCCATCACCGCCCAGACCATCGCCGTCGACGCCGGCTGGCAACTGGATTAACGGCGCCAGGCCTCGGGATGGCGGGCGGTATGGACCACACGCAGCACCTCGACCGACTCGCCGAACTCATAGAACACCGCGTAGGGGAACCTGCGCAGCATCGCGCGGCGCACGCTGTCATAGCCGGCGACGGCCGGAGCACTGCGCGGGAACGTCTGCAGGCGCTGACGCAGGCGATCGACGTCGTCGATCAGGTCGTCCTCGAGGCCGGGCTTCGCGTCGTCGTAGTACTCGAGTGCCGACCGCAGATCGGCGACCGCGGCCGGCCGGAAGGCGATCTTCACCGGCGCGACCGCAGCTCCTCGTGGACGTCGTCCCAGGATCGGCTCGTGCCGGAATCACGTCGGAGGTCGTCCAGCGCCTCGTCGATCATGCGGCGCTCTTCGTCGGTTGGGGTGTAGACCGGCTCGCCGAAGTGCGTGCGCAAGGCTTCCTGGATCAGCTCGGAGCGGGAGCGGTGCTCGATTTTCCGGGCCCGCTCGACCATGTCGTAGAGCTCTTCCGGAAGCGTTACCGCAACTTTCTTCACGGCCATGTCACCACTCCTTGGTATGACTGGAGCATACCGCTACTTCGACTGCGGGAGCTTCACCGAGCCTCGCCGAGGCGCGGCGGCCGAGGGCGGGGGCACGACCGGGCCGATGTCGCCGTCGGGAGCTTCGTCGAGGTCGACGATGACCGGGGCGTGGTCGCTGGGGCCGGTGCCCTTGCGCGCGTGGCGGTCGACCCAGGCGGCGGCGACCCGCTCGGCCACCGGGTCGCTGGCCAGCACGAGGTCGATGCGCATGCCGAGGTCCTTGTGGAACATGCCGGCGCGGTAGTCCCAGTAGGTGAAGACCCGCTCGGACGGCCAGCGGTCGCGGACGACGTCGTGCAGGCCGGCGGACTGGAGGTCGGCCAGTGCGGCGCGCTCGGGCTCGGTGACGTGGGTCTGCCCGACGTAGGCGTCGGGGTCGAACACGTCGGCGTCGGCGGGGGCGATGTTCATGTCGCCGCACACCATGACGGCGTCGGGGCCGGCGGCGACCTGCGCCCGCAGGGCGGCCAGCCACTCGAGCTTGTAGGCGTAGTGCTCGGAGTCGGGCTCGCGGCCGTTGGGGACGTAGACCGAGTGCACCCGCACTCCCCCGCAGGTGGCCGAGACGGCGCGCGCCTCCTGGTGGGGGAAGCCCGGCCCGCCGGGCAGCCCGGTGACGACGTCGTCGAGGCCCACCTTGGAGAACAGCGCGACACCGTTCCAGCGCGCCTCGCCGTGGTAGGCCGCCTGGTAGCCGCGCTTCTCGAGCTCGGCGCCCAGCAGCTCCTCGATGAGGTCGTCGGCGAGCTTGGTCTCCTGCAGGCAGACGACGTCGGGGCGGCGCTGGTCGAGCCAGGGCAGCAGGCGCGGCAGCCGCTGCTTGACGGAGTTGACGTTCCAGGTGGCGACTCTCACCGCACCTACCGTAGTCGCGTCCACCGACACCCATGCACTACCGTCCGGCCATGCGTCTGGACGAATACACCGTGGCGCTGCTCGTCCTGCGCGACGACGCACCGGAGCTCGACGACGACGCCGCCTCGGCGCTGCAGAACGCGCACCTGGCGCACCTCGCCGACTTGCACGACGCCGGCTACCTGCTGGCGGCCGGCCCGCTCGAGGACCCGCGGTTCCGCGGCCTGACCATCCTGCGGGTCGATCCGGAGCGGGCGATCGAGCTCGAGAGCGCCGACCCCGCGGTCCGGGCCGGACGGTTCGAGGTGCGGGCGATGCGCTGGCACGTCCCGGAGGGGCTGATCCACTTCGCCCCGGGCGCACTGCCCCGGTCGGTCGCCGAGGTCGACGACTGACCGGCGTCGGATGATCGCCGATGACACGTCGAGTGAGCAGTGGAGAGAGGTGGCCATGACGGACGCGGCGGCGCCGCGCGACGCGGTCTCGCCGGACTGGTGGGACCACCGGCCCGTGTTCTCGGTGACCGACAAGGGTTCCCGCATCACGGGGCTCGCCCCAGGACGGGCTCCAGGACGGCTGACCCCGCGGATGCTGTTCTCGGCACTGCTGACGTTCACGACCTGGGCCTCCGCGACGCTGGTCGGCTCGGCGTCACTGGGCTGCACGACGTCCGCCGGCTGCGTCGCTGACGTCGGCCCGGGCTGGCTGGTCGGTGGTCTCCTCGTCCTCGGCTACCTGGCCCTTCTCGTCACGGTCGGCCTCGCCGAATACGCGCGAGAGCGCCTCGGGCAGCGCCGGGCGGCAGCGTTGTCCTACCTGGCCCCGCTGCTGGCCGGCGTCACCGTGGGGGCAGGCGCCGGGGCCGCCGTGGCGGCCGGCCCAAACCCGACCGAGGGCGTGCGTCAGGCACTCGACGGTGTGCCCGGCACCGAGGCGACCCTCGTCTCGGGGGCCGTCGCGGTGCTGGCCGCCCTCTGGGGTCTGACCGTGGCCGTGCGGCTTCCGTCCGCCCTGCGCCATGCTCGTGAGCGCCAGCAGTGCATCGAGCGGCTCCGGCGCGACGGCCGCCGGTATGCGGGCCGGCTCCAGCTCGGCGACGTCCGCTTCTGGTTGCACAACGACCCCGAGCTCGACGTGACGGTCGCCTATGACTCGCCGGCCGGCCGCCACGAGGTGGCGGCCCGCATGCGCAGCTCACCCGACCGCGTGCCGAAGGACGGCAGCAGGGTCGTCGTCTACACCGACCTTCGTCACGCCATCCACATCGAGCTCGACCGCGACGCCGAGCCCGCCTTCGAACCGGAACAGCGCTACACGCCGTCCGAGTAGGTCCGGCGACGGCGTCAGCGGTGCTGCAGCGCCAGCCGCAGCCCGAACCCGACCAGCACGACGCCCGTCACGCGGTCGGCCGCCCGGGCGAACCGCGACCGGCCGAGAGTGCGTGTCATGAATCCCGCATCGGCGATGACGAACGCGAACCACAGCATTCCGATGAGGTTGTGCACCACCGCGAGCAGAATTCCCATCAGCAGCGGTGACGTGCCGTCCGGAATGAACTGCGGAATGGTGGCCACATAGAACACGCCGATCTTCGGATTGAGGATGTTCGTGCCCAGTCCGGTGAGCCATGAGACCCACGACGACCCGCGCGCAGGTTGCGCCACCGCCGGCAGTTCGTCCGCGCCGCCGCGACGGAAGCTCGTCCAGAGCAGGTGCGCGCCGCGCCACACGAGGTAGGCCGCGCCGGCCAGCGTGAGCACCCGGTACGCCGTCTCCGACGCCACGAGCAGTGCCGACGCGCCGACGGCCGCCGCGACGCCCCAGGGATGACGGTGAGCAGCGCGGTCACGACGGAGAACGACACCAAGGCCTGTCCGATGGTCACGGACCACCTTGACCCAGGGCGAAACGGACCGAATGGGAGCGGGCGACCCGCGGAATTCTACTCGGCGGCGGAATGGCGAACAAGACTGTTCATGATCGACTGATTCGGTTACCGTCCGGAATGGAGCTGCTGCACTTTCCGAACGCGAGAAACGAGGCCGCCCATGGACCGTCTCCGGCACGTCGCGACCTCCTGCGGCACCTGCGACTGCGGGTGCCCGGAAGTGTTCCTCGACCACAACGCTCCCCCGGAGCGCCGCGTCGTCATCACCGACGACTTCGGCCAGCGGGTGCAGATGAGCCTGGCCCAGTTCCGCGTCATCGTCGAGTCGGCCAAGGAGGGCCGGCTCGACGACGTGCTGCAGCCGGCCAACGCCTGACGACGCCGGCCGGCTGCCGGAGCGGCCGTCAGTGGTAGGCCGGAGCCACCTTGCCGACGGCGTCGCCGATGCGGTGCACCCGCATGGCGTTGGTCGAGCCCGGGATGCCGGGGGGCGACCCGGCCACGATGATGACGAGGTCGCCGCGGCGGCAGCGCTCCTGCTCGAGCAGCATGCGGTCGACCTGCTTGACCATCTCGTCGGTGTGGTCGACGTGCTCGGCGGTGAACGCCTCGATGCCCCACGACAGCGCCAGCTGGTGCCGGGTGGCGCTCAGCGGGCTGAACGCCAGCAGCGGGATGCCTGGGCGCAGCCGGGCCATCCGGCGGGCGGAGTCGCCGCTCTGCGTGAACGCGACCAGGTACTTCGCCCCCAGCAGGGCGCCGGTCTCGACCGCGGCCTTGGTGATGGCGCCGCCCTTGGTGCGCGGCTGGGTGCCCAGCGGCGGGATGCGCTCGAGGCCGTGGTCCTCGACCGCCTCGACGATCTTCGCCATGGTGGCGACGGTCTCGATGGGGTAGGCACCGACGCTGGTCTCGCCGGACAGCATGACGGCGTCGGCGCCGTCGAGGACGGCGTTGGCGACGTCGGAGGTCTCGGCGCGGGTGGGCCGCGGGTTGGTGATCATCGAGTCGAGCATCTGGGTGGCGACGATGACCGGCTTGGCCCGGCGCCGGCACAGCTCGACGGCGCGCTTCTGCACCAGCGGGACGTCCCAGAGAGGCAGCTCGACGCCGAGGTCGCCGCGGGCGACCATGACGCCGTCGAACGCGTCGACGATCTCGGCGAGGTTCTCGACCGCCTGCGGCTTCTCGACCTTGGCGATGACCGGGAGCCGCACGCCCTCTTCGGCCATGATGCGGTGGACGTCGTCGACGTCGGAGGCGGACCGGACGAACGACAGCGCGATCATGTCGGCGCCGATGCGCAGGCCCCAGCGCAGGTCCTCGATGTCCTTCTCGGACAGCGCCGGCACGCTGACGGCGGTGCCGGGCAGGTTGAGGCCCTTGTGGTTGGACACCTTGCCGCCGATGACGACGGTGGTGACGACGTCGGTGTCGGTGACGTCGGTGACCTCGAGCGCGAGCCGGCCGTCGTCGATCAGCACGGTGTCGCCGGCCTTGACGTCGCCAGGCAGCCCCTTGTAGGTGGTGGACGCACGCTCGGCCGTGCCCTCGACGTCCTCGACGGTGATCACGAAGGTCTGGCCGACCTCGAGCTCAGCCGAGCCGTCCGCGAACTCGCCCAGCCGGATCTTCGGGCCCTGCAGGTCGACGAGCACACCCACGTTGCGCTCGGCCTCGGTGGCCGCCTTGCGCACCCGCAGGTACCGCTCCTCGTGCTCCGCGTGGCTCCCGTGGCTGAGGTTGAACCGGGCGACGTCCATGCCGACGTCGATCAGTTCCCGCAGCCGCTCCGGCGAGTCGGTCGCTGGACCAAGAGTGCAAACAATCTTCGCTCTACGCACGTCCGCCAACACTAGTCTTCTCTGGGCTCAAACCGCGAGCGGACGGTCGGTGGGCGAGACCGGCGACGGCAGTCGGTCGACCCCGGTCAGCTTGCGGTCGACCGCCGCCGCGACCGACCGGCCCTCGGCGATGGCCCACACGATGAGCGACTGGCCGCGCCCGGCGTCGCCGGCCACGAACACGCCGGGGACGGTCGACTCGAACGAGTCGTCGCGCACGATGTTGCCCCGCGCGTCGAGCTCGACGCCCAGCTGCTCGATCAGCGGCGACTTCTCAGGGCCGACGAACCCCATGGCCAGCAGGACGAGATCGGCCGGCAGCTCACGCTCGGTGCCGGGCACCGGCTCGAACCCGCCGGTCTGCGTCCGCTGGACCTCGACCAGCCGCAGCGCCTTCACCTTGCCGCCGTCGCCGACGAACTCCTGCGTGGAGACCGCGTAGACGCGCTCGCCGCCCTCCTCGTGGGCGCTGGACGTGCGCAGCATGAGCGGGTACGTCGGCCACGGCGTGGACGGGTGCCGGGTGCTGGGCGGCTCGGGCATGATCTCCAGCTGGGTGACCGACGCCGCGCCCTGCCGGTGGGCCGTGCCCAGGCAGTCGGCGCCGGTGTCGCCGCCGCCGATGATGACGACGTGCTTGCCCTCGGCGGTGATCTGGCCGGGGACGGCCTCGCCGAGTGCGGTGCGGTTGGCCTGCGGGAGGTACTCCATGGCCTGGTGGACGCCGTCGAGCTCGCGGCCCGGGATCGGGAGGTCGCGCCAGTCGGTGGCGCCCACGGCCAGCACGACGGCGTCGTAGCGGGCCCGCAGCTCCTTGCCGGTGACGGCGACGCCGACCTCGACGCCGGTGCGGAAGATGGTGCCCTCGGCGCGCATCTGGTCCAGCCGGCGGTCGAGGTGCCGCTTCTCCATCTTGAACTCGGGGATGCCGTAGCGCAGCAGCCCGCCGGCGCGGTCGGCGCGCTCGTAGACGGCGACGGTGTGCCCGGCACGGGTCAGCTGCTGGGCGACGGCCAGGCCGGCCGGGCCGGAGCCGATGACGGCCACCGTCCGGTCGGTCAGCCGCTCCGGCGGCAGCGGCGCCACCCAGCCCTCGTCGAACGCCTTGTCGATGATGGAGACCTCGACGTTCTTGATGGTGACGGCGTCGTCGGCGATGGCCACCACACAGGCCGCCTCGCACGGCGCCGGGCACAGCCGCCCGGTGAACTCCGGGAAGTTGTTCGTGGCGTGCAGCCGCTCGGCGGCCACCTTCCAGTCGTCGCGCCAGACGAGGTCGTTCCACTCCGGGATGAGGTTGCCCAGCGGGCAGCCGTGGTGGCAGAACGGGATGCCGCAGTCCATGCAGCGCCCGGCCTGCTCGACGATGATCGGCAGCAGGGTGCGGCCGATGCCCGGTGCGGGGTAGACCTCGTTCCAGTCGCGCAGCCGCTCCTCGACCGGGCGCGGCGTCGCGCCCTTGCGCGGGGTCTTCAGGAAACCTCGTGGGTCAGCCATGCGCCGCCTCCATGATCGCGACGTCCACATCGCGTCCATCGCGCTCGGCGGCGGCCTTGGCGGCGAGCACTCGCTTGTAGTCAGTGGGCATGATGAGCGAGAACCGGGCCATCGCGGCCGTCCAGTCGGCCAGCAGCGCCTCGGCGACGGCCGAGCCGGTCTCCTCGTGGTACTTCGAGATGATGCCGTGCAGCCGGGCCAGCTCGCCGGCGTCGGGCGTCTCGATCTCGACCATCTCGGGGTTCACGAGGCTGGGGTCGAGGTCGAGGACGAACGCCGTGCCGCCGGACATGCCGGCGGCGATGTTGCGGCCGGTGCGGCCGAGCACGACGACGGTGCCGCCGGTCATGTACTCGCAGGCGTGGTCGCCGACGCCCTCGACGACGGCCGTGACGCCGGAGTTGCGCACGCAGAACCGCTCGCCCACGAGGCCGCGGACGAACAGCTCGCCGCCGGTGGCGCCGTAGGCGGCGACGTTGCCGGCGATGATGTTCTCCTCCGCGGGGAACGGCGCGTTGCGGTCGGGCCGCACGATCACCCGGCCGCCCGAGAGCCCCTTGGCGAGGTAGTCGTTGACGTCACCCTCCAGCCGCAGCGTGACGCCGGCCGGCAGGAACGCGCCGAACGACTGCCCGGCCGAGCCGGTGAACGTGACGTCGATGGTGTCGTCGGGCAGGCCGGCGCCGCCGGTGCGCTTGGTGACCTCGTGGCCGAGCATGGTGCCGACCGTGCGGTTGACGTTGCGCACCTCGAGCTTGATCTGCACCCGCTCGCCGTGCTCCAGGGCGTCGGTGGCCAGCGCGATGAGCTGGTTGTCCAGCGCCTTCTCCAGCCCGTGGTCCTGGCTCACCACCTGGCGCCGGGCGGCGCCGTCGGGCAGCTCGGGCACGTGCAGGATCGGCGAGAGGTCGAGCCCTGCGGCCTTCCAGTGGTCGACGGCCGCGGTGGTGTCGAGCAGGTCGGCGCGGCCGATGACCTCGTCGAGGCTGCGGAAGCCCAGCTGGGCGAGGTACTCGCGCACCTCTTCGGCGATGTACTGGAAGAAGTTGACGACGAACTCCGGCCGCCCGGTGAACTTCTTGCGCAGCTCGGGGTTCTGCGTCGCGACGCCGACGGGGCAGGTGTCGAGGTGGCAGACCCGCATCATGATGCAGCCGGACACCACCAGCGGCGCCGTCGCGAACCCGTACTCCTCGGCGCCCAGCAGCGCGGCGACGATGACGTCGCGGCCGGTCTTGAGCTGGCCGTCGGTCTGAACGACGATGCGGTCGCGCAGGCCGTTGAGCAGCAGCGTCTGCTGCGTCTCGGCCAGGCCCAGCTCCCACGGTCCGCCGGCGTGCTTGAGGCTGGTCAGCGGCGCGGCGCCGGTGCCGCCGTCGTGACCGGAGATCAGCACGACGTCGGCGTGCGCCTTCGAGACGCCCGCGGCGACCGTGCCGACGCCGACCTCGGCGACCAGCTTCACGTGGATGCGGGCGGCCGGGTTGGCGTTCTTGAGGTCGTGGATGAGCTGCTTGAGGTCCTCGATCGAGTAGATGTCGTGGTGCGGCGGCGGCGAGATGAGGCCGACACCCGGCGTGGAGTGCCGGGTGCGCGCCACCCACGGGTACACCTTGTGGCCGGGGAGCTGGCCGCCCTCGCCGGGCTTCGCGCCCTGCGCCATCTTGATCTGGATGTCGTCGGCGTTGCTCAGGTAGTCCGACGTCACGCCGAACCGGCCGCTGGCGACCTGCTTGATGGCGCTGCGCCGCTCGGGGTCGTACAGGCGGTCGGTGTCCTCGCCGCCCTCGCCGGTGTTCGACTTGCCGCCGAGGCGGTTCATCGCGATGGCGAGGGTCTCATGCGCCTCCTTGCTGATGGAGCCGTACGACATGGCGCCGGTGGAGAACCGCTTGACGATGCTGTCGACGCTCTCGACCTCGTCGATCGGCACCGGCGGGCGCTCGCCGGTCTTGAGCGTGAACAGGCCGCGCAACGTCATGAGCCGCTTCGACTGCTCGTCGACCTGCCGGGTGTACTGCTTGAACACGTCGTAGCGGCCGGCGCGGGTGGAGTGCTGCAGCCGGAACACCGTCTCGGGGTCGAACAGGTGCGGCTCACCCTCGCGCCGCCACTGGTACTCGCCGCCGACCTCGAGCTTGCGGTGCCGGGTGGCGCTGCCGCCGCGCGGGTAGGCGCGGGCGTGCCGGCGGCGCACCTCTTCGGCGATGCCGTCGAGGCCGATGCCGCCGAGGCGCGACGTCGTGCCGGTGAAGTACCGGTCGACGACCTCGGCCGACAGTCCCAGCGCCTCGAAGATCTGCGCGCCGGTGTACGACGCGACCGTCGAGACGCCCATCTTGCTCATGACCTTGAGGACGCCCTTGCCGAGCGCCTTGATGAGGTTGGCGACCGCCTTCTCGGGGCTCACGCCCGGGAGCAGCGTGCCCTGGCGGACGAGGTCCTCGACGCTCTCCATGGCGAGGTACGGGTTGACCGCGCCGGCGCCGTAGCCGATGAGCAGCGCGACGTGGTGCACCTCGCGCACGTCGCCGGCCTCGACGACCAGGCCGACCTTGGTGCGGCTCTTCTCGCGGATGAGGTGGTGGTGCACCGCCGACGTGAGCAGCAGCGACGGGATCGGCGCCAGCGTGGTGTCGGAGTGGCGGTCGGACAGCACGATGATGCGCGCGCCGGACTCGATGGCCTTCGACGCCTCGGTGCAGATCTCGGCGAGGCGCCGGCCCAGCTCCGCTCCCCCGCCGGCGACGTCGTACAGCCCGCGGATGACGTGGGTGGCGTAGCCCGGCAGGTTGCCGTCGCGGTTGACGTGGATGATCTTGGCGAGTTGATCGTTGTCGATGACCGGGAACGGCAGCACGAGCTGGCGGCACGACGCCGGGCCAGGCTCGAGCAGGTTGCCCTCGGGGCCGATGGTGCCCGCCAGCGACGTGACCAGCTCTTCCCGGATGGCGTCCAGCGGCGGATTCGTGACCTGCGCGAACAGCTGGGAGAAGTAGTCGAACAGCAGCCGCGGCCGGTCGGAGAGCGTGGCGACGGGGGTATCGGTGCCCATCGATCCGATCGGCTCGGCGCCGGTCTTGGCCATCGGCGCGAGCAGCAGCCGCAGCTCCTCTTCGGTGTAGCCGAAGGTCTGCTGGCGGCGGGTGACGCTGGCGTGGGTGTGCACGACGTGCTCGCGCTCGGGGAGGTCGCCGAGGCGGATCAGGCCGGCGTGCAGCCACTCGCCGTACGGCTCGGCCGCGGCCAGCTTGTCCATGACCTCGTCGTCGTCCATCACCTTGTGGCCGGCGACGTCGACGAGGAACATGCGGCCCGGCTCGAGGCGGCCCTTGCGCACCACCGTCGCGGGGTCGAGGTCGAGGACGCCGGCCTCGGACGCGAGCACGACCAGGCCGTCGTCGGTGATCCAGTAGCGCCCCGGGCGCAGGCCGTTGCGGTCGAGCACGGCGCCGACCAGGCTGCCGTCGGTGAAGACGACCGCCGCCGGTCCGTCCCACGGCTCCATGATGGTGCTGTGGAACTCGAAGAAGTCGCGCCGCGCCTTCGAGATGCCCTGGTGGTTCTCCCACGCCTCGGGGATCATCATGCGCACCGCGTGCGGCAGGCTGCGCCCGCCCAGGTGCAGCAGCTCGAGCACCTCGTCGAAGCTGGCGGAGTCGCTGCCATCGGGCGCGACCACCGGGTACAGCCGGGACAGGTCGCCGCCGATGACCTCGCTGGCCAGCTGCGACTCGCGGGCCCGCATCCAGTTGCGGTTGCCCTGGACGGTGTTGATCTCGCCGTTGTGCGCGACGAAGCGGTACGGGTGCGCCAGCGGCCAGCTGGGGAACGTGTTCGTGGAGAACCGCGAGTGCACGACGGCGATGGCGCTGGCCAGGCGCTCGTCGGAGAGGTCGGGGAAGAACGGCTCGAGCTGGCCGGTCGTCAGCATGCCCTTGTAGACCAGCGTGCGCGACGACAGGCTCGGGAAGTACGCGCCGGTGGTGCGCTCGAGCCGCTTGCGCAGGGCGAACGCCTTGCGGTCGAGATCGATGCCGCTGGTGCGCGCGTCGTCGGCGTCGGCCACGAACAGCTGGCGGATGCGCGGCAGCGTCGACCGCGCCGTCTTGCCCAGCAGCTCGGGCGTCGTCGGCACGTCGCGCCAAGCGAGCACCGTCAGGCCCTCCTCGGCGGCGACGCGCGCGGTGGCCTCGACGATCTCGGCGTCCTGCGCGTCGTCGTCGGGGATGAAGGCCAGCCCCGTGGCGTAGTGCCCGGCGGCCGGCAGCTCGACGCCGGCGACCGCGCGGCAGAACCCATCGGGGACCTGCATGAGGATGCCGGCACCGTCGCCGGAGTCAGGCTCGGCGCCCGAGGCGCCCCGGTGGTCGAGATTGCTCAGGGCGGTCAGCCCGCGATCGATGATTGCGCGACTGGCCACGCCGTCGAGCGTGGCCACGAAGGCCACGCCGCAGGCGTCGTGCTCGAACCGCGGGTCGTAGAGACCCTGGGGGTGAGGCGTGAGGCGCATGGCACTCCCGTCGTCGTCAGACTGGCGGCGGGTGCAGGGACGGCGATGGCCCGTGCGTGAAGTTTCGTGGAGATTACAACACTTCGGCCGTCATGTGTTGTCGCGTCTCTCCATGATATCGGCGACGGGGGTGACTAGCACGGCCGCGAACCCGCTGTTGATCATCGGATTCTCCACCGATGACCGGTCGTTGCCGCAGATCGTCAGGTCAGTGGACTGTACGACCGCACAAGTACGTTGACGTCCACGCAGTTGTGAAGGGCGCCACCACCGGCGTGGCGAGGGCGGTTCGTGGCCGTTTCGTGACGTAACACGGCGCTTCCTTTGCGCCTCCTTCGGGATCAGCGGCGATCACTGGTGCCATAACGCCAGCGATTGCCGATGATCACGGGAGTGGGTGGCGGTACGGGAGACATCACGAGGGTTCCTCGACCGTCGACACGATTGCAGGCGTAGTACGACACGAGTTTTCGTAGTGAACGTGATCATCTCGGGGCCGGAGCGGCCGGCGGTGCAGGCCAACGCGGCGAGTCCGGCCCACGCCATGACCACGACGTGGACCGACGGCCGCCGCGTCAGCTGCCGGAGGCGGGCGTGCCGGTCGACTCGGCCGACGGAGTCTCCGCCGACGCGTCGGGCGCCTGCGTCGCGGGCGCCTTCTTCGCGGGCGCCTTCTTCGCCGGCGCCTTCTTGGCGGCGCTCGTGGCCGCCGCGGTCTTGGTCGCAGCCGTCGCCTTCTTGGTCGCCGTCTTCTTGGCGGCCGGCGCCTTCTCGGCCGCCGTCTCGGCCGGGGCGGTGTCGGCGGGCTTCTCCGCAGGCGCCTTCTTCGCGGCGGCGGTGCTCTTCGTCGCCGCGGTGGTTTTGGCCGCCGTCTTCTTGGCGGCCGGAGCCTTCTTGGCGGTCGTCGTCTTCTTCGCCGTGGTCGCCTTCGTCGCCGCCGTGCTCGCGGTCGACGTCCCGGCGGCCGTCGCCGCGGCCGCCGTGGTCGTCGCGGAAGCCTTCTTGGCGGTGGCCGCAGCGGTTGCCGGCTCGGCCGGCTTCTCGTCGTCGGCCTTCTCCGCGTCGGCCGGCTTGTCCCCGTCGGCCGGCTTCTGCTCCGACGGCTTCGCCTCCGAGGGCTTCTCCCCCGCCGCCGGCTTGGCGTCGGCCGGTTCCTTCTCGCCGTCCTCCGGCTCGTCGTCGGGGAGGGTGAGGGGCGCGTCGTCCTCGGCCTTGCCCTTGTCGTCGAACGGGTCGGGCTGGTCGTAGAAGCCGCGCAGCGTCTCGGGGTCCTCGCGGCCGGGGTGGCGCTTGAGCGACCAGAAGAAGTACCCCATGGCCGCCACGAAGATCAGCCCGGTCACCCAGAGGTTGACCCGGACGCCGAACACCTCGTTGGCGGGATCGATGCGCAGGTACTCCCAGAAGCCCCGGCCCAGCGTGTAGCCGGCCACGTACAGGGCGAACAGCCGGCCGTGGCCGATGGTGTACCGCTTGTCGGCCCACAGCAGCAGAAGCGCCAGCGCCACGGCCCACAGCGACTCGTACAGGAACGTCGGATGGAAGGTCGCGACGTCGGCGTAGCCGTCGGGCCGGTGCACGGGGTCGATCTCGAGGCCCCACGGCAGATCGGTGGGGCGGCCGAACAGCTCCTGGTTGAACCAGTTGCCCCACCGGCCGAGGGCCTGCGCCAGCAGGATGCCCGGCGCCGCGGCGTCGGCCATCGCGGCGAACGGGACGCCGCGGCGGCGGCAGGCGATCCAGACGCCCAGGGCACCCATGGCGATGGCGCCCCAGATGCCCAGGCCGCCTTCCCAGATGCGCAGCGCCTGCCAGGGATCGCGGCCCTCGCGGAAGTAGAGCTGGTTGTCGGTGATGACGTGGTAGAGGCGGCCGCCGATGATGCCGAACGGCACCGCCCACACCGCGATGTCGGCGACGACGCCGGGCTCGCCGCCACGGGCGAGCCAGCGCCGGTTGGTGAGCCAGATCGCCACCACGATGCCGGCCATGATGCACAGGGCGTACGCCCTCAGGTCGAAGCTGCCGATCTCCCAGGAGCCGCTGCTCGGGCTGGGGATGGAGGTGGGCACCACGGCCGGCGTCGCGATCACAGGCGAACCGTACCGGACGGGTCGGCGCGGTACGTCATCGCGGTGTGCCGCACGTCACTGGGTGGCGGACGGGTTCGGCGTCTCGCCCGCGGGCGGCGTGGCCGGCGGGGTGGTCGCCGGGGCCGTGCCGGTGGCGTCGGGCGCCGGGGTGGCGAGGCTGCCACCGGCGGCGACGGTCTCGACGGCGGCGTTGATGCCCTCGGGGGTCCACTGGGTGGAGTCGAGCAGCTCGCCGTTGACGAACACCGTCGGCGTGCCCTCCACCTGGTGGTCGCGCGCCGTCTGCGGCACCGCGGCCGCCCAGTCCTCGAACTCGTCGTCGCGGACGCAGCCCTCGTAGTCGCCGCCGATGCCGGCCTGCTCGCCGAGGTCGACCAGCGAGCTGGTGGACCACTGGGTGCCGGCCGCGGCGAACGCGGCGCTCTTGAACTCGATCGCCTGGCCCTCCTGCGCGGCGCACGCGAAGGCGTTGTTGGCCCGCCGCGAGTAGACGGCGCCGGTGAAGTCGAGCGGGTGGTAGACGATGTTCGCCTGGCCGGAGTCGACGAGCTGCTGGATGGCGGCGCCGTTCGCGGCCTCGAAGTCGGCGCAGTGCGGGCAGAGGAAGTCCATCCAGTAGTCGATGGTCACCGGCGCGTCGGCCTCACCGACGAGGATGCCGCCGCCGTCGCCCTCGATGACCTGGCCGTTGCCGGACCCCACGGCGTCGGGCACCTGCATCGGCCCGTCGCTGCCACCGCGGCTGGCCGCGACGGCGACCGCGATGATCGCGACCGCCGCCACGATGGCCACGGCCACGCCGTAGCGCATCATGCGCTCGCGCCGCTTCTCCTGGCGCGCCTGCTCCTCGCGCATCGCCTTGATGCGCTCGCGGGCCTCGGCCTTCTTGCTGCTCATCGATGGGCTTCCTTCGACACGAGTGAGTTCACGGGGATTGACGAGGGTACAACTTCATTGACCATGACGTGAGTTCCGGGCCCGAGGATCACGATGTCGTCACGGCGGCGTCGACCGCCGACCGGAACTCGTCGGCGCTCATCGCGGCCGGATCGTCGAGCGGCTCGCCGTTCAGCAGCACCGCCGGGGTCGCCTCGAGGCCCTCGTCGCGGAAGGCGTCGAGGACGTGCCGGCCCCAGTCGGCGTAGGTGCCCTCGCGGACGCACGACTCGAAGACGGCGTCGTCGAGGCCGGCCGCCTCACCGGCCGCCAGCAGGTCGTCCGTCGTGTAGCCGCCGGAGCGCTCCTCGGGCTGGTTCGCGAACAGCTCGGTGAGGTACTCGACCGGCCGGCCGGCGTCGATGGCGCAGCCGAACGCATTGCTGGCGCGGTCGGACTCCTCGCCGAGGAAGGCCGCCGGGTGGTAGACCACCTGGGCGGTGCCGTCGGCGACCAGTTCCTCCAGCACCGGCCCGTTCTCGGCCTCGAACTGGCCGCAGAACGGGCACTGGAAGTCGAACCAGTAGTCGATGGTCACCGGCGCGTCCGCCTCGCCCACCGCCACACCGGTGCCGCCCTCGACGGTGCCCGACGGGATGGCGCCTGTGCCCTGGGGATCGTCAGTCGCCCGGTTGACCAGCACAATCGCGATGACCGCGACGACGACCAGGATGCCGACGGAGATGCCGGCCCGCAGGAACCGCTCTCGCCGCCGCTCGGCCAGCGCCCGGGCCTCCGCCTCCTTGCGCAGCGCCTCCGCCCGGATGCGAGCCTGCTCTCGCTTGCTGGCCATCAGCGCTTCCGTACTCCCCCGGCGAGGTCGGCGGCCAGCTCGGCGACGGACGCGACCCCGGCGGCGGGGTCGGCGGCGTCGAGCAGCCGGCGGACGAACGCGGACCCGACGACGACGCCGTCGGCGAACGCGGCGATCTCGGCGGCCTGGGTGGCGTTGGAGACGCCCAGTCCGACGGCGACCGGCAGGTCCGTCGTCGCGCGGGTGCGGCCCACCAGCCCGGCAGCGGCGTCGCCGACCTGCTCGCGGGTTCCGGTGACGCCCATGACGGAGGTCGCGTAGACGAAGCCGCGGCAGGCCGCCGTCGTCATGGCGATGCGCTCGTCGGTGGAGGACGGCGCGACCAGGAAGACGGTGTCGAGGCCGTGCTCGCGCGCCGCCGGGATCCAGGAGTCGTCGGCGTCGGGCGTGAGGTCGGGCGTGATGACGCCGGACCCGCCGGCCGCCGCGAGGTCGCGGGCGAAGGCCTGCGCGCCGTAGCGGTCCAGCGGGTTCCAGTACGACATGACGACGGCGGGCGCGCCGGTGGCGGCCACGGCCTCGACGACGCGCAGCACGTCGGTCGTCGTGGTGCCGGCCCGCAGAGCGGCGTCGACCGCGGTCTGGATGACCGGCCCGTCGATGAGCGGGTCGCTGTAGGGCAGCCCGACCTCGACGATGTCGACGCCGGCGTCGATCATGGCCCGCAGCGCCGCGATGGAGCCGTCGACGCTGGGATAGCCGGCCGGCAGGTAGCCGACCAGGGCGGCGCGGCCCTCGGCCCGCGCCTTCTCGAACGCCACCGAGGTCGTCACGCCTGAACCTCCCCGGACTCGCTCATGAGGCCGAACCACTTGGCGGCGGTGTCGACGTCCTTGTCGCCGCGCCCGGACAGGTTCACCAGGATCGTCGCATCGGGCCCGAGCCGCTCGCCCAGGCGCCGGGCGCCGGCCAGCGCGTGCGAGCTCTCGATGGCCGGGATGATCCCCTCCGTGCGGCAGAGCAGCCGGAACGCCTCCATGGCGTCGGCGTCGTCGACCGGCTCGTACGTGGCCCGGCCGGTGTCCTTCAGCCAGGCGTGCTCCGGCCCGACGCCGGGGTAGTCGAGCCCGGCGGAGATCGAGTGCGACTCGATGGTCTGCCCCATCTCGTCCTGCAGCAGGTACGACCGCGCGCCGTGCAGCACCCCGGGCGAGCCGGCGGTGATCGTCGCCGCGTGCCGCCCGGTGGCGACGCCGTCGCCGCCGGCCTCGAAGCCGTACAGGGCGACGTCGGCGTCGTCGACGAACGCGTGGAAGATGCCGATGGCGTTGGACCCGCCGCCGACGCAGGCCGCCAC
Organism: Jiangella rhizosphaerae; assembly: GCF_003579925.1. GTDB lineage: Bacteria > Actinomycetota > Actinomycetes > Jiangellales > Jiangellaceae > Jiangella > Jiangella rhizosphaerae. The sequence goes on along the minus strand of NZ_QUAL01000045.1, from coordinate 11,480 downwards.
GGCGTCGGGCAGCCGGCCGGTGAGGTCGAGCACCTGCTGGCGCGCCTCGACGCCGATGACGCGCTGGAGGTCGCGCACCAGCGTCGGGAACGGGTGCGGCCCGGCGACCGTGCCGAACACGTAGTTCGTCGTCTCGACGTTGGTGACCCAGTCGCGCAGGGCCTCGTTGATGGCGTCCTTGAGCGTGCGCGAGCCGGTCGTCACCGGGACGACGGTGGCGCCGAGCAGCCGCATGCGGGCGACGTTGAGCGCCTGCCGGCGGGTGTCCTCCTCGCCCATGTAGATGACGCACTCCAGGCCCATCAGCGCGGCCGCGGTGGCGGTGGCGACGCCGTGCTGGCCCGCGCCGGTCTCGGCGATGACCCGCGGCTTGCCGATGCGCTTGGTGAGCAGCGCCTGGCCCAGCACGTTGTTGATCTTGTGCGAGCCGGTGTGGTTGAGGTCCTCGCGCTTGAGCAGGACGCGCGCGCCCCCGGCCGCCTCGGCGCCGAACCGGGCCGCCTCCGTGACGGGCGTCGGCCGGCCCGTGTAGGTGGTAAGCAGGTGGTCGAGCTCAGCGGTGAAGGCGGGGTCCTGACGGGCCGCGGTGTACTCGCGGTCCAGCTCGTCGAGCGCCGCGATCAGCGCCTCAGGGACGTAGCGGCCGCCGTACGGGCCGAACCGGCCGGGCCGGTCGGCGGAAAGGACGTGCCCGGAATCGGGCCTGGTGTCCACCCGAGTAGCTCCTCGTTGCGTGGCAGGGATGGCTGTCCAGCGACGGTATCGCAGCGAGCGGCCGCGGCCCCAATCGCCTCCGGTTTCGCCGAACCACTTGACGCCGGGACGGCCGATGCGGCGTTCGTAGCAGTTGTGCTGCAGTCGGCTCGATGGGCTGCGAACGTTGGCCGTGCGTCGTGTTGTCGGGTGGTTCGGGCTCGCTGGCCCGCTCGCGGTGGGCTGTCGGGCCGTTCGGTGTGGCGTTGGTGTCGCTGGGTCCACGATGTGGGACCTGCCGGTGATCCGGGAGCCGACACGAGGATTACCCGACCATCACCACGAATGCAGGCATGGTGAAGGTCGGGTAATCGTAGTGGTGTACCCGATCATTGATGATCATGAGCGTCCATGACCCAGCAAACGCCGCAAACCGGACACGTGACGAGCGCCGACGCGGCAGACCGACCGTGCGGCGTGCTCAGACCCCCCCGTCCCCCTGATAGCTGCCCGTTCTTGGCCCCGGAGCCGCGGGTCAAGTCCAGAGCCCCGACCACAAACCCACAATGACCAGCAGGGGCGCCGGACTTGAGGCGCGGATCCGGGGCCAAGAAAATAGGGCAGCAGGGGACGGCCAACGGTAGAAGCCCCGTCGAGCCAACGGTGTCACTCCGTCGACGTGACCTGCGCTGAGGCGAACCAGCGCAGCAAGCAGGTGGCCTCAGCCCTGGCGGCTGCCCCGGTTGAGCGCGGGATGGGCTCCGGCGGCGACGAGGTCGGCGACGGCGGCCCTGGGGTCCTTGCCGGTGACCAGGGTCTCGCCGACGAGGACGGCGTCGGCGCCGGCCCGGGCGAGGTCGATGACGTCGCGCGGGGACTTCACGCCGGACTCGGCGATCTTCACGATGCCGTCCGGGACCTTCGGCGCCAGCCGCTCGAACGTCGTGGTGTCGACGTCGAGGGTCTTGAGGTCGCGGGCGTTGATGCCGATGAGCTTCGCCCCGGCGTCGGCCGCCCGGGCCACCTCCTCGGCGGTGTGCGCCTCGACCAGCGGCGTCAGCCCGATGGACTCGGCCCGCTCGATGAGGCTCACCAGCGCGATCTGCTCGAGCGCGGCGACGATGAGCAGCGCGAGGTCGGCGCCGTAGGCCCGCGCCTCCCACAGCTGGTAGCTGGTGACGATGAAGTCCTTGCGCAGCACCGGCGCGTCGACCGCGGCCCGGACCGTCTTGAGGTCTTCCAGCGTGCCGCCGAACCGGCGCCGCTCGGTGAGCACGCTGATGGCCGCGGCGCCGCCGGACTCGTAGTCGACGGCGAGGGCGGCGGGGTCGGCGATCTCGGCGAGGGAACCACGCGACGGGCTCGACCGTTTCACCTCTGCGATGACCGACACACCCGGCGAACGGAGCAACGGCAGCGGATCACGGGCCGGCGGCTGCTTGGCCGCCATCTCCTTCAGCTGGTCGAGAGGGCACTGGTTCTCTCGTTCGGCCAGGTCGGCGCGCACCCCGTCGATGATCTCTTCGAGAACGCTCATCTCCGCCCCTCGCCGGTGCCGCCCCACCGGATCGGTCGACCCGGCTGGTCCAGAGTAACGGCGAGTGATGAGTGGTCTCGACGTACCCCCGGTGAAGGGTGCTCGACGGCCATGTGCTTCACACCTCCGGGACGGGGTCGAGGGCATAGCCGACGCCGCGCACCGAGCGGATCGTCAGCGCGCCGTCGAGCTTGCCCCGCAGCGTCGCGACGTGCACGTCGACGGTGCGGCTGCCGACCGGCACCGGGTAGCCCAGCGCCTGGCACATGAGCTCCTCGCGCGTGCAGACCCGGCCGGGCCGGTGCATGAGGTGAGCGAGCAGCGCGGCCTGCAACGGCGTCAGCGCGACCTCGCGCCCTTCCGGCGTCGCCACCCGGCGGTGGTCGACGTCGAGCGTCACTCCGGCGACGGAGACGACCGGCGGGCCCGCGCGGGCCCGGTCCGACGTCGTCCTGCCGGCGCGTGGCATGGCCTACCCGATGCTGTCCTCGCCCGTCGCGGAGGCGGGCTGACGGGGACCGGCCTGCGCGTCGCGCTGGGTGTCGCGCTGCCCGAGGCCCATCATCTGCATGATCTTGCCGACGATGCCGCCGACCACGACCAGGCCGACGCCGCCGATCCAGAACAGTGGCCAGTTGAGCAGGATGACCGCGATGGCGCCGACCACGAAGCCGGCCAGGATCAGGATGACCGTGGTCCAGGCGGCCGGGGTGTGGCCGTGCTCGTTGTGCGCCATCGTGTGTCACGTCTCCTGTCGTCGTGGCGTCCTTACGCTCATTGTGCCCGATGACCGCCGCACCCCGTCGCCCGACCTCCGTTCTCGCCCCGCCCACTCGTCCGGGGGCGGCGGAGGGTCGGCGGGCAGGCGGGCGCCCGGCGACCGGGCCGGGGTCAGGTCGTCGGGTCGTCGCCGCGGTCGAGGGCGTCCCAGGTGGCGCGGTTGCCGTCGGCCGGCTTGCCGGCGGGGCGGCGCGGGGCGCGGCCGCCGGACCGCTCGTAGCGGGTGCCCATGGCCGGCCAGGACGGGCCGCGTACGGCGATCAGCACGCCGGCCATCGCCACCAGCAGGCCGGCCACGACGACGGCGACCGGCCACGCGGGCGAGGTGGAGATCGCCTCGACGGGGCCGGCGGCCTCGGGGCCGGTGGTCAGCCAGTCCGACACCCGCCCCGCGAGGTCGGCCAGTGCCAGCGCGGCCATCAGGGCCTGCACGAGGCCCAGCAAGGCGAGAACGCCACCGACGATGCGCCGGCCGAGCCGCCGGACCGCCGGGACCGCGACGACGGCCGCCAGCGCCACCAGCGCGACAGCCGGGGCGAGCGGCAGCAGGTCGGACCCGGACACCGTCGTCGGGGTCACGGAGAGTGACGACGACTGCTCGCCGCTCCCCCACGGCCGCGACGCCGCCACCAGCCCGAGCACGCCGCCGGCGGCCAGCAGGAGCAGCGCGCCGACGTACTCGCGGCGGGACCGCGGGGTCATTCCACCGGCCGCATCGTCTCGGCGACGGCGATGGCCCGCAGCGCCGCCGCGGCCTTGTTCCGCGACTCGGTCCACTCGGCCTCGGGGTCGGAGTCGGCGACGATGCCGGCGCCGGCCTGGACGTAGCCGACGCCGTCGCGGATCAGCGCGGTGCGGATGGCGATGGCGACGTCGAGGTCGCCGGCGAAGTCGAGGTAGCCGACGACGCCGCCGTAGACGCCGCGGCGGACCGGCTCGAGGTCGTCGATGATCTCCATGGCCCGCACCTTCGGCGCGCCGGACAGCGTGCCGGCCGGGAAGCAGGCGGCCAGGACGTCGAGCGCCTCCTGGTCGTCGCGCAGCCGCCCGATCACCGTCGACTCGATGTGCATGACGTGGCTGTAGCGGCGCACCGTCATGAAGTCGACCACCTCGACGGTGCCCGGCGCGCAGACCCGCCCGAGGTCGTTGCGGGACAGGTCGACCAGCATGAGGTGCTCGGCGCGCTCCTTGGGGTCGGCGAGCAGCTCGTCGGCCAGCGCGGCGTCGGCCTCGGGCGTCTCGCCGCGCCACCGGGTGCCGGCGATCGGGTGGGTCATGACGCGGTCGCCGTTGACCTTGACCAGCGCCTCGGGGCTGGACCCGACGACGGAGTAGGCGCCGTCGCCGTCGCCGCTCGGTCCGGGCAGCCGGACGAGGTACATGTAGGGACTCGGGTTGTCGCGGCGCAGCACCCGGTAGACGTCCAGCGGGTCGGCCGTGGTGGGGGTCTGGAAGCGCTGCGAGAGCACGATCTGGAACGCCTCGCCGGCCCGGATCTCCTCCTTGGCCCGCTCGACCGCGGCGAGGAAGTCGGCCTTCTCGGTGCGGCTGTCGTGCCGCGGCGGCGTGGCGGGGTCGTAGGACGCCACCGACGACGGCGTCGGCCGCGCCAGCTCGGCGGTCATGCGGTCCAGCCGCTCGACGGCGTCGGCCCACGCCTGGTCGACGCGCTCGTCGCTGTCGTCCCAGTTGACGGCGTTGGCGACCAGGAGGATCGTGCCGTCGTCGTGGTCGAGGACGGCGACGTCGGTGGCCAGCAGGAAGGCGAGGTCGGGCAGGTGGAGGTCGTCGGTGGTCGTCTCGGGCAGCCGCTCGAGCCGCCGCACGGCGTCGTAGGAGACGAAGCCGACCAGCCCGCCGGTGAGCGGCGGCAGCCCGGGCAGCCGCCGGCTCTTCAGCGCCCGCAGCGTGCCGCGCAGCGCCTCCCACGGGTCGCCGCCGGACGGCAGCCCGACGGGCGGCGTGCCGTGCCAGACGGCCTCGCCGTCGCGCTCGCTGAGCACCGCGGCCGACCGCGCGCCGACGAAGGAGTAGCGCGACCACACGCCGCCGTGCTCGGCGGACTCCAGGAGGAACGTGCCGGGCCGGTCGGCGGCCAGCTTGCGGTAGACCCCGACGGGCGTCTCGCCGTCGGCCAGCAGCCGCCGGACGACCGGGATGACGCGGTGCTCCTTGGCCAGCACCCGGAACGTCTCGAGGTCCGGTGCGGGCTCGATGGCGCTCATGCGGCCGTCCCGGCGACGGAGTCGAGCAGGCCGTCGTCGAAGCAGGTGCGGGTGCCGGTGTGGCAGGCCGGGCCCTCCTGGTCGACCTTGAGCAGCAGGGTGTCGCCGTCGCAGTCGAGGCGCACCTCGCGCACCCACTGCCGGTTGCCCGACGTCTCGCCCTTCACCCAGTAGTCGCCGCGGCTGCGGCTCCAGTAGGTGGCCCGGCCGGTGGTGAGCGTGCGGTGCAGCGCCTCGGCGTTCATCCACGCGAGCATGAGCACCTCACCGGTGTCGTGCTGCTGGACGACCGCGGGCAGCAGGCCGTCGGGGGTGAGCTTGAGCCGGGCGGCTACGGTGGGGTCGAGACCGGGCATCCCCCCATTGTCGCCGACGCGCTCGCGGCGGACGACACGCGGCCGGATCTCCGGTATCGCATCGTGGACGACGCGATGACCAACTAAGGTGCCGTGGTTGGGTACGACTCGGCACCGACTCGTGACGAAGGAGCATTCTCGTGGCACGCACGTTCCGCGTCGCCGCGGCGGCGTCGGCCGCTGTGGCCGCGGTCCTGCTGCCGGCCGCCTGCTCGGACGACGGCGACGAGCCCCGGCGCGACGCCTCGGGCAACGTCACCGAGTCCGCCGCCGCCGACGTGTTCCAGGTGCGGGTCGGCGACTGCCTCGGCGACTTCGGCGACTCCGAGCAGGTCACCGACGTGTCCGTCGTCCCGTGCGACCAAGAGCACGCCCAGGAGATCTACGCCACCGCGCAGATCCCCGACGGCGAGCTGCCCAGCGACGACGACCTCCGCGCGCAGGCCGAGGAGGTCTGCACCGCCGAGTTCGAGGCCTACGTCGGGCTCCCCTACGCCGAGTCCGCGCTCGACTTCACCTGGCTGCAGCCCACCGCCGAGTCGTGGGAGCAGGGCGACCGCGAGCTGGTCTGCCTCGTCAACGACCCAGCCGGCCCCGTGACGGGTTCGCTGCAGGGCGCGAACCGCTGAGACCGGTGACCACCCCCATGGACTCCGTCGTCCGTCCGAGCGGGCGGCGGCCGCAAGACGCCGTGTCATCGGCGTGTTCAACCACAAGGAGACAATGATCGTGCGGATCACGATTCGTACTGCTGTCACGGCGCTGGCCGCCGTCGCGGCGCTCAGCCTGAGCGCGTGTGGCGACGACTCGTCTGACGACAACGCCGGCGGCGACTCGACCGCCACCACCGAGGAGACCGCCTCGGAGGAGACCCCGGCCGAGGAGACCCCCGCCGAGGAGGAGACCCCGGCCGAGGAGGAGTCCGAGGCGCCCGAGGGCGAGACCCAGGACGTCTTCGACGTCGGCCTGGGCGACTGCATCAGCAACTTCAACGCCGAGGAGCAGGTCAGCGAGCTGACCGTCATCCCGTGCGAGGAGGAGCACGACCAGGAGGTGTTCGCGGTCTTCGAGGTGCCCGACGGCGACTTCCCCGGCTCCGAGGCGTTCGAGGAGCAGGTCACGACCGACTGCGTCGGCGAGTTCGAGACGTTCGTCGGTATGCCGTACGAGGAGTCGGTCCTGCAGATCCAGTGGCTGGAGCCGACCGAGGAGTCCTGGGCGCAGGGCGACCGCGAGCTCGTCTGCACCGTGCTCGACCCCTCCGGCCCGGTGAGCGGCACCCTCGAGGGCGCCAACCGCTGAGGTCCGGCCGTGGCCTGGATCAGCGTGACTGGCTGATCCAGGCCGCGTGCAGGGCGGCGTAGACGCCGCCCTTCTCGACCAGCTCCGCGTGCGGCCCGGCCTCGACGAGCCGGCCGCGATCGAACACGAACACCTCGTCGGCGGCCTCGGCGGTGGACAGCCGATGGGCGATGGTCACCGACGTCCGGCCGCGGGAGATGCCCTCGAGCGCCCGCGCCAGCCGCACCTCAGTCGCGGGGTCGACGGCACTCGTGGCCTCGTCGAGGACCAGCAGGTCGGGGTCGGCGAGGTAGGCCCGGGCCAGCGCCACCAGCTGCCGCTCGCCCGCCGACAACGACTCGCCCCGCTGCCCGACCGGCGTCTCCAGCCCGTACGGCAGGGAGTCCAGCCACTCGCCCAGCCCCAGCTCGGTGACCGCCAGCAGCAGCTCCTCGTCGGTGGCCTCGGGCTTGCCGTAGCGCAGGTTGGCCGCCAGGGTGTCGTCGAACAGGAACCCCTCCTGCGGCACCATGACCACCCGCTCGCGCAGCGACGCGAACCGCACCTCGCGCAGGTCGGTGCCGTCGACCAGGACCCGCCCGTGCACGGGATCCATCAGCCGGGTGAGCAGCTTGGCGAACGTCGTCTTGCCCGAGCCGGTTTCGCCGACCACCGCGACCCGGGTGTGCCGGGGAATCGCGACGTCGACCTCCTTCAGCACCGTCGGCCCGTTCGGGTAGGCGTAGGACACGCGCTCGAAGCGGACGTCGATGGGGCCGCGGGGCAGGCGGACGCCGTCCTCACCCGGATCGGCGACGTCGGCCGGGGTGTCGAGGATGCCGAGGACGCGCCGCCACCCGGCGATGGCGTTCTGCGCCTCGCTCAGCACCTCGGTGCCGACCTGCACCGGGGCCACGAACAGCGTGACGAGGAAGAGGAACGCCAGCATGCGGCCGAGCGTGATGTCGCCGGCCACGCCCAGCAGCACGCCGGCCACGACGATGGCGGCGTTGGCCAGGCCGGCGACCACCTCGCCGGTGGAGAACGCCGTCGCCGCGAGCCGCTGCGCCCGGCTGGCGGCGACGCGGTGCGATTCGACGGCGTCGTCGATGCGCTGCTGCGTGCGGGCCTCGATGGCGTACGCCCGGACGGCCTGGGCGCCGACGACGGACTCGGAGATGGCGCCGAGCATGCCGCCGACCCGCTCGCGCACCACCATGTACGCCGCCGACAGCATGCGCTGGAACGTCCGCAGCGCCAGGAACAGCGGCAGGAAGCAGACCCAGACCAGCAGCGTCAGCTGCCAGGAGTACACCGCCATGACGACCGTCGCGATGATCAGCTGGCCGATGCTGACCAGCATGATCAGCCCGCCCCACTGGACGAACTGGGAGATGGTGTCGACGTCGCTGGTGACGCGGGAGACCAGCGAGCCGCGCCGCTCGGTGTCCTGGGTCAGCACCGACAGGTCGTGCACGTGCCGGAACGCCTTGGTCCGCAGCGTGGCGAGGCCGGCCTCGCTGGCCCGGAAGATGCGCCGGTTCATGAAGTACGCCGCGACGACGGTGACCACGATGCCGGCGCCGGCCAGCCCCACCATCCAGCGGACGTAGCCGAGGTCGGCGCCGCCGGGCGCGTTGAGGCCGTCGTCGATGGTCTGCTGGACGGCGATGGGCACCACGACCCGCCCGGCGGTGGCGACCAGCGCGAGCAGCAGCGTCACCGTCAGGCCCTGGGTGATCTCGGGCGACAGCGCCAGCCCGCGCCGGAACGTCGCCCAGGCGGAGCCGGAGCGGACCTCGCCCAGGCGGGAACTCTGGCCGGCTACAGCGCTCATGGCCGGTTCTCCTCGTCGGTGCCGGCCATGGCCCGCTCGGCGGCGTCGCGTTCGTAGGCGGTGATGAGGTCGCGGTAGCCGGGCGAGGTGGTCAGCAGCTCGGCGTGGGTGCCGCGGGCGGACACCCGGCCGTCCTCGACGTAGACGACCTCGTCGGCCAGCGCGATGGTGGCCCGCCGGTAGGCGACCACGACGACGGTGGACCGCAGCGCGGCGTCGCGCAGGCCGGCCAGGATGCGCCGCTCGACCTCGGGGTCGACCGCGCTGGTGGCGTCGTCGAGGACGAGCAGCCGCGGCTTGCGGACCAGTGCGCGGGCCAGCGCCAGCCGCTGCCGCTGCCCGCCGGAGAGCGTGGCGCCGCGCTCGCCGATGCGGGCGTCGAGCTCGCCGTCGAGGTCGTGCACGAAGCGGTCGCCCTGGGCCAGCCGCAGCGCCGCCCAGACGTCGTCGTCGGGCACCGGGAGGCCGAGGGTGACGTTGTCGCGGACGGTGTCCTCGAAGATGAACGGCTGCTGGAACACCAGCGACACCGCGCCGGCGACCGCGCCGGGCTCGAGCTGGCGCAGGTCGGTGCCGTCGAGCAGCACCGCGCCGCTGACCGGGTCGACCAGCCGGACCAGCAGGCTGGCCAGCGTCGACTTGCCCGACCCCGTGGATCCGACGACGGCGACCGTGCGGCCGGGCTCGACGTCGAGGTGGACGCCGTCGAGCACCGGCGTGCCCTCGACGTAGGCGTAGCTGACGTCGCGGATGCCCAGGTGGGCGGCGGCGCCGTCGCCGTCGAGGCTGCTCGTGCCGTGCGGCAGCGCGCCGGTGGCGTCGAGCACCGCCTGGACCCGCCGCCAGCCGACGGTGGCCCGCGGCAGCTCGCCGAGCACGAAACCGATGGCGCGGATCGGGAACGCGGTGATGGTGAGCAGGTAGGCGACCTGGACCAGCGTGCCGGCCGCGAGCGACCCGTCGGCGACCCGCGCGGAACCGATGATGAGCACGGCGAGCACGCCGAGGTTGGGCAGCGCCTCGAGCATGGGGTCGAACGCGCCGCGGACGCGCCCGACGGCGGAGTTGGCGTCGCGCAGCTGGCCGGCGACCTTGGCGAACCGGGCGGTCTCGGCGGCCTCGCGGCCCAGCGCCTTGACCACCATGGCGCCGTCGAACGACTCGTGCGCGACGCCGGACAGCTCGGCGCGTAACGCCTGGGCACGGGTGGCCAGTGGCGACAGCCGGCGCTGGTAGACGAAGTTCAGCAGCAGGATGGCCGGGAACACCAGCGCACCGACGAGCGCCAGCAGGGGGTCGGCGAGGAACATCGACACCAGCGCGAACACCAGCATGACGACGACGCCGAGCGCGAACGGCAGCGGCGCGATGGGCCAGAACGACGCCTCGACGTCGGCGTTGGCGTTGGACAGCAGCTTGCCGGTGGAGTGCCGGTGGTGCCAGGACAGCGGCAACTTGAGGTACTGACGGCTCACCTGGCGCCGGTAGCGGGCGTTGAGGCGATACTGGCCGAGCCCGGCGAAGTACCGGCGCACCACGATGCCGCCGGCCTTGACCAGCGCGGTCACCATGATGGCCAACGCCGCCAGCGCCAGCGCGCCCGTGGTGGTCTCGCCGTCGCGGAACGCCGGCACCACGACGCGGTCGGTGACCCGCCCGATGACCTCGGCCGCCGCCACCGTCGCGAACCCATACACCGCACTGCCGGCGACCGCGATGCCCAGGATGACCGGTTCGTCGCGCAAGGCCCGGACGAGGATCCGGAGCCCCTCGCGCAGGGTGGCCTGCCGCTCGTCCCTCACGTCACTCGCTCTCTGCGCTCATGCCCGTCCCCGGACAGAGCGCAGGCGTGATCGACCGCTCGCGCGAAATCCGTGGGGTGCCCGGCTTTGTACGGTACCAACTGCCGCCGACACACCTGTAATCGGTTTCCAGCGAGGTCGGCCAGGCTCCCCGTCCCCCTGCTGCCCCATTCTCTTGCCGCGAACCCGCGCCTCAAGTCCGCCATGGAGTCGCTTCGCGACGAGGGGCGGACTTGACCCGCGGGTTCGCGGCCAAGAACGGGCAGCTATCAGGGGGACGGGGAGGATCTGGGCACGCCTCGCGCTTGCCGTGCCCGTTTCGCGTGCTTTGTCGGCCTGTGGACGGCGATGATCATCGGCGATCGCCTACATCACGAGGATTTCGCGAGCTTCACCATGCCTGTACGCGTGTTGACGCTGGGGTAATCCTCGTGATGGCCCGCCAACCACGGTGAAATCTCACCACGTGGACGCTCAACGACACCAACGCCACACCGTAACGGGGCCAACGCCCCGGGCAGCCGTCGCCGCTCTTCCCCCGTCCCCCTGATAGCTGCCCGTTCTTTGCCGCGGGCGCGCGGGTCAAGCGGTCATCGCCGGCGCGAAGCGCCTCCATAGTCCGCTTGAGGCGCGCGCACGCGGCCAAGACAATCGGGCAGCAGGGGGACGGGGAACCAACGCCCCAACGACCGGCCAACGCGGCCGAGGGGGTCAGGCCGTAGTACGGCGACCCCGCAGCAGAAACGCCAGCCAGCCAATCGCCAACAGCAACGCCGACGCCAGCGCCAAGCCCGCACCGGAGCCGGTGTCGGGCAGCGGTTCACCGGTCTCGCTCGGCGACGGCGACGGCGTGATCGTCTCGGTGGGCGTCGGCGTCGGACTGGGCTCCTCGACGACGCTGACGGTCACCGTGGCCGGCTCGGACACCGCGGTGCCGTCGGAGACGGTGAACGTGAACGCGTCCTC
>NZ_QUAL01000042.1 GCF_003579925.1 Jiangella rhizosphaerae | reverse complement strand
CCGCCCGCCCCGCCGGTGACGCCGCCCGCCGCGCAGCCCGCGCCCGCCGCCCGCGCCTCGCTGCGCGCACCGGAGCCGGTGCTTCCCGAGAGCGACTCGCCCATCTACGACTCCGTCGCCTCGGCCTGGTTCAGCCGGTCGAGCAGCTCGGCCAGCGACTGGTCGAGCCCGGCGGACGAGGGCTGGCGGCGGGCCGCCGAGGCGTTGCGCTCGGCCGAGGAGGCCGCCAGCGCCCGCGCCGGCCAGCGCGACACCGAGCCGATCGCGACATCGCCGCAGATCGGTTCGGGCTGGGCCAGCCGCGAGACGCCGTCCGTGCCCGAGCCGGTCGCGGAGGCCGAGCCCGCGCTCAGCGCGTCCGGCCTGCCGCTGCGGCGCCGCGGTGCCTCGCTGGTGCCCGGCTCCATCGGCGAGCTCAACGAGGCCGAACGGACCCGGCGGCCCGCGGCGGCCGCGTCCAAGGACGCGAGTACCGTGGCCTCGACACTGGCCAGCCTGCAGCGAGGTGTCGGGCGTGGCCGGGAAGAAACCGGTGGCTGGGTCCCGAAGCGGCCCAGTGACCCCGAGAGGAGCGATTCGTGACCAACGCCTCCAGCGACGAGCTCGGCTGGCTGCTCGACCGATTCGTCGACCGCACCACGGGCGCGGCCCACGCGGTCGTGGTCTCGGCCGACGGTCTGCACCTGGCCGGCTCCACGGGCATGCCGCGGGAACGCGGCGAGCAGCTCGCTGCGGTGGTGTCCGGACTGGCCAGCCTCACGGTCGGCGCCTCGCTGATCCTGGGCGCCGGCGAGGTCCAGCAGACCCTGGTCGAGATGTCCAACGGCTTCCTGCTGGTCATGGCGGTCGGCGACGGCGCGCACCTGGCCGTCCTGGCGGCCTCGTCGGCCGACCTCGGTCAGGTCGGCTACGAGATGGCCCTGCTCGTCGAGCGCGTGGGCGCCGTCCTCAACCCGGCCACCCGGGTGGGATGAGATACGACGTGCACGGGCGCCTGATGTGGTAGGGATCGGGTCAGCACCGCGCAGATCCGTGAACCGACGATGGTCTGGAGGTAACGATGGCGGCACCTGACGGCCGGCGGGTACGGCCGTACCTTGCGACGCGTGGGCGCACGCGCCCGGTGCAGGACATCGCCATCGAGGCCCTCGTCTCCACCACGAAGGACGGCCGCACCCACGGCGCCGACCCCGAGCCGGAGCGGGAACGCATCCTCCGGCTGTGCCACTCGCCACGGTCCGTGGCCGAGGTGGCCGCCATCGTCTCGATGCCACTCGGCGTGGCCCGCGTGCTGGTCGCCGATCTCGAGACCGAGGGCCTCGTGCGGGTCGCCGACCCGCATGCGGCGTTCGCCGGCTCCGCGGAGCCGGCCCGTAATCTGAGCGTGCTGGAAAGGGTGAGGGATGGCCTTCGTCGACTCTGAGGTGTCTGGCGGCACACAGGCCGACCAAGACGCATTGTCGGTCAAGATCGTCGTGGCCGGCGGCTTCGGCGTGGGCAAGACGACCTTCGTCGGTGCGGTGAGCGAGATCGAGCCGCTGCGTACCGAGGCACTCATGACCGAGGCCTCGACCAGCGTCGACGACCTCTCCATGCTGCCCGAGAAGCGCACCACCACGGTCGCCATGGACTTCGGCCGCATCACGCTGGCCGACGACCTCGTGCTCTACCTGTTCGGCACCCCGGGCCAGAACCGGTTCTGGTTCATGTGGGACGACATCACCCGCGGCGCCATCGGCGCGGTCGTGCTGGTCGACACCCGCCGGCTGGCCGACTGCTTCGGCGCCATCGACTACGTCGAGCAGCGCGGCATCCCGTTCGTCGTCGCGCTCAACGCGTTCAACGGCGTCCAGGAGCACGACGTCGAGGACGTCCGCGACGCCCTCCAGGTGGGTCCCGAGGTCCCGTTCGTCGTCACCGACGCCCGCGAACGCGAATCGGTCAAGGTCGTGCTCGTCACGCTGGTCGAGCACGCGATGTCGCTGATCCAGCAGCCCTGACCCCTCGGCGACGACCTGCGCGCGACGGGAAAGCTGCTCGGCCCCGACCACGAGCTCCTCGCCGTTCTCGCCGAGATCAGGGCCGAGTAGGACGTCACCGCGTCCGGGCCGGGCCTCGTCGAGGTCGGCGCGCTGCTGCGGCCGGTGCGCTGACGCGGCCGCGGGAACGTCGCGGCCCGCGACGGCGTCCAAGTGGCATGCGTCACGTTGGGTGGATCGTCGCCGCGCCGGTCGCGGCCCTGCTGCTCGCCGCCTGCGGCGATGAAGGGGCGCCCGTCAGCGCCTCGCCGTCGGACGCCCCGCCGTCCGCCGACCCCGGCCAGGCCTACACGGGGTTCTTCACCGTGCTGGAGAACGCCGAGCACGGCCCGCAGCTGTGCAGCACGGTGCTGGAGTCCCATCCACCCCAGTGTGGCGGTCCCGACGTCCTCGGGTGGAACTGGGACGAGGCACCCGACGCGGAGACCGCGAACGGCGTCACCTGGGGCTACTACTCCGTCACCGGCACCTGGGACGGCAGTGCGCTCACCCTGACCGAACCGCCGCTGCCCGGCGCGGCCACCTCTCCCATGGTCCCGGACGACGCGGTGCCCGACCTCACCTCGCCGTGCGAGCCGCCCGCCGGCGGCTGGGCTGTCGTCGACGCCGCCACCGCCACGCAGGCCGCCTTGGACGCCGCCCTGGCGCACGCGGCGAGCCGGCCCGACTACGCCGGTGCGTGGGTCGACCAGTCGATCAACCCCGCGACCGACGAGGCCGCGATGAACGACCCCACCAAGCTGGTGCTCAACGTCCGGTTCACCGGCGACCTCGAGCAGCACGAGGCCGACCTGCGGGCCATCTGGGGCGGCGCGCTGTGCGTCAGCGCGGCCGAGCACACCGAGCAGGAGCTGCTGGCGATCCAGGAGGACGTGCTCACCGAGCTGGGCGAGCTGGCCAGCGGCGCCGGCACCGACCCGACGACCGGCACCGTCTCGGTCGACGTGTTCGTCGACGACGGTCTCCAGGAACGGCTGGACCAGCAGTATGGCGGCGTCGTCATCGTGCACGCGGCGCTGCGGCCGGTGGACTGACATGCGCCGCGCCCGGTGGGTCGCCGCCCTCCCGGCCGCCGTCCTGCTGATCGCCGGCTAGCTCTTCACCGGCCACTTCACCGTGCTGGAGAACGCCGAGCACGGGCCGCAACTGTGCGTGAACGTCCTCGCCTCTCAACCGCCGCAGTGCGGTGGCCCCGACGTCCCCGACGACGCGGTACCCGACTTCACGCCGCCGTGCGAGCCGCCGGCCGGCGGCTGGGCCCATCGAGCCCGCGGTCATCACGGTCCGGTTCACCGGCGACCTCGAACGGCACGAGGCAGCCTTGCGCCAGGTGTACGGCGGTCCTCGACGGTCACCAGGAGGAGCTCGACGAGCGGTACGGCGACGGGGTGGTCCGCGTGACGGCCGCGCTGCGGCCCGTCGAGTGACCTCTGCCGACAGCGAAGCGACGGTGACGCGCACGCGTCCCGCTGGCTAGCGTCGGGGGCATGAGCCCGCACGCCATCGTCGTCGGCGCGACCGGTCAGATCGGCCGGGCCGCCGTGGAATCCCTGCTCGACCACGGCTGGGCGGTCACCGCCGTGCACCGGGGCGGCACCGCGCCGCCGACCGGCTGGGCCGAGCGCGGCGTCGTCGAGCGGCTGGCCGACCGCGCGGACCTCGCGACCGTCGTGCGCGAGGCGGGTGGTGCGAACGTGCTGCTCGACACCATCGCCTACGACGACGCCGACGCGCGGCTGCTGCTGGGCCTGGCCGGCGACGTCGGGTCACTCATCGTCATCTCCAGCGCCTCGGTGTACGCCGACGACGACGGCCGCACGCTGGACGAGGCGACCGGGCCCGACGACTTCCCGCGGTTCGCCGGACCGGTCCCCGAGACGCAGGCCACGGTCGCGCCGGGCCGGGACACGTACTCGACGAAGAAGGTGCTGCTCGAGTCCGCGCTGCTCGACGACGGCCGGCTGCCGGTCACCGTCCTGCGGCCGTGCGCGATCCACGGACCGGGCAGCAGCAGCCCGCGCGAGGTCTGGCCGCTGCTGCGCGCGCTCGCCCGGCGGTCTCGCGTCCCGCTGGCGTACCGCGGCGAGAGCCGGTTCCACACCACCAGCGCGCCGAACCTCGCCGAGCTGGTCCGCCTCGCGGCAGAGCGTCCGGGCAGCCGGATCCTCAACGCCGGCGACCCGGAGCCCCTGGCCGTCGCCGAGATCGTCCGGGCGGTCAGTGCCACGGTGGGCCACGAGCCGGACCTGGTGCCGCTCGACGGGCCGGCCCCGGCCAACGGGGTCGGCCGGACCCCGTGGTCGGTGCCGCGCTCGTTCGTCGTCGACATGACGGCGGCGACGACCCAGCTCGGCTACGCCCCGGTCGCGACCTACGCCGACGCCGTCACCGGCACCTCGGCCTGGCTGCGCGAGCGGCTGGCCGAGCGGCCCTGGCGTGAGGCGTTCCCGCTGCTGGCACGGTATTACGGCGACAGCATGGACGACTTCGCCTCCGAGGACGAGCTGCTCGCGACGCTAGCCTGACCGGCCGGCCGGAGCTCTGCCCGGACGTACGACCAGCCGCGCCAGCAGGCGCCAGCCGACGAGGAACACGCCGAGCACCACGGTCGCGACCACCACGAACGACGGCGCCGTCCCCTGCCCCGAGGCCGCTCGCAGCAGCATGCCGACCGCCACCGTCGCAACCCACACCGTCACCCCGGTGACCAGCGCCGCCGGCCGCCGACGGCGCAGCAGCGTCACGGCCCAGCCGACGGCCAGGCCGGCCGCGAACGGCCACGCCGTGCGCGCGATACCGGCCAACGACGCCGGATCATCGTGCGTCCGCCGGCCGATCAGCACGAACGCCAGCACCAGGACGGCGTCGACGACGGCAGCCGGGCCAGCTCTCACGAGGAGTGCTCAGGCTGCTCGGACCACCACCGCAGCAGCTCAGCGCGCGCCTCGTCCTCGGACAGCACCCCGCGGTCGAGCCGGACCTCGAGCAGGTGGTGGTAGGCGCGGCCGACCAGCGGCCCCGGCCGGATGCCGAGGATCTGCATGATCTGGTTGCCGTCGAGGTCGGGCCGGATGGCGGCCAGCTCCTCCTCCTCGGCCAGCCGGGCAATGCGCTCCTCGAGGCTGTCGTAGGACTGCTGCAAGGCCAGCGCCTTGCGGCGGTTGCGCGTGGTGCAGTCGGCGCGGGTCAGCACGTGCAGCCGGTCGAGCTCGTCGCCGGCGTCGCGGACGTAGCGGCGCACCGCGGAGTCGGTCCACTCGCCGCCGCCGTAGCCGTGGAAGCGCAGGTGCAGCTGGATGAGCTGCGCCACGCTGTCGATGACGGCGGACGGGTAGCGCAGCGCCGTGAGCCGCTTGCGGGCCAGCTTCGCACCGACCACGTCGTGATGGTGGAAGCTCACGCCGCCGCCGGCCTCGAACTTGCGCGTACGCGGCTTGCCGATGTCGTGCAGCAGCGCCGCCAGCCGGGCGACGAGGTCGGGACCGTCGCCCGGCAGCCGCGGCTCCAGCTCGATGGCCTGCTCGAGCACCGTCAGCGAGTGCTCGTAGACGTCCTTGTGCCGATGGTGCTCGTCGATCTCGAGGCGCAGCGCCGGCAGCTCCGGCAGCACGTAGCCGGCGATGCCGGTGTCGACCAGCAGCGTCAACCCCGTGCGCGGCGACGGCGAGAGCAGGATCTTCGTCAGCTCGTCGCGGACCCGCTCGGCCGAGATGATCTCGATGCGACCGGCCATGTCGGTCATCGCCGCGACCACCTCGGGCGCCACCTCGAAACCGAGCTGCGAGGCGAACCGGGCGGCGCGCATCATGCGCAGGGGGTCGTCGGAGAACGACTGCTCCGGCGTGCCGGGCGTGCGGATGACGCGGCGGCCGAGGTCGGCCAGTCCGCCGTGGGGGTCGACGAACTCGCGGCCGGGGAGCAGCACCGCCATGGCGTTGACGGTGAAGTCGCGGCGGACGAGGTCGTCGGTGATGGACTCGCCGTACGCGACCGCCGGCTTGCGGCTGGTGGGGTCGTAGCTGTCGGCGCGGTAGGTCGTGATCTCGATCTGGAAGCCGTTCTTCGTTCCGCCGATGGTGCCGAACTTCTGCCCGACGTCCCAGAGGCTGTCGACCCAGCCCGCCAGGAGCTTCTTCGTCTCCTCGGGGTGAGCGGACGTGGTGAAGTCGAGGTCCTGCCCCAGGCGGTCGAGCAGGGCGTCGCGGACCGACCCGCCGACCAGCGCGAGCTCGTGCCCGGCGGCCTGGAAACGGGCACCCAGCTCGTCGGCTACGGGTGCGATGCGCAGGAGTTGCCGCACCGCCTGCCGCTGGGCCTTCGAGAGCACGTGGTTCGCCGCTTCCTTCGTTCCGATCACGACGGACCAGCCTACGGGGCGACACCCTCGGGATCCCAACCACGAATCACTTCGGCGACCGGCGTCAGACCGTCGCGACCGGCGACCACGTCCGTAGCAGCGCAGGTTGCGGCCGTATCCCGGCTACTCTGGACGTATGCCCGGCTCGCCGTCCTCGCCAGCCGACGGTCCGCACCATCGGCGACGTCGGGGGGCGAGGCGACGGCGGAAGGCGGGCCGGCCGCGGCTGCGCACCGTCCGCGAGACCTCAGCGGGGGGCCTGGTGGTCGACCACTACGAGCACCCGTCGAGCGTCGCACTCATCGGCCGCATCGACCGGCGCGGCCGGCTGGAGTGGGTCCTGCCCAAGGGACACGTCGAGGCAGGTGAAACGCCCGAGGAAGCTGCGGTGCGGGAGGTATCGGAGGAAACTGGTCTGCAGTCGAGAGTCGTCACCGCGGTCGGCGACATCGACTACTGGTTCGTGGCGGACAATCGGAGGATCCACAAGACGGTGCACCACTTTCTCCTCGAGGCCACCGGTGGGAGTCTGAGCACCGACGACGTGGAGGTGAGCGAAGTGGCGTGGGTGCCACTGGACGAACTGGCCGGCCGGATGCGCTACGCATCCGAGCGGCGGCTGGCGCGACGGCTGCGCGAGCTGCTCCCGGCCTCGCCCGGCGACACTCCGGCGAGCGCCGTCCCTGACTCCGGGGGCGTCCGGAAGGACGGGTCATGAGGCCCGCCGGCCTCCGAGCCCTCGCCGCCGTCTGCGCTCCCGCCGCCGTCCTCGCCGTCGGGCTGCTGGCGCCGGGCACCGCCGCGGCCGACGAGACCGCGCCCAGCACCGCGGAGTTCAGCGCCGAGAGCACGCTGAGCGGCGTCACGCCCGGCGTCCTCACGCCCGACTCCGACGGCCTGACGCTCACCGGCACGGTCCGGAACTCCGGCGACGTCCCGCTCGAGGAGGTGCGGGCGCTGGTCCGGCTCAGCGGCAACCGGGTCGAGTCGCGGTCCGAGATCCGCGAGATCGGCGTCAACGAGGAGCTCTACTGGGGGTCCCGGCCCGGTGAGGGCTTCGACGACGTCGCCGACACCCTCGATCCCGGCCAGGCCGAGACGTTCACCGTCACGATCACCAACGAGCAGCTCGGCTTCGACGCCTCCGGCGTCTACGTCGTCGGGGTCGACATCCTCGCGACGCCCGCCGGCGGCGACCGCGACCGCCTCACCACCTCGCGGACCGTGGTGCCCTGGATCAGGAACCCGGATGAGCTGCCGACGGTGCCTGTAGCCCTCCTCTGGCCGCTCGCGGCCCAGCCGTCGCTGCTGCCCGACGGCACGCTGAGCGACGAGCGGCTGGCCGAGGACCTCGGCGCCGACGAGCCGTTGTCGTCCCTGCTCGAGGCCGGCGCCGAGGCGCCGGTCACCTGGGCCGTCGACCCCGATCTGCTCGACACCGTCGACACCATGGCCGGCGGCTACCAGGTCACGTCGCCCGACGGCGCCATCGACGGCACACAGGCGAACACCGACGCCGCGCTGGCGTGGCAGCAGCAGTTCGACGACATCGCCCAGGACCGCGACGTCTGGATGCTGCCCTACGCGCTACCCGACGCCGGCGCGCTCCAGCAGCACGACCCGTCGCTGGCCGCCGAGCTGACCCAGCGGTCGCTGGCGGCCGCCGACGCCGCCGCCGACGAGCTGCCGGCGACGCCGGGGGCCGCCTGGCTCGACGGCGGCTCCTTCACCGACGAGGTCGTGACGACGCTCGCCGAGGCGGGCGCACGCACCGTCGTCGTGCCGTCGGGTGCCGTCGGGCCCGCGGACGACGACGGCGACGCCGACGGCGGCGCACTCGGCCAGATCACCGCCGGTGACCACACGATGCGCGTCGTCGCGGCCGACACCGGGTTGAGCTCGGCCATCGCCGACGCCGTGCGCGACGGCGTCAACCCTGACGCCGGCGCCGTCGACCTCCAGCAGCGCTGGATCGCCGAGACCGCCATGGTGGCGCTCGACGCCGCCGACGACGACGCTGAGCCGCCGCTCCTGGTCGCCGCGCCGCCGGTGCGCTGGCGCCCGGCCGACCCGATCCCGCAGAGCCTGGTCGGCGTGCTGACGTCCACCACGTGGATCGAGCCGGTCGGCCTCTCCGAGCGCATCGACGCCGGCGACGCCCCGGAGGTTTCGCCGGCGCCGACGGAGGGCACGACCTTCCTGCCCGAAGCCAACATCGCCGCCACGGCCGCACTGCGCGACGACGCCACCCAGTACTCCACGCTGCTGGCCGACCCCGAGGACGTGACCACAGCGCTCGATCTGGCCACCCTGCGTTCGGCCTCCACCGGCTGGCGCGACGACCCCGACACGGGCGTCTCCTACGCCCGGGGGATCACCGACGGCCTCACCCGTCGCCTCCGGCAGGTCAGCATCAACGTGCCCGAGTCGGTCACGCTGTCCAGCCGGACCGGTTCCTTCCCGCTCACCGTCACCAACGAGCTGGACGCGGCGGTCAACGTCCGCCTCGAGGTGCAGTCGGAGAACCCCGACCGGCTGCGCGTCTCCGAGGTCGAGACGCAGGAGATGGCGCCGGGCGAGCAGAAGCTGGTCGAGGTCACCGCCCAGGCCGCCGCGAACGGCCGGGTGCCCATCGAGGTGCAGCTGACCACCGACGACGGCCGGCCCATCGGCCAGCCGGTGGCCACCGTCGTCAACGCCACGGAGTACGGCACCATCGGCTGGGTCATCGTCGGCGGCGCCGGCGCGCTGTTCCTCGGTGCGATCCTCCGCCGGACGCTGCGCAACCGCCGGCCGCGCCGCCGGCGCCGTCGCCGCTCCCCCGAGCCCCCCGCGCCCACGGCCGGGAGCGTCCTCGACGAGCTCCCCGCGGAGGCGAGGCCCACCCAGGAGGCGGCACGGTGACGGCCACGCAAGAGCCGCCCCGCAGCTCCGGGCTGCTGGGCTCCAGCGCCATCATGGCCGCCGGGACCGTGGTCTCGCGGCTCACCGGCTTCGCGCGCGCGGCCGTCATCGCGGCCGCCATCGGCCTGACCGCGGCCACGGCCGACGTGTTCAACGTGCCGAACGTGCTGCCGAACATGATCTACATCCTGGTCGGCGGCGGCGTGCTCAACTCCGTCCTCGTCCCGGTGCTGGTCCGGGCCATCAAGAACGACGCCGACGGCGGCCAGGCGTTCTCGCAGCGGCTGTTCAGCCTCGCCGTCACGGTGCTGGCGCTCGCGACGGCGATCGCCGTGCTGGCCGCGCCCTGGCTGATGCAGCTGATCGTCGACGACCGCTTCCTGCAGCCGGACATGCGGCCGTACTTCGACAACATGGTCATGTTCGCCCGGTTCTGCCTGCCGCAGATCTTCTTCTACGGGCTGTACGTGCTCATCGGCCAGATGCTCAACGCCAAGGGCCGGTTCGGCCCGATGATGTGGTCGCCGATCCTCAACAACGTCGTCTCGATCGCGGTGTTCGGCGTCTTCCTCTTCGTCTACGGCACCCAGGGGTTCGAGCCGTTCACCACCACGCAGACGCTGCTCCTGGGGCTCGGGTCCACGCTCGGCGTGGTGGCCCAGGCCGTCATCCTGATCCCGGTCCTGCGCAAGACGGGGTTCTCGCTGCGGTTCCGCACCGACTGGCGCGGCCAGGGGCTCGGCGAGTCGGTGCGGCTGGGCTTGTGGACCGTCGCGTTCGTCGTGGTCAACCAGCTCGCGTACCTGGTGGTCGTGAAGGTCGCGTCCGGGGCGAGCAGCGTGAGCGCCGGCGACGCCGGCGCCGGCTACTCGGTGTACGCGAACGCGATGCTGATCATGATGGTGCCGCACTCCATCATCACGGTGTCGCTGGCGACGGCGCTGCTGCCGCGGCTGTCCGATCTCGCCTCCGACGGCCACCTCGACGAGGTCCGCGAGAAGCTGGTCTCGGCGCTGCGCATGTGCCTGGCGGTGATCATCCCGCTGGGCGCGCTGATGGCGGCGCTGGCGTTCCCGCTGACCGCGATGATCTTCGACTACGGGTCGGCCGGCGGCCAGACCGGCCGGCTGGCGATGACGCTGATCGTGCTGATGCCGGGGCTGGTCGCGTTCACCGTGCACTACCTCGTGCTGCGCGGCTTCTACGCGCTGCAGGACACCAAGACGCCGTTCTACACGCAGATCTGGGTGTCCGCGGTGATCATGGTCGGCGCCGTCGGCGTCGCCATCTTCTCACCGGGCGACCAGTACGTCACCATGGCGCTGGCCGGCGGCTACAGCGTCGCGTACCTCGTCGGCGCGAGCGTGGGCGCCGTCCGGCTGCAGCAGCGCATCGGCTCTCTCGGCGGCGGCCGGCTCGTCCAGCACGTCGTCCGGCTGCTGATCCACTCCGCCGTCGCGGCCGGCCTGGCATGGCTGGTGTGGCGGGGCTGGACCGGCCTGGGGGTCGGCGACGCGCTGCCGTCGCTGCTCGCCCGGGCGCTCGAGCTGGTCATCGGCGGGACCGTGGGCGTGGCGACGTTCGTCGGCCTGGCCTACGCCTTCCGGGTGGCCGAGGTCCGCAGTGCCGTGACGATGGTGCTGGCGCGGCTGCGCGGCGGCGGCCGCACGGCTCCCGCCGTCGACCCCGGCGACCTGCTCGAGGACACCGCCGAGTACCACATCCCGGTCGAAACCGGCACGCTCAGCATCTTCCGTCGTCCGGTCGACCCCGACATGACGTCGGAGTTCTTTCTCGACGAGACGCTGCCCGGCGTGCCGAGCTTCTTCGACACCCATGCCGGCGGCTACCGCGACCGCGCGGGCGTGGGCGGCGCGGTCGGTCTCGACGCCGCCCGCGAGACCGCGCGGGTGGTCCAGCCGCTGCCCGGCACGAGGCCGGGAGCGCCGCAGGAGCCGCCGTCCGGCTCCCGGGGCCTGGTTCCGGGGCAGCGGCGCACGGTCGCCGGCCGCTACCGGTTCGAGCGGCTGCTCGAGGACGCCGACGGCATCCAGTCGTGGCAGGCGGTCGACGACGTCCTGCGGCGAGCCGTGTTCGTCCAGGCGGTCGCGTTGGACGACCCCCGGGCGCCGGGTTTCGCCACGGCGGCACGCGTGTCGTCCACCGTCTCCGACCCTCGGTTCCTGCGCATCCTCGACGTCGGCAGCGACGACGTCGCCTACGTCGTGCGCGAGTGGACGCCCGGGCAGAGCCTGGCCGCGCTGCTGGCGCACGCCGGCGCGTTCCACCCGGAGCAGGCCGCCGCCGTCGGGCGCGAGGTCGCCGAGGCCATGGCCACGGCGCACGCCCAAGGACTCGCGCACCGGCACCTCGACCCCACGCTGGTGTTCGTCACCGCCGACGGCTCGGTGAAGATCGCCGGGCTCGAGACGGAGTACGCCCTGCGCGGGCCGGCCCAGACGCCGTGCGCGCCGACGGACCCGTCGAACCCGAGCGCCGCGGAGCTCGACGCCATCGGCATCGGCGGCGTGCTTTACGCTGCGCTGACCGCGCGCTGGCCCGTCGGCACGCCCGGCGGACTGCCGCCCGCGCCGCTCATCGACGGCCGGCTGGCGTCGCCCCGTCAGGTCCGGCCCGGCGTGCCGCGGCTGCTCGACGCCGTCACCGACCGCGCCATCGGGCACGCCCGCCGGCACCACGCGACGCCGCTGGTCACTCCGCTGGAGATCGCGACCGAGCTGGCCAACGGCTCGCGGCACCACCACCGCGCCGTCGTCGCCGACGAAGCCGTCGTGGCGGCGCCGCCCGCGCTGCTCGACGAGCCCGGCCCGCCGCCACCCAGCCGGGTCGAGCAGCTGCGCGAGCGGCGCAAGTCCGGCCGCACGGCCCGCCTGCTCGGCGTCATGGCGGCCATGCTGCTGCTGGTCGGCGCCACGCTGGTCGGGCTGCAACTGCTGCTCGGCGCCATCGACGACGCCGGCGACGACGAGTCCCCGTCGGCGTCCGCGCCCGGCGTCACCGGCACGACGCCGGCCGAGGAGACCCCGGCCGCGGAGCCGACCGCCATCGCCGTCGCCGCCGCGACCGACTACGACCCCGCCGGCAACGACGAAGAGAACTCCAGCGACGTCGGCAACGTCGTCGACGGCGACCCCGAGACCACGTGGACCACCGTCAACTACTACGACCCCCTCGAGGACCAGAAGGCCGGCGTCGGCGTCTACCTCGACCTCGGGCAGGCGGTGCCGGTGCGCGAGGTGCGGCTGGCGCTGATCAACGCCGGCGCCACCGTCGAGCTGCGGGTCGCGCCCGAGGACGCCACTCAGGCGCCGGCCGATCTCGACGGCTGGACCGCCGTCGACACCGTCGAGGACGCTGAGCAGAATGTCACGCGCACACTTGACGAGGCGGTGACCACTCGGTACCTCCTCGTGTGGTTCACTCAGTTGCCCCTTGCCGATGACGGCAACTACCGGAGCGGAATAGCCGAAGCGGAGGTGCTCGGGTGACGCAGTCCGCGCCCGGTCCCCGGGTGCCCGACGAGGAGCTCCTGCGCCAGCACGTCGACGGTGATCCCGACGCCTTCGGAGAGCTGGTCAAGCGCCACCAGGACCGCATGTGGGCGGTCGCGCTGCGCACCCTCGGCGACCCGCACGACGCCGCCGACGCCCTGCAGGACGCCATGATCAACGCCTTCCGGCGGGCCGCGTCGTTCCGGTCCGAGTCCGCGGTCACCACGTGGCTGCACCGCATCGTCGTCAACGCCTGCCTCGACCGCGTCCGGCACGCCGCCGCCCGACCCGCCGACCCCGTCGCCTTCGACGGCACCGAGATCCCCGGCGTCGCGCCGGCCACCGAGCCCTCCAGCGACCCCGCCGAGCGGACCGCCCTGCGGGTCGACCTCGAGCAGGCACTCGCCTCCCTGCCGGCCGACCAGCGCCTGCCGCTGATCCTCGTCGACGTCGAGGGCTTCCCGGTCGCCGAGGCCGCCGAGCTGCTCGGCCTGCCGGTCGGTACCGTCAAGAGCCGCTGTGCCCGTGCCCGAGCCAAGCTGGTGCCGCTGCTGGCCCCCGGCCGGTTGAGCACCACGGGCAACCCGACGGGGAACCAAGGCGCCGGTGGCGACGTCCCATCTGGGACGTCGCGTGGAACGGGAGGTGAGCATCGGTGAGCGCTGCCGAGGCCCATCCGCCTACCCACGAGCTGGCCGGCCTCGCCGAAGGCGTCCTCGACGACGCCCGCGCGCGCGAGGTCCAGGCCCACGTCGACCAGTGCCTCACCTGCCAGGGAACGCTCGACGAGCTGGCCCAGGTCACCGTCGCGTTGCGGGCGCTGCCGGCCGAGCGGCCGATCCCCGAGTTCGTCGCCGCGCGGATCTCGCATGCGCTCGCGGCCGAGCGATCGTCCGGCACGCCGGCGGGCGGTGTTGGTGGTGGTGACGCCGAACCGGCGCAGGCCGGCGGTGACAGCGGCACGGTGGCGTGGTTCCGGCGCCGGCTGCCCCAGGGCCTGGCCGCCGCCGCGAGCGTCGCCGTTCTCGGCCTGGCCGGCTACGTCGCCGTCGGCGGCGGTAACGGTGGCTCGGACGACAGCGGCTCCGCCGCCGAGGACGCCGCTGTCGCAGGTGCCGGCGAGCCCGCGTCCGCGTTCGACTCGCCTCCCACCGGTTCCCGGGTCGGCCCTCCGAGCACTGTCACGGGCACCCCCACACCGAGCGACACACCCCAGGTCGCGCAGGGACAGCCGGAAGAGGATGTCGACG
Source organism: Jiangella rhizosphaerae (assembly GCF_003579925.1). Taxonomy (GTDB): domain Bacteria; phylum Actinomycetota; class Actinomycetes; order Jiangellales; family Jiangellaceae; genus Jiangella; species Jiangella rhizosphaerae. The sequence continues at coordinate 33,734 of NZ_QUAL01000042.1, read as the reverse complement.
TCGACCCCGCGGAACTGACGGCGAGCGCGCAGGACATCATCAGGATGCGCTCGAATGTCATCAGCAGCTGTGGCGAGAATCTCGCCGAGCAGCAGGGGCTGGAGCTGGTCGGCTCCGCACGGGACTTCGCAGGCGTCGTCGTCGTCCTCGACGCCGGTACTACGTACCAGGCCTGGCTGATCGACACCTGCAATTCCGTCGACGTCGGGCAGCTCGTCCCGCCGGTCGACGTGCCGAAGGGCGAGTGAACCACCCGCCGGGAATGCCGACCGCCTAGGATCCGTTGGGGCAGATGAACCAACGCGACGCTACGGAAGGCACAGGCGTGACAGACATCCGTGACCTGATCATCATCGGTTCCGGGCCGGCCGGCTACACGGCCGCTGTGTACGCTGCCCGGGCGCGTCTCGAACCGCTGCTGATCGAGGGCGAGGTCAGCTGGGGCGGCGCGCTCATGAACACCACCGAGGTCGAGAACTATCCCGGCTTCCGCGACGGCATCATGGGCCCGGCCCTGATGGAGGAGATGCGCGCGCAGGCCGAGCGGTTCGGTGCGCAGATCCTCACTCGCGACGTCGTCGAGGCCGACCTCACCGGCACGGTGAAGTCGGTCACCGACAGCGAGGGCAACGTCCACCGCGCCCGTGCCGTCATCGTCGCCACCGGCTCGCGCTACCGCGAGCTCGGCCTGGTGAACGAGAAGCGGCTGTCCGGACACGGCGTCTCGTGGTGTGCCACGTGCGACGGGTTCTTCTTCCGCGACCAGGACATCGCCGTCGTCGGCGGTGGCGACTCCGCCATGGAGGAGGCGACGTTCCTCACGCGGTTCGCGCGGAAGGTCTACCTCATCCACCGTCGCGACTCCCTGCGCGCGTCGAAGGTCATGCAGGAGCGGGCCTTCGCCAACGACAAGATCGAGTTCGTGTGGAACACCGAGGTGGTCGACGTCCTCGGCGACGAGAAGGTGAGCGGTCTGCGGCTGCGCGACACCGTCACCGGTGCCGAGCGTGAGCTCGCGGTCACCGGCCTGTTCATCGCCATCGGCCACGACCCCCGCTCCGAGCTGTTCAAGGGTCAGCTCCGGCTCGACGACGAGGGCTACGTGCTGGTCGACGCGCCCACCACGAAGACGGAACTGCCCGGCGTGTTCGCCGCCGGCGACGTCGTCGACCACATCTACCGCCAGGCCATCACCGCGGCCGGCACCGGTTGCCAGGCCGCCCTCGACGCCGAGCGATACCTCGCCGACATCGAGGCCGCCGACCACGCCGCCAAGCCCGAGCTCGCCGTCCGCTGACACCGAGCTCCGTCACCAGAGAAACGCCCACCATCAAGGAGTCCCCATGGGCAACATCCAGCACGTCACCAGCGCCGACTTCGACGAGAAGGTGCTCCAGAGCGACAAGCCCGTCCTCGTCGACTTCTGGGCCGAGTGGTGCGGGCCGTGCCGCATGATCGCCCCCGTCCTCGAGGAGATCGCCGCCGCGCAGGACAAGCTCGAGATCGTCAAGCTCAACGTCGACGAGAACCCCGAGATCGCGGCCAGCTACCGCATCACCTCGATCCCGGCGCTGAACGTCTACTCCGGCGGCCAGGTCGTCAAGCAGATCGTCGGCGCCAAGCCGAAGGCCGCTCTGCTCAACGACCTCGCCGACTACGTGAACTGACGCCCTCGCGGCCACCAGACGGCCCGCGCAACGGCCGCACCCGGCGCCCGCCGGTGGACCCCACGGTCCATCTCGGCGGGCGCCGTTGCGTTGGGCGACGTTGGCCTTGGCTCCCCGTCCCCCTGCTGCCCCATTCTCTTGCCGCGCAACCGCGCCTCAAGTCCGCCATGGAGTCGCTTCGCGACGAAGGGGCGGACTTGACCCGCGGCTGCGCGGCCAAGAACGGGCAGCTATCAGGGGGACGGGGGCAGAGCGGGCACGACTCGAGGTTCGCGTGCCCGTTTCGCCCGGTTTGCCGGGCTGCAGGCGGCCATGATCATCCAGGATCGCCTACATCACGAGGATTACCTGAGCATCACCACGACTGTAGGGGTGTTGACGCTGGGGTAATCCTCGTGATGGCCCCCGAATCACAGCGAAATCTCACCACGTGGACGCTCAACGACACCAACGCCACACCGTAACGGGGCCAACGCCGCGGGAGACGTCGCCGAACTTCCCCCGTCCCCCTGATAGCTGCCCGTTCTTAGCCGCGTGCGCGCGGGTCAAGCGGTCCGCATCGGCGCGAAGCGCCTCCTCGGTCCGCTTGAGGCGCGCGCGCGGCCAAGACAATCGGGCAGCAGGGGGACGGCCAACGTCCGCACCGCCAGCCGACGCCCACCACGCCCGCCACCGACCGGCGGGACGGCGTCGGCATCGGCCGATCGGCGGCCGCCATGGGGCCGTCCGAACGAAGAATCAAATGGACATAACCGCCACAATCGCCGTAAAAACACGTTGTAGCGCGTACTAGTTTGCTCCGGACCTCTTGCCCTGGGGGCCGAAACCGACATTGAATGTCGTATCCGCAGAAACGAACCGCTCCGTTTGCCGAGCGCCGAGTTCTCCCGGATCATCTCGTCACGGAAGTCCTTGCTCGGACACCTACCGTGTCAGTGGCCGGGGACCTCGGGACGTCAGGCGAGAGGTGTACATGGAATACAGAGACGATTTGGTGAACGCCGAGAACGCCGCCGTCGAGGCCTACACCTCGATGGCGGTTCGGCAGACCAAGCTGTTGCTGCTCGGCATCGGCACGATGATCGCCTCGATCGTGGCGATCATCCTGGCCGCGCTGGCGACGCTCGCCGACCTGGCGGGTGTTGCCGACCTCCACGCGGCCTTCATCCCGGTGGCGGTGATCGGCCTCGCGTGTGGCGGCGTCGACTTCATCGCCCGGCGCCGCGACAACGACTACGTCGCGGGTTGGGCGACGGTGGTCGGCCAGGGCGCGCTCACGGCGGCAGGCGCCATTGCGCTGCTCGGATGGTTCTCAGCGGACCTCTGGGTGTTCGGAGTGGGCCTGGTCATCGGAATTGTAACCAGTTCGATCTTGGTCAAGTATCCCGAATGGGAAACCGAAGCGGAAATGCTCGAACGGTTTGTCCGAGTTCCCGATGACGGTGAGGACGATTTCTTCTGACCGTCGCCCGTTCGGACGACCCCCAGGTGCCTGACAGCCTCGAGCATCCTCGCCGGCCGACGCCCCGGAGTCGGCCGGCCGCGCAACGTCCCGCCGCGTCACTCCCCGCGCCGCCTGACGACCACCCGCCGCCGCTGACCCCGTCCGGCCGCGCTCGCACAAACCTTCCCCTTCCCGGTCACAAACCGGCCATCCCACGCACCTTCGTGAGGGACAGGCATCTCGACAGGAAGGGCAGGCATGCGCGTTTCCGCCCTCCGCCTCGGTCTGCTGCGCGGTCCCGGCGCCGCCGACGACGGCCCCGCCGCCCTGGCGCACGCCGTCCAGGCGACCGAGGACGCCGCAGTCCACCTGCGTGCCCTCGCCGACTCCGCCGCCGAGCGCGAACGCCGCAGGCTCGCCGAGGACCAGCAGGCCATCGCCCGCGAGTCCCGCCGCCGGCAGGCCCGGTCGCACGCCTCACTCCTCGCCGCCGCCGACCGCGTCCGGCTCGACATCGCCGAGCTGCTCGGCCGCGGCCCCGGCTACGCCCACGAGGGCTGGGACTCCCCGCTCTGGGCCGAGCCTTACGACCAGCCGGTCGACGTCACCCAGGTGGTGCGCGCCGCGACGCTCGGGCTCGCCTCCCCCAGCAGCATCGTCGAGCTGCCGTTCGTGCTGCCCGCGCTGGGCGGCAACGTCGTCATCACCCACGCCCCGGCCGGCCGCGCGCCGGCCCACAACCTCGCCCAGGCGTTCGTCACCCGCGCGCTCGCGTCCGCGCTGCCCGGCTCGCTGCGGGTGCACCTGCTCGACCCCGGCGGCCTCGGGCAGAACCTCGGCATCCTCAGCCGGCTTCCCGAACCGCTGGTCGCGGGAGGCGTGCGGGCCACCCACGACGAGGTCTCGACCGAGCTGCGGACGCTGCGCGAGCACGTCCACCGGCTCAACAGCCAGGTGCTGCTCGGCGACGACGACTCCCTGGTGACCCGCTGGCACCAGGGCACCGCACAGGGCATTCCGTGCTCCCTGGTGCTCGCGGCCGGGCTGGGCCCCCACCTCACGGCTGACGACGCCCAGCAGCTCTGGTCGCTGGCGCGGACGGGCAACCGCTGCGGCGTCGCGGTGGTCGCCGTCGTCGACACCGGGCGCGAGCTGCCGCAGGGCGTGGTTCTGGCCGACCTGCTCGAGAACGCCGAGCACCTCCACGTCGACCACGAGGGCGGCGCCACCTGGGTGTCGTCACCGCCGGCGCTGCTGCACAACGCCCGCGTGCGCTGTCCCAACCCGCCCGGCTCGGCCCAGCATCGATTCCTCACCACCATCCTGGCGCCGGCCGTCCGCCGCGGCGTCAACCGCCCCGTCGTGCTCAGCGACCTGCTGGCCGCCGAGCGGCCCGGCACCGGCACCACCCACACCCGGGTCGCCGCCACCGTCGGCCAGGCCGCCGACGGCTCCGCCATCGAGCTCGCGGTCGGCGACGACGAGGGCGTGGCCATCGGCGGCATCGTCGTCGGCCCGTCCGGCTCCGGCAAGACGACGTTGCTGCACGCGTTCATCCACGCGCTGGTGCACCGGTATCCGCCCGACGAGCTCGAGCTCTACCTGCTCGACATGAAGGCCGGCGTCGAGTTCGCCGAGTACGCGCCGCGGCCGGGGCGGCCCGCGCTGCCGCACGTCCGCGCCGTCGGCATCGAGGCCGACGCCACGTTCGCGCTGGGCGTCCTGCAGCACCTCGCCGACGTCGACGCCCAGCGCAAGCAGCTGTTCAAGCAGGCCTCCGCCGACACCGGCCGCGAGATCAAGAACATCGCGCAGTACCGCGAGGCCACCGGCGAGGTGCTGCCGCGGGTGCTGTTCGTCGCCGACGAGTTCCAGCTCATGCTCGCCGGGCCCACCGAGGACGCCGCCTGGGACACCCTCGACGTCCTGGTGAAGCAGGGTCGCAGCCAGGGCATCCACGTGCTGCTGGCCACCCAGAGCCTCAACTCCGTCGGCTCCGGGCGGGCCGCGCAGAAGGCGTCGGTCTTCGACCAGCTCGAACTGCGGGTCGGGCTGCGCTGCAAGCCCGACGAGCTGAGCCTGCTGCTCGACCGCACGGTCCGCGACCGCCTCGACACCGGCCGCCGCGGCTCGGGCGTGCTCAACCAGGCGCGCGGCGACAAGGACGCCGACCAGCTGTTCCAGGGCGGACTGCTCGACACCGACGACCGCCGCCGCATCCGCGACGCCGTCGTCGCCCGGTACGGCACCGATCCCCGCATCCGGGTCAGCCGCGGTAGCGGCGGCGTCGAACTGGCCGACGCCGCGCCCGTGCTGGCGTCGACGCCCCTGCCGACGGTCTACGTCGGCGCACCGGTCGGCGTCTCGCCGCCGCTGGTGGGCGTCCCGGCCCGATCCGGCGACGGCCGCGGCCTGCTGCTCGCCGGCCGCGACGAAGCACACGCCGTCGGCGCCATCAGCGCCGTGCTGGCCGGCCTCGCCCTGCAGCCCGCCTGCGACGACGCCGGCTTCGTCGTCGTCGACCTGCTGCCCGAGCGCATCCCCGGACGGCGCCCGCTCGACCAGCTCGTCCAGTGGCTCGGCGACCGCGTCGTCACGCTCGACGAAGCGCGGCTCGACCAGCTGCCCGCCATCGCCACGAGGCCGGCCGGGCCGGTGTTCGTCGCCGTGCTCGGACTGCAGTACTCCGGCGTCGAGGCACCGCTCTACACCGACGATCCCCATCCGCTCGGCTGGCTGTGCGGCACCGGCCCGTCGTTGTCGGTGTTCCCGCTCATCTGGCTCGACACCCCCGACCGGCTCCGCAAGCTCGGCCAGCACGGCGAACGGTTGCAGCTGCGGGCCGACGCCGGCGGCGACATCATCGACAGCACATCGTTCCTGCGCGTCCGGCCGCCCTTCCCCGCATCCCGCGGGCGGCTCTGGTTCCACGACCTCGCCGGCGACACCGACCCCGTCCTGCTCGATCCGCTCCAGGTGGGCGCCTCCCTGCCCGAGCCGCGTACCGTCGCGCCTCCTGGGCCGGCGGGGGCGGTGCCCGCTGACGGGTTCGGAGCGCTCCCATGACGGCCGACCTCGAGTTCGGCGCGCCCGGCGACCCCGCCGCCGCGTCCCGCCCGGGCGCGCCGGTCCGCAGCCCGGCGATGCGCGCCTACTGCGCCAGCCTGGCCCGGTTCACCTCGTCGGTGCAGAGCACCGAGCAGCTGCTCCGCAACGACGACGCCGGCACGCGCGAAGACACCGAACAGCGCGAGCTGACCGCGGCCACCCGGCTACGCGGCATCGACCGCGCCGGCGCCGCCGCCGACGACGGCCTCGCCCACTGCGCCGCCGTACGCTCCGACTACGGCCTGCCCTCGGGCTCGCCCGCCGACGCCTTCGCCGAGTACGAGGAGCGCCTCGGCGCCGACGGCCGCGACCGACCCGGTGGTGGCGGCCACGCTGACGACGGCACCGTCGGTACTGCGGAGGACGGCGGCACGGTCGGCCCCGCGCACGACCGCGGCTCCGCCGGCCCGGCGCACGACCGCAGCACCGCCGGCCCGCCGCGCGACCGCGGCACCGCCGGCCTCGTGCGTCACCCCGATTCGGGCCCGTCTCACGGCACCGACGGTTCGCTGCCGGGCACCGCCACTGCCGTCCGCTCCGGCACGAGGCGACTCCGCACGTCCCCCGGCCGACTTGACGACGCGGCGCCGGGCCTCGACCGGCTGCGTCGCACCGGCGGCGCCGACCTCGGTGTGGCCCTGACCGCGCTCGGTCGCCGGCGCGACGAGCTCAAACTGGCCGAAGCCGAGTTCGCGCACTGGCTCCAGATGCACGACGAGCAGTCCCGTCGCATCACCCTCGGCGCCGTCGTGGCCGCCGGGCTGGCAGGTGCCGCGGTCATGGCCGTCGCCGGGGTCCGGACGTCTGCCGCCACGGCGCTCGCCCTGCTGATCGTCTGCTCCCTGGCCGTCGTCGCCGCCGGGCTGGGCGTGGCGGCGGCCCGGCGGCTCCCCCGGGTCTGCCGCGGCGCCGGACTCGCACGGCGGCCGGACGGCTGGGCGCTGGCCCGGTACGGCGCACGGATCGGCGGCGCGACGCTGCTCGCCCTCACGGCGGCCAACATCGTGGCCGGCGCCCTGTGAATCGCCACCAGGTGTCACATTCGCCATCCCAGAACGACCTACAGAAGTAGGCGGCCCACCCGGTCCCGGCAGGTGCGGCCACAGACCCAGAAGGGCGGCATCCATGCCGAGCATCAAGGAATCCGGTGAGATCCTCATCGAGGTCTCCGCCGGGCTGTCCCGCGGTGGCGACGAGACCTCGCGTGGGCTCACCGAGCTGGAACAGAAGGCCAACGCGGCGATCGAGGCGCTGCGCGACCTGCGGGCGCCGGCCGAAGAGGCCAAGGCGGCCGCCGAACGGTTGCGGGCCCGGGCCGAGAACGCGCGCGCGAAGTTCGAGGAGCTCGAACGCGCGGCCTCCGTCACCGAGGACGGCGCCCGGCTGCTCCAGTCCGCCTGCGACGATCTCCAGCGCGGCGACGCCGACCTCGCCTCCGTGTTCGAGCCGCAGATCCGCCCCATCGCGGCGCAGGTCACCCAGTTCACCGAGAGCCTGCGTCAGAGCGCCGACCGACTGGAACGCGCCGCCGACGGCGTCGCCGAAGGGGCGCAGCAGATCGGCCGGAGCACCGACCAGCTGCTCGACCACGGCGAACAGATCACCCAGGGCGCCGGCCAGGTCACCGCCAACCTCGCCCAGGTGAAGAAGCGCCTCGCCCAGATCATCCCGGCCGCCGCCCGCGCCGTCCGCGACCGCGGGCGCGAAGCCGTCCACGTCGCGCGGAGGTAGCCGTGTCCACGGCGCCGAACCACGCCCTCGGCGTGATCCACGATGAGATCGCCCTGCTGCGCGACTCGCAGCGCGCCTTGAGAGAAGCCGTCGCCGTGGCCGAGCGCGGGCGCGACGCCACCCAGGCAGACCTCCTGGCCGTCCAGAAGCGGCTCACCGACAGGACCGGCGAGGCACTCCCTCACGACGAAGCGATCCGCAAGCGCATCGCCACCGCCATCGAGTCCGCGTTCACGACGGCCCTCCGCGCGCTGACCGCCCGCTGGAACGAGATCGTCGAGCTCCTCACCAAGGCGTGCCAGCGGGTCGACGAGGCGTTGAGGGAGGCCGAACGCAGGCTGCAGCAGCGCGACGAGGCAGTTCGCCTGGCTCGGCAGCGGGCCACCTGACGAGCAGCCGTGCCGCGACCGGGAGCGGGCGCACCGCCGGCCACCGGCCACCGGCCACCGGTCTGTCGCCACGGCAGGCGACCTGGCGACGCGGCGCCTACCGTGCGTCCGACGCCGGATCGTCGGTAGCGGCGGCCACGCGCACCGCCGGCCAACCATCACCCGGGCCGAAAACCTCTGGCCCGGCCAGGCACCATGCGCTAGACAGGGACGGTGACGAACGACCTGGTCCTGCGCACCGCCACCGAAGCCGACTACCCCGAGCTCGAAGCGCACATCCATCGCGCCTTCCTCGACGACGTCGACGAGGACACGGCCGACCTCAACCGGAAGGTCTTCGAGCCCGGCCGCACCCAGCTCATGACCGACGACGGGCGCATCGTCGGCTCCGGTCTCGTCATCACGCGCGACCTCAGTGTGCCCGGTGGCGTCGTCCCGGCCGCGCACGTCACCGGCGTCGGGGTCGCGTCGACGCATCGGCGGCGCGGCGTGCTGACGGCGCTCATGAACGCCATGCTGACCGAGGCGCACGGCCGCGGCACCGAGCCGTTGGCGGTCCTCTGGGCCAGCGAGGGCGCCATCTACGGACGGTACGGCTACGGCCTGGCGTCGTGGCGGGTGTCGTACGAGATCGCCACCCGCGACACATCGGTCGTCGGCACGGCGCCGGACGGCGCCCGGCTGCGGCAGGTCGCCACCCGTGACGTCCTCGACGAGATCGTGGCCGTGTACGACCGCGTCCTGACCGAGCGGCCCGGGCTGTCGACCCGGCCGGGCCAGTGGTGGGAGTACCTGACCGCCGACCCGAAGGGCTGGCGGCGCGGCATGTCCGCCGAACGCACGGTGCTCTACGAGGACGCGGGCGGCGTCCGCGGCTACGCCCGCTTCCGCACCAAGGCCGGCTGGGGCAACAGCGGCCCCGATGGCGAGGTCCGCGTCACCGAGCTGCTCGCCGAGACGCCCGAGGCCCACGCCGCGCTGTGGCGGTTCCTGACGTCGATCGACCTGGTCCGCACGGTCAAGTACATGCACGGCCCCATCGACGACCCGCTGCCGCACCTGGTCACCAACCCCGACGCGCTGGTCGGCTCGGCCGGCGGGTCGCTGTGGGTGCGCATCCTGGACGTCCCGGGCGCGCTGGCGGTGCGGCGCTACGCCGCCCCGGTCGACGTCGTGCTGGAGGTCACTGACACCGCGTTCACCGGCAACACCGGCCGCTGGCGGCTGGTCGCCGACGACGACAAGGTCGACGTCTCGCGCACCGACGCCGACGGCGACGTGGCTCTGGACGTCCGAGCGCTCGGCTCGCTCTACCTGGGCGGGGTCTCGGCGGGCACGCTCGCCGCGGGCGGCCTGATCAGCGAACGCGCTCCCGGCGCCGTCGCCCGGCTGTCGGCGGCGTTCGGCTGGCACCGGGTGCCGGTCTCGGTCGAGGTCTTCTGAGGCTCGGCCCGGCGCTCTCCGAACGTCGGCGGCGGATCAGCTGGTCCCCCAGCCCTCGGTGTCGATCTTCCGGTTGCGGTTGCGCCGCGCCACGACGGTGCCGAGGGCGAGGACGAGCAGCACCAGACACACCCCCAGCACGATGTGGGCGCCGCTGACGCCGGCACCCTCCCAGCCGGGGACCTCCCAGACGGCGTCCTCGGCCGAGGCGATGAAGCCGCGCTCGATCATCCATGCGCGGCCCTCGTCCCACGAGCTGAACACCAGCGGCGCCACGACCGGAAGGGCCAACGGCGCGGCCAGGAACATCATGAACACGTCGTTGTCGGAGACGTTGTCGGCCATCGCGCGCCCCTTCCCCTCTCCCTTGTCTGCCGCGCCGCCGCCTGGGACCTCGCGGTCGGCCTTCGGGTCAGTAGATGCCGTCGTTGAGGTGCCGGATGCGTACCGCGCGCGTGCGCGACACGACCTGGGAGCCGGCGCCGTCGTTGCCGCGCCAGCGGATGAGCAGCTTGGTGCCGTCGTTCTGGACCGGCTCGACCTGCTCGATGATCACCCAGCCGGTGTCGTCGTCGAGGCGGGCGAGGCTGCCCGCCTGCAGCTGCGACACCATGATCATCTCGGACCAGCCCGAGGTCTCGACCTGCGTGGACGCCGCGGCGGCGGACCCGCCGCCGGTGGTGCGCGTACGACTCCAGTCGGCGAGGCCGGACGTGCCGGCGCCGTAGCCCTCGGCGAGGTCGGCGTTGAGGTTGATCCGCCAGGACGCCTCGGGGCTGTCGGCCAGCGCCCGCGACCGTTGGACGTGTAGCACGGGATGGGTGACGAGGCTCGGCCGGAGCGCGTCGAGCAGGTAGAGGTCCTGCTCGTCGTTGACGCGGCGAGCCTCGCGCGGGTCGGGGGTCCAGTAGCACTGAATGAGCACCGGCTTCGCGTCGCCGGACTGGACGATCGCCCGGCCGGGCACCGGCTCGGCCGGCTCCGTCGGACGATCGCTGCCCCACAGCGCCGACGCGACCCGGCTGTCGAGCCGGCCGAGCGCCACGACGGCGCCGATGTCGTCGCGGTTCTCCTCGCGCAGCAGCGGGTCGTCGGCGCGCTGCATGCTGAGGACGACGTAGACATTGACCTGGCGGCCGTGGCGCAGCAGGTCGGTGACGCGGTCGTGCGCCAGCGACGCGGCCGCCGGCCCCTGACCGGCCCGGTTGGCGGCGTCGGCGACGGCGGTGGCGAACTCGCGAAAGTGGTGGATGACCACGACGAGCGGCTCGAGCTCGGCGCGGCTGGACCCCGACTCGATGAGCGCGACCCGGCCCTCCATCTCGCGCCATGCCTGGTTCAGCACGACGATCTGGTCGTCCAGCGTGGACGCGACGATCTGCACGTTCGGCCAGTCGCGCACGCCGAGCAGGTCGACGCGGCGGTGATCGATGATCCACACCGGCCAGCCACGCGCCGCGGCCTCGACGACGATGCCGGTGAGCAGTACCCGCTTGCCGGCGCCGGACCGGCCGAGCACCAGCAGGTGTCCCTGTGGCGCGGCGAGGTTCCAGCCGACCCGGGTGCCGCCGGCGTCGACGCCCAGCGGCACCAGCCACGACGACAGGTCGGCCTGCGTCGGCACCGGGCGGGCGATCTTCTCAGGCAGCGCCCGCCGGACGGCGTCACGGGCCCGCTCGGCGCGTGCCACCGGCTCGGGGGTGAGCGACCCGCTGGTGCGCGTGGGGTCGCGCAGCGTGAGCCGATGGCCGCGGATGTTGTGCCGGCCGACGGTGTACTGGTGCTCGAGCTGGTGGTGGACGGCCTCGGCGACGCCGTCGGCCCAGTCAGACCCGGAGTCGTCGACCTCGGTCGGGTACTGGATGTTCAGCACGTGCGGGACGCCGACCCACCCGCCCTGCCATTGCCGCGCGTCGATGTCGAGGTACGACGCGTCGGGCAGGCCGATGTGCCGGGCGAGCGCGTCGGCGAGGTCGCCGACGACGCCGTCGCGCAGCCGCCGCCGCACCGACACCGCGTAGAGGACGCCGGCGCAGGCCAGCGTCGGCAGCAGGAACAGCACGCCGATGACCGGCTCGTCGAGCGCGGCCAGGATCGCCCACAGCGACACGGCGAGGAACACGACGCCGACGGCGCTGGCGGCCAGCTGCCACGGTGTGAAGCCCTTGATGGTGGGCTCGGCCGGGCGCGCGGACGCGAACCTGTCGTCCTTGCCGCCCGGATCGGGGTGCCCGGACGAGGCGGCGAAGGTGTCCACCGGGTCATGTGGCGCCACGGGACTGCCTCTCGGTCGGTCGGTCCTCACTGTCCTGTTCAGAGTTCGAGTGATGCAAAGATCCGGCCCTCGTCGCCTTCGGCAGTGCATGACTCTCACTGGCGAAGGTGCTCTCGCGTGCGCTGTTGTGACAAGGGCGGCTCGGGTCGGCGGGTCAGCGGTGCGCCAGCGGGGTCTGCAGCTCGACGATGCGCCATGGGTGGGCGGCGGACTCGCGCTCGAGGAACGCGAACCACTGGTGCTCGACCAGCGGGCCGTTCCACGCGTCGCGGCCGATCGGGGTCATGCGGACGTAGAACCGGCGCTCGGCGCGGATGTCGGTGTCGGGGGTGTCGACGTCGGTGGTGTGCGCTTCGATGGCGTTGATCGAGGCGAACGCCTCATGCTCGGCCCACCGATCCCAGTCGCGTTGGACGTCCTGCCGCAGGCCGTCGAGGTCGTAGACGGCGGAGTCGTACGGCTCGGCCAGCCACGGCTGAACCCGGTTCATCGCGTCCTCGGCCGAGGCGTCGTGCGCGGCGTCGAAGCTGTAGGCGGCGGTCAGGGCCGCGACGGCGACGGCCGTCGGGTCGGCGCCGTCGACCGTCGCCGGATCGGGCACGACGGCGGGTTCGGGCAGCTCCATGCCGGGTGGCAGGGTGGGGGTCTGGCGCGGGCCCGGGGTGGGACGTGCGGTCGGGGTGTCGGACGGCTCCAGCGGCTCCTCGGTGCCGCTCTCGGTGCCGGGCTCGGCGTCGGAGTCGGTGCCGGCTGCCGGTTCCTCGCCGGGCGCCTGGGTGGCGCTGGTGTCGTCCGGCGTGCCGGAGTCGTTCGGCGCCGGTTCGGGAGCCCGGCTCTCCTCGGCGGTGACCACAGCGGAGCTGCCACCCACACCGTCGTTCCCTCCGCCACCGAAGACCAGCAGCAACCCGACGACGGCGAGTACCACGGCGGCGCCGACGAGCAGCAGCGAGGAGCGCGAGCGGATCACGGGTTCATCCGTCCGTAGCCGACCACCGGCCCGCTCGGGCCCATGGTGAAGGTGCCCGACGCGCGGGTGATGCGGTTGCTCTCGTTGCCGCCGACCGTGACCAGCGTGCGGCTGGCCTCGTCGACCTCGACGACGATGCTCACGTGCCCGGAGTAGATCATCACGTCACCGGGCCGGGGCGGCTTCGTCGGGCCGCCGCTGCCGACGGGGATGAACTCCTGGCCGTGGCCGCCGGACTCGAACCACGCCTTCATACCGATGACGGCGGGGATCTGCCACGGATGTCGCCAGAAGTACATCTGCGTACCGGGTTCGGGCTGGAACGGGATGTCGGCGGCCTGGAAGACCCAGCTGACGAAGTCGGCGCACCATTCCTCGCAGCCGGTGGCGATGTAGGTGTCGCTGATGGTGGGGCCGCAGTTGCTGCCGAACGGCTGCTCGACGATGCCCTTCGCGTACTCCTGCTCCGCGATCTGCACGACGCCGTCGAGCCCGCCGCCGCTGATGCCGCCGCAGCCGGCCCACCCGCTGCCCTCGCCCTGCTCGCCGCCCTCGCCTTCGCCGATGCCCATGCCGTGCGGCGCCGGGTAGGTGGCGTACTCGCCGTAGTCGCCGGTGCCGCCCTGGGTGAAGTTGGAGGAGACGAGCGCGTGGACGTTCTCGACGTAGCGGCGGGTCTCGTTGTTGTTCCAGTTGCCGGCGGGTCCGGCGTTGTAGCTGGCCGCCGAGTAGACGAACGTGCCGGGCTCCCACCTGGCAACGTCGCCGAGCGGTGTCTCGGCGGTGACGCTGCCGTAGACGCCGTCGGCATGGGTGAAGAGGTTGGCGGCGGTGAAGATGGCGTCCCAGGGATCCATGTAGTCGGGTGGGCCGCCGTCGGCGCTGTACTTGTACGCGTCCCAGGTGCCGGCGCCGACGTTGAACTGCATGGGCCCGTGACAGCAGCCGGAACTGGGCCAGTCGGTGTCGAGGTCCTTCCAGGCGTTGCCGTTCTCGGTCAGGTAGATGGCCGCCAGATAGGCGGGATCGACACTGAACTCGTCGCCGGCGGCGGTGAAGATCTCGGCCCACGGTTGCGGGACGTTGGCCAGCGTGGCGCCGCCCGTGCAGGCCTCCTGCCCGCCGGGCGTCATGGTGCACTCGGCCAGCGGGGCGCGGTCGGTGATCTCGCACCAGAGCGCCATGACGGTGGCGACCGGGATGAACGCCAGCGACGCCGCGCCCACCACGCCGAACACCGTCAGCAGCGCGATGCCGAGCAACCACTTCTTCACCCGGCTGGATCCCTTGCCGCCCGGTGTGCGCGCAGGCTTCGTCTTCGTACGCCGGGCGACGACGGCCCCGCCGGCGGCGATCGAACCCTGTGCCATACCGCGCCCTCCATCCGGCCGCCCGCCGCGGCGGCTTGTAGCGGACGTCTGTGTAGGTCGGCGCAGGGGTGGTTCTGTGACAGTTCGCCGCCGTCAGAACTCGATCGGGACCGCCTCGGGGAAGGTCAGGGTCGCCTCATTGAAGAGGGCGAGTGAGCTGGCGAGGCCGGCGTTGACGGCGCGGTCGAGCTGATCGTGGGTGACCGCCGGGCCGAAGTCGACGGTCAGTTCGCCGTAGAGTCCGATCGACTCGTCATCGAGCGCGCGGGCGAACGCCTTCGGCCAGGCTCGTTCGGCGTTCCACTCGTTGGCGAAGATGGCGACCTGGGGGTAGAACTCCACGGGCAGGGCGCGCTCCCATTGGCCGTAGACCTGGAAGACCGGTGCCTCGCCGTCCTCAGCCAGCAGGAAGAAGTAGAAGTAGCCGTTCTCCCAGATGCCGCCGACGGCATCGTCGCCGTCGACGAAGTACTTCGCTTCCATGTCGTCCAGAACCGCGGTGACAGCGCCGAGCGTGAGCGGGATCAACTGGCCCGGCGCATCTGCGTGGGCCCTCGGCCCCGCCGCGGCGGCCGCGGCGGGTGTGGGAACGAGCGCGGCACCGGCCGTCATCACTCGTCGCCCGTCGAGGGCCTGCCGCGGGCCGGGCATCGCCCTGAGCCGGTCGAGCTGCGTGCGCGGCCCGTGTCCGTTGCTGTCGCTCATCGCCCGTCATCCTCTCCACGACCGGTGCTATAGAGGTAAGTGCGGCGAGGAGACCAGCTGTGACATCCCTGGCCGCCGGCCGGACGCCGATACAGTGGTCCCACTCACGAACGCCGCAGAGGACGCGATGCCCGACGACCACCGATCCCCGTCCCGCGACCTCTCCCGGCGCAGGCACGGCGAGGTCGACCTCGATGTCGGCCCCTCAGCCTCGACGCTCGACGGTTCCTTCGACGGCTCGGCCGAGCGTCCGTGGCACAGCTGGGAACGCGTCCCGGCTGAGGTCACCGTGGTGCTGGAGCACCATGGCTGCGTGCCGCGCGATCCGTTCGTCGCCGGCGCGACCGCGCCACGCGCTCGACGGCGCGGCGAGGTGATCCTCCAACGAGCGGGCGCCTGGGCCGTCGATCAGTCACGGCTGGTGCTCATCGACGCGATCCGCGGTGTGGAGTCGCTGGACGGCAAGCGCTTCCGGCCCAGCACGCCCTGGCGGCTCGGGGTCAGCTCCTATCCGTTCGTGGGAGAGGTCAGGAAACGGTCCGGAACGGTGCCCGTCGACGTGCCCGTCGGAACAGCCGCTCACGGGGATGAGCCGCTCGACGATCCCGACGGTCCGGAGATCATCGAACTGCTTCCCGCGCCGGTCCGCCGTCAGATCCTCACCACGATCCCTGACCCGGACGTCGCCGAGGAGTACCTCTACCAGGGCCTCCGCAACGACATCCCGCAGATCCACGAGGCCGGTCTGCTCCGCGCCACCGGCGCGACGATGATCGCGTTGCACGCCCTCCGCTCCATCAAGGTCCCACGCCGGATGAGGCCGGCCGAGGCCGAAGCGGCGCTGGCGGCAGCTCCTTGGTATGTCCAGACACTGACAGCGACGCTCGGCGCCGTCGAACGCACCGAGCTGACCAGCTTCGAACAAGACCGCAGCATCGCGGCCAACAAGCCGCCGCAGCTGGCCGGCGCCGACGCCGACCGCCGAGAGCTCAGGTGAGCCGAGGCGGTCCGTCTGCGCAGATCCCGCCGCGCCCGCTCAGGTCAGCCCGTCGGGACGGAGCCGAGCCCCCTGCCACACCGGAATCGCCGCCATGGCGGCCGCATAGACGATCCACACGATGGCCACACCGACGAACGCCAGCCGTTCCCGGGTTTCCGCGAGACTCCAGTACGCCAGCGGCCAGCCGACAACCACCACGACGAGCACGCTGAGGTGGAACACCGTCATGGGCGTCCACAACAGTCCCAAGAAGGCATACACGGCCAGGATCGCGTAGATGATCACAACGATCCACAGCACCAACGAATGGTCGAGAAGCCAACCGAGGACATCCGATCCCGCCGCCTCCGGCCGGATCCAGTCTGGGGCGAGGAACAGCACGGCGGCGAGCGCCCCGAACAACGCCGCGGTCGCCCAGCCGCCCCATCGAGTCGCCACCTTGCCTGCCGGTGTTTCGACCCATCGCTCACTCCAGGACGGCCCGTAGTCGAGAAAGTCCTCTTCCCGAAGCGTCTCCGCTGCCTGGCGTGCATGATGCGGCTCCGGCCCCCCGGCCTCCCAACGGACCTCCTCGCCCCAATCGGACTCCGGAGGGGCTGCCGCGCCGTGGGCGACATCGTCCGGACGCGACGTGCCCATTTCGGCGTCGTACGCGGCTCGGGCCCGCGGGTCGGACAGCGTCCGATAGGCGTCGTTCACCAGCCGGAACATGCCCGCTGTTCCGCCGGCATCGGGGTGCGCCGCCCGCACTGCGCGATGGTAGGCGGCCTTGATCTCCGCCGCGGTTGCCGTCGGCCGGACATCGAGGATCTCGTAGTAGTCGACGTCAGCCATAGCGGCCACCACGGCGGACGCGCGCCGACGGCGATGCAAAAGTCGACGATCTCGGCTTATCGAGCCCGGTGCGAGCCACTACCCACCCCCAGAGCGTCCATCGTTGCGAGCGTAGGCATGGGCGATCAGCACGCGCAATCGATACCGCCGACTGTCAGGACCCGCCACGGCGGCGGCTCTCCCACTCCTGCCTGGCGAAGTCGCGGTTCATTCGGCGACGCTGCCGGCTGCTCTGCCGTTCTGCCGCTTCGGCCGCGGCCTGCGCCTGATGCCGCCGCCGGGTGAAGTCGGCGCGTGCCTTGACCGACCGGTACCGGTCGTCGGCCTCGGTCTTGGCTCGCGCAGCCGCCTCAGCCCGCATGCGCCGCTCGTAATTCCGCTTGACCTGGCCGGCCTTCGCGTCCTCTGCGGCGTGGGAGGCGCGATTGGCCATCCCCGCGGTACCGAACCGGCCACGAGCGGCCCACGCCACGCTCTCGGCCCCCCAACTGCGGGTCCTGTGCGCCATGAAGCGCAGGCCGTCGACGGGAAGGTGGCCGGCCTCACCAGCCTGGTAGATGCGGTTTCGGTATTTGTTCCTGGCGTTCGCTCCGATGCTGCTCGACCACGCACCGAACTGGCGCATCCGCCCGCGCGACCGGGTAGCCGTGCGCGAGAGCTCGACCCCGACACGGCTGCGGCGAGCGGCGGCGATGCCGGTGTGCGCGACGTTCCGGGTGCCCTCGCCGAGGGCGGCGGCACCCTGCCGAGCAAGCCCGCCCGCGCCGGTGGCAGCCCTGCGCAGGACGGTGTTCCTGGCGGCCAGCGCGCCGCCTCGGGCGACGAGTGAGCCGCCGCCGGTGGCCCAGGCGAGGCCTGCGGTGCGGGCGATGCCCTTCAGATTGCGGCCAGCATCGCTCATCGCGTTGAGCTTGCCCGCTGCTCGCTGGAGACCGCCCGGACCGCTCCCGCCACCGGCCGGGACGAGGGACGAGCCGCCGAAACCGCCGCCGCCTCCGCCGCCACCGGAGTTGAACCTCGACGCCATGGCGGCGGCGACGCGGTCCTTGGTCTCGTGGACGGCGCCGCGGCCGCGCCAGAAGAGGACGATGCCGGCGATTAGCAGCAGGTCGATGAGCAGGAACTTGCCGATCTCGGCCCATCGGACGGAGCGGTCGTCGGGATTGCCGGTGGGTGCCCGGCCGGAGGCCATGATGTCGGTGACGACGTGGAGGAACACGCCGAGGAAGACGATGCAGAACATCAGCATCAGCACCGTGGCGAAGAGCTGACCGATGTTGCGCCACAGCACCGATCGGGCGCCGCCGGGGAGGATCGCCAGCAGCAGCGTGACCAGCAGCTTGATGCACTGGACGAGGGCGGACAGGCCGGCGATGAACACGACGCCGGCGATGATGAGGATGAGCACGGCGAGGATGGTGACGGCCGGCTGGATCGCGAACTGAGCCATCCAGCTGTCGGGCCGGGCCATCTTGGCGAAGGTGTCGACCTCGTCGTTGAGGCAGCTGCCGACCACCTTCCAGACCTCGGGGTCGTAGTCGACGGGCTCGTCGCCGGTGCCGCCCCACCAGGTGCCGGGGTCGGTGAGCTCGGAACCGGTGTCGACGCCGTCGGCGGCGGAGCCCCGGCCGGCGAGGTCGCGGCCCTCCAGCTCTTCGCGGAGGTCGTCCTTCGAGGTGCTGTTGCCGGCATGGGACAGCGCGACGACGTAGGCCTCTTCGCAGTCGCCGTCGAGGATGTAGCCGAAGTTGACCAGCATCGCCGGGTGGTAGAGGAACGTGTTGAGGATGCTCTCGCCCGGGCTGACCTGCTGATTCTCAGGATTGCCGAGGTCGTCGAGGTAGTCGTCGTCGTTGACGATCTGGCCGACGAGGTACTGCGAGGTGTCGCGGGCGTCGTAGAGTAGGCCCTCCTGGCTGTCGTTGTCGCCGACGAGCCAGGTGATCGGGTTGATCGGTGCGAGGTTGTTGTCGGGGTGCTGGCCGTTGTAGCTGATCGCGGCCACCGCGTAGTTGGCGATGATCAGCGACAACAGGAGTTGGACCAGGCCCTTCCCCCACATGCCTCTGGCCATCCAGAGCATGCACACGAACGCCGTGATGGTCAGCATCGCGACATAGATGTTCAGGTTCGACAGCATGCCGGCGATGGAGTCCTGGAAGTCGCCGGCGATGCCGGTGAACCAGTCGAGCCACGTCATGCCGAGCACGAAGTCAGTGACCCACGCCAGCGCGATGACCTGGAACTGGTAGATCGCCCAGGTGATCGTCATGAGCACCTTGAAGATCAGGTGGAACGGGTCGGTGATGCCGCCGGCGAGCGACAGTTGCACGTGAAACGCCGACAGCTCGCAGTTGCCGGTCGGGTTGATGAACTGGTCGCCCAGGCCGTTGCCGCCGGGGACCTGGCAGGCCTCGGCGACGATGGTGACCGCGCCGGCGACGACGCTCATGCGAGCCTCGACCCGACGGCGTCGTCGGAGCGGCCGGCCTCGAGCTCGGCCGGCCGGTCGCCGCCGTCGAGCTCAGGCACACCGGGACGGCCCGGGAGCCCGCCGCCGAGCAGCGGAGCGGCGGCCGGAAGCCGCGCCCCGATCTGCACTTCCGGTGGCGAGGTCTTCATCGCCTCGAACCGCTCGGGCCGCGACGGCGGCATGATCTTGATGCGGGCGACGTTGCCCAGGGCGTCGCGCATGAGCGCCTCGCCGCGCCGCATCTCGGGGACGCCGTCGGGGCCGACCGGGCTGGTGTGCTCGGTGATCAGCGCGACCAGCGACTCGTCGTCGGGATCGAGGTCGAGCCACTTCAGGCCGCGCTTGGCCAGCGTCTTGTCGCGGTGCCGCATGAGAATGCGGGTCGGGATGAGGCCACGCAGGGTGGCGTCGCCGAAGTCGCTCTCGGGGTCGTGGCTGCCCAGCGCGACCGCGGCCTGGTGCTTGCGGCCGTCGCGGACGAAGACGGTGATCTCGCGCTCGCCCTCGGGCGAGGCCGTGACGTGGTGCGCCTCGTCGACGATGAACAGGGCCAGCTCGGAACGGTCGCCGAAGCAGACCTGCCGGCCCATGCTGGCCATGAGTGCGTACATGGCCCGCCCGAAGATCTTCTCCAGCTTCAGCTGCTCGAACAGGTGCGCGTGCTGCAACTCGTCGCGGTCGGGCAGCTCCAGGGTGCGGGTCCAGAACACGATGGCGCGGTCGCTCAGCTCGACCGGCGGCAGCGAGGTGTCGAAGATGACCCGGCCGAACTCCTTGCGTGCGAACACGTTCATCAGCCGGCCCAGCTCGTAGGCGCCGTCGAGCGTGCAGCTCTCGAGCAGGTGCTTGGTGAGGTCGCCCAGCCCGCGGATGCCGTGCCGGGCGAGGTAGCCGACCTCGAGCACCTCGGAGAGCAGCACGCCGCGCTCGGACGTCGGCGACACGTTGAGCAGCGGGGTGAGGAACGACTGCGCGACCCGCGAGCCGGTGTGCCGGTCGAACACCCGCAGTGGGTCCATGCTCATCGTCGGGTCGACGACGGAGACGACGGTGGGGGTGGTGAGGGCGCGGGCCATCGTCACCCACTCGCCGGACTCCGTGCGGTCCAGCGCGATGAACCGGCCGCCGCGGTCGACGGTGTCGGCGGCGATCTTCTTCAACGCGACCGACTTGCCGGCACCCAGCTCGCCGGCGATGGCCAGCGAGCCGGACACGTCCAGCCGCGTCGTGGCGCCCGCGGGGTCGTGGTGGACGACGCCGGTCTGGCCGGTGGAGATGTTCAGGCCCAGCAGGGTGCCCTTGTTGTCGCCGACGTCGCACGTGACCACCGGAA
This sequence comes from Jiangella rhizosphaerae, assembly GCF_003579925.1. Lineage (GTDB taxonomy): Bacteria > Actinomycetota > Actinomycetes > Jiangellales > Jiangellaceae > Jiangella > Jiangella rhizosphaerae. The sequence goes on along the minus strand of NZ_QUAL01000042.1, from coordinate 12,992 downwards.
CCGACGCGGAGAAGGAGTGCGACGTGGTGATCTGCGCGAACTCGCGGACGGACTTCGACAGCGCAGTGCCTGGCAGCATGGCCCACCAGAGGTCCTCCTGGTTGCCCAGGGGGTGGGTGAGCTTGAACCCGGAGGCGCCGTAGAACGCCTGCAGCTCCTTGGCCTGCTCCATGACCTGCTCGCCGGTGCGCCCGGCGACGCAGAAGATGACGGTCGCCTCGACCTCGACCTCGAGGTCGTCGGCGGACAGCAACGCCTCGTACTCGGCGAGGTCGCGGGCAGACCGTTCGATGGCGTGCATGCCCGTGGTGAGCTGGCCCTCCTGCTGCAGGAACTGGTCGTTGAGGTTGGCGACGGCGCGGCGGTTGCGCGCGATGACCTCTTCGCGGGTGCGGGTGTGCAGCCGCACCGCCCAGTCGACGTCGAGCCCGGCGTCGTCGACACGGCCGAGGTACTCGCCGCCCGGGAAGACCATGCCGTCGGCCGGGGTGTCGGCCAGCGCCAGCAGGCCCTGGTACGAGACGGCGTCGGGCTGGTCGGGCTGCGTGATCTTGACGTATTTGCGGCGCAGCGGGTTCCAGCTCTTGAGCTGCTTGCGGTCGAGCTCGGACTGGCCGCCCTCGTCGATGAGCGCGTCGGGCCACAGCACGCCGTGACGGGGTACGACCGCGGCCTCGTGGTCGGCCCGGGTCTCGGGGAGGTCCATGTCGGCGAACAGGCCGCGCTGCAGGGTGTGCTGGTAGAGCCAGACCAGCTGGGCGACGGTGGCCGGCCGCGGCCGGAACACGGCGGGGATGCCGAGCTCGACCTTGCGGGCCTGCTCGGTACGCACCTTCAACTCGGCCGGCGAGATGCCGTGACGGGGCAGCGCCAGCTGGTCGCGGAAGTCGTCGACGGCGGCCCGGAAGGACTCGCCGAGGTTGCCGAAGCGGCCGCCGTTGCGCAGCGGGACGCTCAGCCAGAACGTCCGCTGCCCGAGCGCGAGCTCGTCGAGGGTGTCGAGGGTGGCCTCGCACTCGGCCGCCCACTCGGGGCAGTGCTCGAGCGGGATGCCGGTGATCATCCGCTCGACGATGGCAGCGGGGTCGAGCGCCGCGCAGGCGCCCACGAGCAGCGCCTCGCCGGGCAACGCCCGCAGCAGCGCCTGGTGCGCCGCGCGCACGCTGTGTTTGTCCTTGTCGGGACGGAAGCCGTACGGCAGCGCCTGCAGCCGCCACGTCGCCCACACCGTTCCGCCCCGCGACCAGAGCAGATGGCCGGCCATGGCTCGCGCCGGACTACGCATCGTCCTCACCCCACGAATCGCTGAGCTCGCCGCTCCCCTGCCGGACGGCGGTGCGCTGCTGGCCCCGCGGACGCGGCGCCGCACGCCGTCCGTTCGCGGGTTGATGGTCGTGCTGGTCGGCGGGGAGCAGGGCCAGCAGCGCCTGCACCCCGCTCAGTGGCGCGGCGGTCTGGGCCACGACCGGTTCGAGCGCGTCCGCCGGCTCCCCGGCCGGTTCGGACGGCGCCGGGGCGCGGTCCAGCCGCCGCCGCAGCCCGTCGGGCAGCTCGCGCTCGGCGGTGACGGCGACGCCCGGCTCGAGACCGGCCCACGGATCGGTGCCGGGCAGCGGGCCGAGATAGACGCTGGTGCGGTGCCGGACGCGCCGCGGCCGCCGGAACCGCACCGGCCGGCCCTGGTACTTGCCCGACGCGGGCGCGTTGAGCACCCGGTACAGGCCGAGCAGCGCGTACAGCGGATTGCGGCCGTTCATCGGCAGCCGGCCGATGAGGAACACCGCGCCGAACGCCGCCCCGAACAGCAGGGCGATGTTGCCGAAGACCCCGAAGACGCCCCATGTGTCGATGGTCAGCCCGCCGACGACGATGATGAGGATGGCCGCGATGAGCTGCTGGACCGTGTACGGCCCGCCGGGGATCTTCGTGCCGTCGGGCATGCGCCCGAGCAGCTGCGGGAACTTCCGGGCCCGCGTGTAGTACTTGACGGTCTCCAGGTCCTCTGGGTCCTCGGCCATCGATCGTCACCTCCGCCCTTGGGTCTCGTGGCCGGCCTGCGTGGGATGCCGGACAGCTAAGTGAGATCGACCTGGTGGGACACCGGGGCCGACCCGGGGAGGTCCTCGCCGACGGTGTCGCGCAGGGCAGTGACGTTGTAGACGATCCAGATGAAGACGCCGGCCGCGAGCGCGGAGACGATGATCGTGCCGATGGCGAACTTGGACTGGACGGCCTTGTAGACGACGAACAGGATCGCCACCGTGATGGCCACGACCCGCAGCACCGTCTGCAGGTTCGAGGCGGTGTCGGTGGTCCAGTCGATCAGGCCGGCCTGGATGGTGATGGACGAGGTGGCGAGGTCGGGTGCCGTCGCCGTGAGTCCGGTGATGAGGCTCATGGCTCCTTCTCCTTGTGAACGGGCTGCTGCTGCGGGTGGGTCAGGGCGACTCGGTGGTCGTCCCCGTGGGTGGGTCTGATCCGGCCTCCCTCGTCGGTTCCTCGGACGGTGTTCGGCTTGGGCCCTGGGACGAGGTCCCCTGCGAGGTGCTCGTCCCAGGAGTCGTGGGGGTGACCGGCGCCGGCTCGGGCAGCGGGACCGGCTCGGCCAGCGCGGGCGACGTGCGCAGCCGGGCCACCTCCCACCGTCCCTCGCGCGCCTGGAGCACCAGGGAGTACTGCGCGCCGAGCTGCTCGCCGTTGGAGCCGCTCAGCGTGACGTTGGCCTGGACCTCGGCGGTCTCGCCGTCGGACGGCTCTTCGCTGGGCGCCTCGCCGCCGGCGGCGACGATGGTCTCGACCCGGACCCCGGCGTACGGCACCGGGTTCAGCACCCGGAACGACGTGCCCGGGCTGCTGTAGGCCTCGAGCGAGGCCTGGTCGCCGCTGACCAGCATGGCGTTGAGGAAGTTGGCCACCCGGGCGAACGCGGGGTGGTCGGCGGCCAGTCCGTGGTCGTAGGCCGAGGCCAGCTGCTCGAACTCGTCGGGCGCCGGCACCGGCGCGGGCAGCGCCTGCGCGATCATCTCGCCGTCGACGTAGAGGACCGGCACCTGGAAGTAGAGGCGGCCGGCGGTGATGCGCTCGACCGGCTGCTCGGCGTCGCCGTCGTCGCCCTCGGCGGGCGTCTCTGCGGCGGGCTCGGCCGACGCGGCCGCGGGTTCGGCGTCGGCCGGCGGCTCACCCTCGGCGGCATCGACGCCCACCGTGACCGACCACAGCCCGCTGTCGTCCTTGACGATCTCGGCGACGGCGGACCCGGAGGTGGTCCACGGGATGTCGGGACGGCTCTGCCCGAGGTCGCCGAAGTAGGCGCGCAGGGCGTCGGACTGCTCGGACGGCGTCTCGAGCCAGGCGACGACGGCGCGCTCGGCGAACTCGCTGACGGCGGCGGCCTCGCCGATGCGGTCGACGTCACCGTCCTGCTGGACGACCGGGCGCGTCTCGGGCATGAGCACCTGCAGCGCCAGCGCCAGCGGGCCGGCGATGAGAGCGACCCACAGCAGCCCGACGACGATGCGGGTGGCGAGCTGGGAGCCGCCGGTCCAGGTGTGCTGCTCCGAGCGCGGTGCGGAGGTCGCGGTGTCGCGCCCGCCGTCGCCGCCGCCGGTGCCCTTCGGCTCCTTCGGCGGGCCGAAGCCCCAGTTGATCTTCATGGTGCCGGTTCCTCGTGCGTCGCGTCGTGCCGGTGCGGGCTCGAGGACGGCGGAGCCACCTCACCGTCCGAGCCCGCACCGGAGCCAGTGCCGGCCGCGCCCGGTTCCCAGGGTTCGCGCAGATCGGCCACCTGCACCAGCCGTTCCAGCGCCTCCTGGGCGCGGTCGGCGTTGGCACCCACCGCGTCGTGCAGCCGCTTGGCCGCGTCGCGGTCGAAGGGGTCGGCGATGAGGTGGGCGAGCTCCCTGTCGATGGCCCGTCGCGCCGCCAGAACCGTCGCCGCGTCCATGAGGGACTGCCGGTTGCTGAAGCGCTCTGTCATGTCGGGCTCCTCGGTCGGCGGGTCGGTTGTCTGCGTAGGTGCCGGGGGACGGCGTCCTGTGACGGGGTGATCGGTGCCGGTTGCGGCCCGGATCGGGCATACGGACCCATCACGGGCATCGGGCAAGCCGCTGACCTGCGCAGTCCTCGAGCGGGCAAGTGCCAGAACCCACGCCGGAGCCTTGCGGGCAAGAGCCGGGGCAAGCCCTGCCGACCACGGTTGAGGGGTCGATCCACCCCGGAGGAGCCACCCCCATGCCGATGCCTGCAGCCAGTGCCTACGACGTCACCTGCACCGGCGCCCGCCGGCGCGCCGACGCCAGTCTCGTCGGTCGGCTGAACGCCGAATGGAGCCGGCTCTGCGCCGACCCCCGCACCGAGTCCGCCGTCGCCCACTGGGGCCGCCGGCACGCCGAGCTCGCCGGTTGCGTCGCGCTCGAGGACGTCGAGCCGGCGGTCGCCGCGGCCGGCGCGGAGCAGGCCGACCGCATCCTGCTGGCGCTGCTGCGCCTCGCCCACGGCGGCGACTCACTGGCCGGCCGGACGGTGCTCCAGCTGATGCTCGGCAAGGCGGTGCGCATCGCCACGACGCGCGCCGGCCGCGACACGAAGCCGAGCCTCGAGCACACCGCCGTCGCCGCCCTGTGGACCGTCATCGCGACGTATCCGCTCGAGCGGCGACAGGCCAAGGTCGCGGCGAACATCGCGATGGAGACGCTGCGCGCCGTCACCGGCGAACTGACCCATCAGCTCAGCGAGACCCCCACCAGCCCCGACGTCCTGGCCGCCGACCTCATGCCGCTCACCCCGTCCGAACGCACCACCGCCGACCACGAGCTGCTCGACCTGCTCACCTGGGCCGTCGACGAGGGCACCATCACCGCGGCCGACGCCACGCTGATCCTCGACATCTACACGCCCGCGCCGGGGACGGAGGGCGGTGCGGCCGCGGCGGCACGGCACGGCCTCACCTGGCCGGCAGCGCGGCAGCGGGCCAGCAGGGCGATCCGCAAGGTCGCCCGTCAGCTGCGCGACGACGTGCCCACGGCGGCGTGACCGGACCGCGGCGCAAACGGCGGCGCAGGCGGACGTGCGGCCGTCGCCGGCGGCGTGCGGAGGCCGGTAGGACGTGCCGAACCCTGCGCGGCCAGGGGGCCGGGACTCGGCACTGCGGGACCGGGTACGGCACGACCGAACCCGCCACACCCTTCACCTGCGTCACACCGGACCCGTCATGATCATGGAACTGCGCCATTCGGGTTGCGCCGACGCAGGTCAGCCGTGAATATCGTCTGAACGGCCGAGCCGGCAGGGCGGTTCGGACCCCCGGACGGAGCCCATACATGGGTCATACAGTCACCAGACGCTCGCCAAGACTTAACAATTCACGCCCTATGCAGTTGTCGGGGCAGTCACATACCCTCATGCCACGAGGCCGCCCGTGCAGGGCGCGGCCTCGCACGTGTATCGAGGAGGCCGGCATTGACCGAGAGCACTCCGACCGCTGAGTTCCTGCGGCAGGGCACGAACCCGGCGGTGGACACCGCGGGCCTGGACGACGTCCTGGCCCGCCGCTCGGTCGGCGGCGCGGTCACGCACGACGACGCCGCGCCGGTCATCAAGCCGAGCGTCGTGCACGTCCCGTCGTCGCTGCTCTCGCTGGTGGCGGCGGAGCGCCGGCGGTCGGGCCGGTCGAACGGCGAGATCCTCATCGACGCGATCGAGGCCGGACACGACCACCTGGTCAAGCTGCACCACGAGTCCAACAGCATTGGAGGCCGACTCTTCACCGCCCGCACGGCGAAGCCCCAGCTTCCCGTCGCCCAGCCCCTCTCGCCGCTCAACATCCGGCTCTACGAACAGGACTACGAGGTACTGGACCGGCTCGTCACCGAGCTCGGCGCGGGCTCCCGCAGCCGGCTGGCGACCCTGGCCCTGGCCCTCTACCTCGACAGCTCCACCTGACGCCACAGCCCCAGCACCACCACAGCCCCAGCACCACCGAGCGACACCCCCCTTCCCCGGACACAGCAGGACGGCAACGATGAGTTCGCCCCCCACCCATCAGCCGGCGCCCGACCAGCTCGACGACGACTTCGAGATCGCCGAGGCCAAGCTCGAACCGGCCGTCGCCGCGCCGCCGAAGCAGCGCCGCCGGCCGGCGTTGATCGGCCTCGGCGTGGCCCTGGTCGCCCTCGGCGGCCTGGGCGCGGCCTGGCTGGCCACGAGTATGAGCGACACGGTCGCCGTCATCGCGGTGCGCGAGGACGTCGCCCGCGGCGAGCAGATCACCGCCGACGACCTCACCACGGCGAACATCAATGCCGACCCCGCGCTCGACCCGATCCCCGAGTCGCGCGAGAACGACGTGATCGGCCAGTACGCCTCCGTCGACCTCCCGGCCGGCACGCTGGTCACCGAGAACTCGTTCAGCGGCAGCATCCAGCCCGGCGAGGGCCAGTCGATGGTCGGTGTGGCCGTCACGACCGCTCAGCTGCCCAGCGAGCCGCTGCGCCCCGGCGACACCGTCCGCATCGTCGACACCCCGAACCCGCAGGACGACCCGCCCGGCTCGACACCCGACTCCATCGAGGCGACCGTCGTGTCGACCTCGACGGACGACGAGACCGGGCAGCGGATGGTCAACGTCGTCCTGCCCGAGGTCCGCGCCCCCGACCTCGCGGCCCGCATCGCGACCGGGCGCATCGTCGTCATCCTGATGTCGCGAGCGGGAGGCGAGTGATGGCCGTCGTCGCTCTCACCTCGGCACGAGGGGCCCCCGGCGTCACGACCACGGCGCTGGCCATGGCCATGCTGTGGCCGCGGCCGGTCGTGCTGGTCGAGGCCGACGTCGCCGGAAGCAGCAGCATCCTCGCCGGGTACCTGCGCGGCACCGTGCCACCCGACCGCGGCCTGGTCAGCCTGGCCGTCGCGCACCGGCGCGGCGTGCTGGACGAGAAGTTCTACGACCAGACCATCGCGCTCATCGAGAACCGCGTCCGGCTGGTCCCCGGGCTGGTCAACGCCCAGCAGGCGGCCAGCATGGACAAGCTGTGGTCGCCGTTGAGCATCGTGCTGGCCAACCTCGAGCGCACCGGCACCGACGTCATCGTCGACGCCGGGCGCCTGGGCATGCGCCACGGCCCGATGCCGCTGTTGCGCTCCGCCGACGCCGTCCTGCTGGTCACCCGCACGACGCTGCCCGCCGTCAGCTCGGCCCGGGCCCGGGTGAACGTGCTGCGCGAAGACCTCGTCGAGCTGGGCCAGGGCGACGACACGCTGGCGATGCTGCTGATCGGCGAGGGCCAGCCCTACCGCGCCCGCGAGATCCACTCCGCGCTCGGCGTCCCGGTGCTGGCCTCCATGGCCTGGGACCAGGCGGCGTCCGACTCGCTCAGCGTGGGTGCGCCGTACGGACGGCGGTTCGCGGCGGCTCCGCTGTTCCGCAGCACGCGGGTCGTCATCGGCGCGGTGCACGAGCTGATCGACCGCCATCGCACCCGGCTGGCCCCGGCCGCGGAGTCCCTGATGGAGGAGCACACCTATGGCTGACCCCACGCACGCCGCGGCGAGCCTGGAGAACCTCCCGCTGTTCGCCGAGTCGAACGGCGCGAACGGCTCCGGCGACGAGTGGGGCGACACCCATCACTCGCTGAGCGGGCCGGCCGGCCAGACCGACCTGCGCCGGTCGCTGCAAGCCCGGCTCGCATCGGCCTCGGCGCAGCGCGGCCGCGGCCCCCTGCCGTCCGGCCAGCATGCCCGCCGCTCCGACGACGACCTCACCGCGCTCGAGCGCAACGGCGGCGTCCTGCGGCCCATGGGCGGCGGCGAGGTCGACTGGGGGCTGGTCCGCGCCTATCGCGAACAGGCCGCCGACCAGCTGGCACACGCCCTGCGCAGCCGCGAGGGTCTCGACGACGCCGGCCGGCGCGAGCTGGGCCGCAGCATCGTCGTCGAGCTGCTGGCCGACCACGCCGAGCGGGCGCTCACCAAGGGCCTGCCGATCATCACGCCGGACGAGCAGATCCAGCTGGCCGAGGCGATCATGGCCGCGCTGTTCGGGCTCGGCCGGCTGCAGCCGCTGGTCGACGACCCCGACATCGAGAACATCGAGATCAACGGGCACGACAACGTCCACCTCATCTACGACGACGGCCGCATCGTCGAGGGCCCGCCGGTGGCCGACAGCGACGAGGAGCTCATCGAGACGCTGTCGTTCCTGGCGACCCGCACGGGCAACAACGAGCGGCCGTTCTCGCCGTCCAACCCGCGGCTGCACCTGCGGCTGCGCGACGGCTCGCGGCTCGCGGCCACCGCGTGGATCACCCCCCGCCCAGTGGCCGTCATCCGCAAGCACCGGCTCACCGACATCGGCATCAAGGAGCTGGTCGACCTCGACATGCTCAGCCCGGCCGCGGCGGCGTTCCTCGCCGCCGCCGTCCGGGCCCGCAAGAGCCTCGTCGTCTCCGGAGCGCAGGGCGCCGGCAAGACCACGCTGGTGCGCGCGCTGACCAACGAGCTGGACCCCATGGAGCGCATCGGCACCATCGAGACCGAGTACGAGCTGCACCTGCACGACATGCCCGAGCGGCACAAGCGCATCGTGGCGTGGGAGGCGCGGCCCGGCAGCGGCGAGCGCGGACCCGACGGACGCGCCGTCGGCGAGATCACCCTCGACGACCTCGTCTTCGACTCGCTGCGCATGAACCTCTCCCGGCTCATCGTGGGCGAGGTGCGCGGCCGCGAGGTGCTGCCGATGTTCAAGGCGATGCAGTCCGGCGCCGGCTCGCTGTCGACGACTCACGCGCACTCCGCACGGGCGGCCATCGAGCGCCTGGTCACCTGCGCCATGGAGGCCGGCCAGCACGTCACGGAGTCCTTCGCGTACCGGCAGATCGCCGAGCACATCGACCTCATCGTCCAGATCGAGCTGGTCGACGACAGCCACGCCGGCGGCAAGCGGTCGCGCTACATCAGCGAGATCATCGCGATCGAGCCGGGCGAGCACGGCCTGCCGGCCGTCACCGACGTGTTCCAGCCCGGCCCCGACGGCCGTGCGGTGCCCGGCACCCCGCCGATCTGGCTGGCCGACCTCGAACGCGTGGGATTCAACCCGCGGCTGCTCGACCACGGCGGTGTGCCGTGACGCCGTTCGCGGCGGCGCTGGCCGCCATCCTCGTGCTGGGTGGGCTGCTCGTCATCGTCCTCGGACTCCTCCCGCAGCCGGTGCAGGCACGTCCGTCCACGACCGGGCAGCGGCTCAAGGCGCGGTTCATCAGCATGACCGGCGGCCGCAACCCCGCCGCCCGGCAGCTGCGCCTCCTGCTCGGCATCGGCCTGGCCGGCGGCATGGTCGCCTGGCTGCTCACGGGCTGGCTGATCCTCGTCGTGCTCGTGCCCGCCGCGCTCATCGGCCTGCCCGCGCTGCTCGCGCCGCCCCCGTCGGCCACACCCGTCGCCAAGCTCGAAGCCATGGAGGAGTGGACGCGGTCGCTGGCCGGCGTGCTCACCGTCGGCGTCGGGCTGGAACAGGCCATCACCGCCACCATGAAGTCCACACCCGACGCGCTGCGCGCCGAGGTGACGACGCTGGTGGCGCGGCTGCGTGCCCGCTGGCCGACGGTGGCGGCGCTGCGCGCCTTCGCCGACGACCTCGACGACGCCACCGGCGACCTCATCGCGTCGTCGCTGATCCTGGGAGCCACGCGACGCGGCGCCGGTCTCGCCGCTGTGCTCGAAGGGCTGGCGGCGACGGTGGCACAAGACGTCCAGGTGCGGCGCAAGATCGAGGCCGACCGGTCCAAGCCGCGCACCACGGCACGCATGGTCACCATCATCACGCTGGTCGTCCTCGGCTTCATGACGTTCAACAGCTCCTACATCGAGCCGTACGGCTCGGCCATCGGGCAGATCGTGCTCATCGTGCTGCTCAGCTGCTACGTGCTCTGCCTGCTGTGGATGCGCCAGATCACCAAGCCACGGCCGCTGCCGCGCATCATGGGCTGGGACCTGCGCTCGGCCACCGGACCGGCCCGGGCGGAGGCGCGCCGATGATCTGGGAACTCGGCATCCTCGCCGGCGCGCTGGCCGGCCTCGGGCTGGCGATCGTCGTGCGCGAGCTGGTCCCCGCCCAGCCGCACCTGCGGGCCACGCTGGGCCGGCTGCACGACACCGGCACCGAGACCACGCGCTCGATGGAACCGCAGACCAGTCAGTCCAGCTCGCTGTTCCAGGACCGCCTCGGCCGGTTCCTCGAACAGCGGCTGCCGACGCTGGTGGGTTTCCGGCTGCCGCGGCAGGAGCTGGACCTGCTGCGCATCCCCGCATACCGCTACTACGGCGAGAAGGCGCTGTGGGCGCTGCTGGGTCTGGCCTTCCCCGCCATCCTGACGCTCACCCTGGCGATCACCGGCGTGAGCCTGCCGTTCACCGTGCCGGCGTTCGTCGGGCTGATCCTGGCCGTCGTGATGTGGTTCCTGCCCGACATCGAGACCCGGCAGAAGGCGAACAACGCCCGCGAGGAGTTCACCCGGGCGCTCGGCGCCTACATCGACCTCGTCGCGCTGGAGCGCGCCGGCGGCGCCGGGTCGACCCAGGCGTTGGAGAACGCCGCCGAGGTGGGCGACTCCTGGGTGTTCCAACGGCTGCGCGAGGAACTGGCCCGGGCGCGGTGGTCCGGCACGACGCCCTGGGAGGGCCTGCACACGCTCTCGATCCAGCTCGGACTCAGCGACCTCGACGACCTCGCCGACATCATGCGGCTGTCCGGCGAGGAGGGCGCCACGGTCTACGAGAGTCTGCGCGCCCGCGCCAGCGGCCTGCGCGACGCCACCCTGTCGGCCGAGCACGCCCGCGCCAATGCCGACAGCGAACGAATGGTCATGCCCGTCGCACTTCTGGGCGTGGTTTTCATGGCTCTACTGGCGGCTCCCACGGTGATGCGTATGCTCGAATGACTCTTTGTCCGTTATTTCCTCAGTCCGGAATTCCCCGATCCCGGCACGTCACAGAAGTCTCCCCGGACATGCCTACAGCTGTGACGGGTCGGGAACAGCCCGCACCCCCGAGAGGAACACGACAATGCTGCAACTCCAGACATGGATGACGGTCCTGTCCGCCGAGCTGCGCGAGCGCTACTCCGAGTTGACCGAACGCCGCCGCGAACACGGCGCCACCACGCTCGAGTACGTCGTCATCGCCGCCGCCGTGTTCGTCGCCGCCGTGGCCCTGGTGGGCATCATCATCGGCGTCATCAACCGCGAACAAGCGAAGATCCAGTAGGCCATGAGCCGCCGGCCACGTGACGGGCAGCGGCGTCGAGTTCGGCGCCGCCTCCCCGGACGTCCCGAACGAGGCGCGGCGACGCTGGAGCTCGTGGTCCTGTTCCCGGTCGTCCTGCTCATCACCTTCGGCGTCATCGAGGGCGCGTTGTGGTACCACGCCCGCAACGTCGCCCTGGCCGCCGCCGAAGAGGGCGTGCGGGTGGCCACCGGCAACGGCGGGTCGCTCGCGGCCGGCGTCGCCGAGGCCCGCTCCTTCGCCCAGGAGGCCGGCGCCGACGGCGTGCTCAGCAGCGTCACCGTCAGCGGTGACGGCGGCGACGTCGAAGTCACCATCACCGTCGAGGGCTCGTCGCAGAGCCTGTTCCCCGGCTGGTCCGGACACCAGGTCTCCCAGACGGCCAGCGGGCCGGTCGAACGCTTCACCGGGCCGGGCTGACATGTCCGCGCAAGCAGAACGCAGGGAGCGCGGCTCGGCGACCGTCGAGCTGGCGGTGGTCGCGCCCGGCCTGCTGATGATCATCGCCCTGCTGGTGCTGGGCGGCCGGGTGACCATCGCCGGTGGCTCGGTCGAGCACGCCGCCGCCGAGGCCGCGCGCACCGCGTCCATCGCCCGTACCGAGAGCGACGCGCTCATCCAGGGCCGCAACGCCGCCGAGGCGTCGCTGGCGCGACAGGACCTCCTGTGCGTGGGCGGACCGTCCATCCAGATCGACACCAGCCAGTTCAGCCGGCCGCCGGGCGAGCCGGCCACGGTCACGGCCACGGTCACCTGCCGCGTCCAGCTCTCCGACGTCGCCATCCCCGGGCTGCCCGGCTCGCGGGAGATCACCGAGACCGTCGAGAGCCCGCTCGACACCTACAGGATGCGCCGATGACGGCCCGGCGGCCGCGGTCCGGCGGCGAAGGCGGCGCCGTCGCCGTCTTCGCCGTGGTCATCGTCATGGCGTTGTTCCTGGCCATCGGGTTGGTGGTCGACGGCGGCGGCAAGATCCGGGCGATGCAGCGCGCCAACGCGCTGGCGGCCGAGGCGGCCCGCACCGCCGCCCAGGCGGTCATCATCGACGGCAACGGCGCCGGTCACCCGACCATCGACTTCTCCCGCGCCTGTACCGCCGCCCTGAACTACGTGACGGCGGCCGGCGGGCAGGCCACCGACTGCCGCCGAGTCGACGACACGACGGTCCAGGTCGACACCACCGTCACCTACGACAACGTCTTCCTGTCCCTGATCGGGCCCCCGACGTCCCAGGCCACAGGTAGTGCCCAGGCCCGCCTCGCGCGCGGCGTCGGTACGGAACAGTGAGGAGTTTCCCCGTGCCTCGAACCCATCGAACCGCCCGCCCCCGGCGAAGGATCGGATCGGTCCTGCGCGGACTGGGAGCGTTGGTCGTCATCGTCGCGGTCCTGGTCGGCATCCCGCTCGCACTGATCGCCGTCGCCGGCAACCCGCTCCCCGACTCCGTGCCCAGCTGGGACGACGTCACGTCCGCGCTCACCGAGCCCGACGACGGGTCGCTGTTCCTCCAGGCGCTGGTCTGGATCGCGTGGCTGGGCTGGATCAGCTTCGCCGTCGGACTGGTCGTCGAGATCCCCGCGGCGCTGAGCGGGCGCAAGGCGCCGCGGCTGCCCGTCCTGCGGTTCCAGCAGCGCGCCGCGGCCGGCCTGGTCGCCGCGGTGGCCGCCGCGTTCGTCGTCGGCCCGGTCGGCGTCGCCACGGCCGCCGAGCCGGTCCAG
>NZ_QUAL01000043.1 GCF_003579925.1 Jiangella rhizosphaerae | reverse complement strand
GCATCGCCGGCGCCGGGCGGTTCGGGCGCGCGGTGCTCTGGGCCGGGATCGACGGCGACGGTGTCGCCCTGCGCGCGCTGGCGGGGTCGGCCCGCGCCGCCGGCCGGCGGATCGGCGCCGGGGCGGAGGAACGGCAGCGGTTCCGGCCGCACATCACGCTGGCCCGGGCCCGCGGCGCCGCCGACCTGCGGCCGTATGTCGAGCGGCTCGCCGCCTACGAGGGACCGGAGTGGCCGTCGGAGACCATGACGCTGTTCCGGTCGCACCCCGGCGGTCCCGGCCGTGGACCGCGGTACGAGGCGCTGGCCCGCTTCGCGCTGACCGGCCGCCGCTGACGCCGTCAGAGCAGCGCCGCCACCGCCACGATGAGGAGCATGAGGACCAGGGTGGCGCTCACCAGTTGCCGGGTGGTCTTCGGCCGCACCGTGGTCGCCTCCTTCGAAGATCCGTCCCGCTCAGACTACGCGCCGGCACGCGCCGGTCTTCACGCTGGTCGGCGCCGCGAATTCGCGCCGCCGTGACCAACGGCGTGACTAGATGATCAATCGGGCGGAAACGATGCCGGCCAGGCCGCCGGCCAGGGCGGATCGCCCGCTACCGCAGTGAAATGCTGACCGCGCGGATGATCGTCAGAGGACCGAACGGATGATCCCCAGGATGATCGCGGAGTTCTATGGTTGTCCCAGGAACACGACGGGGGAATGCGGTTCCGGAAGTCGAACGGAACCAACAACGCGCCCGGCCGCTGACACGAATCGCGGCCGGGCGTTGTTATTGCCGCTCGCGCCGGTCTAGGCCCCGAGCTTCTCGACCACGAAGTCGATGCACGCCGTCAGCGCCTCGACGTCGGCGGGGTCGACCGCCGGGAACATCGCCACGCGCAGCTGGTTGCGGCCCAGCTTGCGGTAGGGCTCGACGTCGACGATGCCGTTGGACCGCAGCACCTTGGCCACCGCGGCAGCGTCGATGCTGTCGTCGAAGTCGATGGTGCCGACGACCAGCGAACGCGCCTCGGGGTCGGTGACGTACGGCGTGGTGTACGGCGTCTTGTCGGACCAGCTGTACAGGTGGCTCGACGACGCCGTCGTGCGGCCGACGGCGAACTCGAGGCCGCCGTTGCCGTTGAGCCAGTCGAGCTGGTCGGCCAGCAGGAACAGCGTCGCGACGGCCGGCGTGTTGTACGTCTGGTCCTTGGCGGAGTTGTCGATGGCCGTGGGAAGGTCGAGGAAGGCGGGGACGTACCGCCCGGTGGCGGCGATCTGCTCGACCCGGGCCAGCGCGGCCGGCGAGAACGCGGCGATCCACAGTCCGCCGTCGGAGCCGAAGTTCTTCTGCGGCGCGAAGTAGTAGACGTCGGCCTGCGTGGGGTCGACCGGCAGGCCGCCCGCGCCGCTGGTGGCGTCGATGAGCACGAGCGCGTCGTCGGCGGCGCCGTCGACCCGGCGGACCGGCGCCATGACACCGGTCGAGGTCTCGTTGTGCGGCCACGCGTAGACGTCGACGCCCTCCTCGGCGACCGGCGCCGGCAGGGAGCCCGGCTCGGCCTTGACGATGCTGGGGTCGTCGAGCCACGGCGCGGTCTTGGTGACGGTGCCGAACTTCGACGAGAACTCGCCGAAGGACAGGTGCTGCGCCTTCTGGCGGACCAGGCCGAACGCGGCGGCATCCCAGAACGCCGTCGTGCCGCCGTTGCCCAGCACGACCTGGTAGTCGTCGGGGAGGTTCAGCAGGGCGGCGACGCCCTCGCGGACGCGGCGCACCAGGTTCTTCACCGGCGCCTGCCGGTGCGACGTGCCGAGGACGGCCCCGCCCTGGGTGGCGAGGGCGGCCAGCGCCTCGGGGCGGACCTTGCTCGGGCCCGAGCCGAACCGGCCGTCGGCGGGCTTGAGCTCGTCGGGGATCTGCACAGTGTCGGTCATGGCTGCGCTCCGTGTCGGGTGTCCGGTGGGTTACGGAAGTGTGACGACACTGTCAGGTAGGCCATTGTGCCGCATGATTGCGGACATGCGAGCGCCGGTCCGTCAGATGACACGGACCGGCGCGTGGCGGCGGAGGATGGTGCAGGTCAGGCGGCCCAGGCGGGATCCCAGCCGGGGACGGTGTCAGGGGTGCGGGCGCCCGGGCCGGTGTACTTGGCCGACGGACGGACCAGCCGGCCGGTCTTCTTCTGCTCGAGGATGTGTGCGCACCAGCCGGCCGTGCGGGCACACGTGAACATCGACGTGAACATGTGCGCCGGGACCTCGGCGAAGTCGAGCACGATGGCGGCCCAGAACTCGACGTTGGTGGCGAGGACGCGGTCGGGCTTGCGCTCGTGCAGCTCGGAGAGCGCGGCCTTCTCGAACGCTTCGGCGACCTCGTAGCGCGGCGCGCCGAGCTCGCGGGCGACGCGGCGCAGCGTGCGGGCCCGCGGGTCCTCGGCGCGGTAGACGCGGTGGCCGAAGCCCATGAGCCGCTCGCCGCGGTCGAGGACGCCCTTGACGTAGCCGACGGGGTCGCCCGTGCGCTCGATCTCCTCGATCATGGCCAGGACCCGCGACGGCGCGCCGCCGTGCAGCGGACCGCTCATCGCGCCGACGGCGGCGGACAGCGACGCGGCGACGTCGGCGCCGGTGGAGGCGACCACCCGGGCGGTGAACGTGGACGCGTTCATGCCGTGCTCGGCGGCCGACGTCAGGTACGCGTCGACGGCGGCGGTGTGCCGCGGGTCGGGCTCGCCGCGCCAGCGCACCATGAACTGCTCGACGATGCTGCCGGCCTGCGCCACGACGGCGTCGGGCACGGGCGCCTGCCCGGTCGAGTGCCGCGCCGACTGGGCGACGAACGAGAGCGCGGTGGACGCGCTGCGGGCCAGCTGGTCGCGGGCGTCGTCGTCGCTGGTGTCGAGCAGCGGCTGGAAGCCCCACAGCGGGGCCAGGGTGGCGACCGCGCTCTGCACGTCGACGCGGACGTCGCCGGTGCGGACCGGCAGCTCCAGCGGCTCGGCCGGCGGCAGGCCGGGATCGAACGCGCCGTCGACCAGCAGACCCCACACGTTGCCGAACGGCACCCGGCCGACGAGGTCGTCGATGTCGACCCCGCGGTAGCGCAGCGCACCGCCTTCCTTGTCGGGCTCGGCGATGTGGGTCTCGAACGCTACGACACCCTCAAGGCCATGCTTGACCTCGGTCATTGACTTCTCCATTCGTGGTGCGCTCGCGGGCCCCCACGTCCATCATGCCCCGCAACTGGTGGCTCTCCACAAGTTGCGACAATGTGAATGTGCGGTTTCCCACAGTGGCCTCGGCCACGTTCCTGTGGTGGGCGGCGCGGGAGGCCGTTCTGTCTGGAGGTGGTGACAGAGTGGAGGCCGTGGAGGAAGGACTGCCGCGGATGCGCCGGCGCTACACCGCGGGGCGGCTGCTCGAGCGCGACCTCGCGCCCGACCCGCTCGACGAGTTCCGCGCCTGGCTGCACGACGCCGTCACCATGGGCATCACCGAGCCGAACGCCATGATCCTCGGCACCGTCGGCCCCGACGGCCAGCCCAGCAGCCGATCCGTGCTGCTCAAGGGCATCGACGACGGTGCCTTCGTCTTCTTCACCAACACCGGTTCCCGCAAGGCGACGGAGATCGCCGGCAACCCGCGGGTGTCGCTGTGCTTCCCGTGGATCGCGATGGAGCGGCAGGTCCTCGTCTGCGGCACGGCCTCGACGGTGTCCAGGGCGGCCACGCTGGCGTACTGGCGGACCCGGCCGCGGGAGTCGCAGATCGGTGCATGGGCCAGCCGGCAGTCGGCGGTCATCGCGACCCGGGAGGAGCTGGAGGCGGCGGCCGCCGAGGTGGCCGAACGCTACCCGGGCGAGGTGCCGTTGCCGGAGTTCTGGAGCGGCTACCGCGTCGAGCCGGAGACGGTGGAGTTCTGGCAGGGCGGGATCGCGCGACTGCACGATCGGCTGCGCTACCGCCGCGCGGCGGAGAAGTGGGTCGTGGAGCGGCTCGCCCCCTGAGGTCGCGGCGGGCGCGGGTGGCCTCGGGTCGGTTGCGGTCAACGGTGTGAGATCACCGCGGGAGCGTGTGGCGGTGCTGTTGCTGGGGCGACACCAGAGTCACACAGACGGTGCAGCAATCTCACACCGTTGGGGGCCGACCTCGGTGATCACCGAAATCCGGTGTTGACGAGAACGCCACGTGTTGGCGCTCATGTCAACGACGCCGATAGAGCATCGCCGGTCTACCCGGTCACGGTGGTCAGTCCGGATCCACGTCGGGGAGTCGGGCGCTTATGGCGCACCGGGCCGGGCGGGCGAACGCGGAACGACCCGTGGGCTGCTTCCACGCTGCCGCGACACACGGTCGGACAGACGTGGCCCGGACGGACCAGCGCCGGGAGCCCACGGGTCGGGTGACTGCTCGGTATTGCCAGCAACCAAGCCGGCGAACACTGGGGGTCACCCCCAAGTCCTGCGACGAGCAGGGCTGCTAGCGAGCAGCCACCTCACGAGTCCGATAGCTATTCATCTACTGGACCACCTCCTCTCCGTGTGCCCACCACGTTATGCGCCCACCCATCTCCTCGGCAACGCCTTTTCCGCGCGGTGAACACGGGAACAAACCGGTGGGAGTCAGGCGATCGCGATCCACGTCGACCGGGCGCGGCCGAGCAGCCGGCCGTCGACGCCGTAGAGCGTCGAGTCGGTCCAGGTCTTGCGGCCCTCGGTGGCGACGAAGGAGCCCATGACCAGGCACGACTCGCCGGCGGACGGGACGTCGGACACGAGGGCGGTGATGCGGCCGAGCACCATCGGGCGGCCCTCGATCGGGGCCGACCAGCCGCCGGGGCAGTCGAGCGCGGCCCAGACGAACTCCGGGGCGCCCGCGACGTCGGCGCCGACCGACCACAGGCAGGCGGTCCGGCCGTCGCCGACACGGCCGGGGAAGAGGCGCAGGCCGTCGCCGGGGGAGCGGGCCGGTCCGCAGACGAAGCACTCGGGGAACGGGTGCGCCGAGAACCCGGGGTAGCGCGCCGAGATCTCCGCGACCTCGGCGACGGGCACCGGCGGGACGGCGACCAGGTCGCCCTCCGCGGCCGGAGCGGCGGCGGCCACCAGCGTGTCGCCGTCCACCAGGTCCAGACCGCCGTCGGCCGAGGATCGTACGGTCAGCGGGGTCTCCAGCGGTGGCGGCGTGCGCAGCGTCACGGTGACCGGACCGCCGCCGAGCCGCGCCGCCAGCACGCCCGCCACGTAGCCGCCGTTGCCCGACGTCGTCGGACCCCGGAACCGCGACCGCACCGTCACCGTCATCAACACTCCTCACGTCTCGGGCCGCCCACGTGGACTCCTTCGCTCCGGTCGCCTCAAGGTCCGGACCGGCGACTCGTGGGAGCCTCCGGCCCCCAGTCGTCGCCAGTATGCGCGGCCCTCCACAGGCCCACACACCCTAGACGGCCACGCGATACGGTGCGGACCGACACGAAACGAGGCCGGGAGGAACGCACATGACGGTGATCGCCGGTGCGGTGATGGTCACGCCCGACGGCGTGGTGGAGGACGGCTGGCTGGAGGTCGACCGTGGCCGCATCGCCGCGCTGGGCACGGGCACACCGTCACGCCCGGCCGACCGCGACCTCGCCGGACGCTGGCTGATCCCCGGCTTCGTCGACATGCACACGCACGGCGGCGGCGGTGGCTCCGTCGTCGGCGCCGACCCCGAGGCGGTCCGCACGTTCGTCGCCACCCACCGCCGCCACGGCACGACGTCCATCGTCGCGAGCCTGGTCACCGGCGAGTACGCCGCGCTCGAGCACGACGTGCGGGCGCTGGCCGAGCTGGCCGGCGACGGGCTGATCGCCGGCGTCCACCTGGAGGGGCCGTGGATCTCCCCGGCCCGCAAAGGCGCCCACGACGAGCGGGCCCTGCGCACCCCGGAGCCGGCCGCCGTCGAGCGGCTGCTGGCCGCCGGCGTGGGAACGGTCCGCATGGTCACGCTCGCGCCCGAGCTGGAGCACGGCCTCGACGCCGTCCGCGCCGTCGTGGACGCGGGCGCCGTCGCCGCCGTAGGACACACCGATGCCAGCTACGACATCACCCGGCAGGCCATCGACGCCGGGGCGACGGTCGCGACGCACCTGTTCAACGCGATGGCGCCGGTCCACCACCGCGACCCGGGCCCGATCGTCGCGCTGCTGGAGGACGACCGCGTCACCGTCGAGCTGATCCTCGACGGCGTCCACCTGCACGCCGCGATCGCCCGCCTGGTCCGCGGCGCGGCCGGCCCGGAGCGGGTCGCGCTCGTCACCGACGCGATGGACGCGACGGACATCGGCGACGGCGAGTACGTGCTCGGCGAGCTCGCCGTACGCGTCGAGAACGGGGTCGCCCGGCTGGTCGAGGGCGGCTCGATCGCCGGCAGCACGCTGACCATGGACCACGCGTTCCGGTTCGCCGTCGAGCAGGCGGGGTTCACCGTGCCGGAGGCGGTGCGCGCGACGTCGGCGACGCCGGCCCGGCTGCTGGGCATCGACGGCCGCACCGGCGCGCTCGCCCCCGGCCTCGACGCCGACCTCGTCGTGCTCGACGCGGACCTGACGGTCGACGCCGTCATGGCCCGCGGCGAGTGGGTCGCGCCCTAACCCGGTGCGTCGAGCCGCCAGGTGGTCAGCACCCGGCACCGGTGCGGCTCGTACCACACGAGGTCGACGCGGTCGGCGACGCAGCTCACCGGGACCGCGTCGCCCAGCCGGTCGCGGGTCGACTCCACCGTGACGTCGACCGAGTGCTGGTCCAGGGTGACGTGCGGCACGATGTCGGGGAACTGCCCGCCGTACGGGGGACACTGCGGGAACGCCGCCACGAACCGCTCGGTGAGCGCCCGGAACGGCTCGGCCGGCTCCGGCGCGAGGTAGATGACGCCGTTCGGGAACGTCTCGAGGCGGCGCAGCGCGAACGCGATCGGCGCCGTCTCCGCGAGGATGGCCGCCACCACCTCGAGGGACGTGGCGTCGGGCGCCGGCAGGAACGGCGCCAGCACGGTGACGTGCGCGTGCGTGAAGCCGGGGTCGGGCGAGAGGTACGCGCGGTCGTAGTGCTCGTACCGTTCCCGCACGAACGACTCCACGGCCGGCACGGGGATCTGCAGGACCGTGAACCCGGCCCGGTCACCGTCGCCCTCGGGGTGCTCGCCGCCGCTCGGAACCTCGCGGCCGGCGTCGGAGCTACTCGTCGGCCCAGGCGCGCAGCACGTGTGCCGCGGCCTCCTCCGCCGTCCAGCCGTACGACTCGGCCTTGCGCCGCAGCCGCTTGCGGTCGCGCTTGGACAGCGTCACGAGCAGTTCGGCGTCGTCGTCGGCATGGACCTTCTTCTTGTGCTTCTTGGCCGCCTTGGCGACGGCGGTCTCGTCGACGGCCATCGAGGACAGGTGCGGCGCGGCCGGGCGGACCGTGCCGTCGCGGCCACGGATCAGCGCGGGCCGCGGCGCGGGCAGCGACGAGCTCATGGTCTGCCACCTCTCGAGAACGGGCCGGCGCCGGCCCCGGCCGAGCTCAACAGCGGCGGGAGATAGCCGGCGAAGATGCGGCTGACCTCGCGCGCACCGGGCGACGGCCAGCGCTGGATGGGCACCCCGGCGCCCTGGGCGCGGGCGACGGCCGAGCGCTCCGGCAGCACGGGGTCGATGACCAGTTCGCGGTAGGCGGCGATCAGCTCGTCGAGCCGGAACCGGTGTTCGGCCGCGCCGGCGCGGAACCGGTTGACGACGATGCCGGCCGGCCGCAGCCGCAGGTTGTGCGCGCTGCGGACGGCGTCGACGGCGTCGAGCGCCTGCTGGGCGCCGGCCAGCGCGAACGCCGTCGGCTCGGTGACGACGAGCGCGGTGTCGCTGGCCGCCAGGGCGTTGCGGGTGAGCTCGGCGAGACTGGGTGGGCAGTCGATGAGGACGAGGTCGGCGTCGCGCAGGCCGGCGAGGGCGGCGCGCACGTGGTGCCGACCGGGCCGGCCGTCGAGGGGGTGGTTGCGCCGCTCCAGCGCGGGCTCACCGGCGAGGACGCGGACCGGCTCGCCCCAGCCGCTCACCGCGAGGGCGTCGCCGACGGGCACCGGCCGGTCGCCGGTGAGGACGTCGTTGGCGGTGAACCGCACATCGCCGGGCGCGAGGACCGTCGTGGCGTTGGCCTGCGGGTCGAGATCGACGACGACGCAGCGCAGCTTCTGTGCGGCCGCCGCGCCGGCCAGCCCGAGCGCGACGGTCGTCTTCCCGACGCCGCCCTTGAGGCTCAGGACGCTCACCACCGGCACTCGGTGAGTCTCCCATGGCGCGAGCTCCGGCGTCTCGGTCCGGGGGGCGGCGATCTGATCGGAACCGGAAACGAGACGCGGTCGCGATAAGCTCGACGTATCAACCCGGCCCCGGCGGGTTGTGGGCGACCGACGGCACCAGCGGGCCGCAGCGCCAATCGAATTTTTCAGAGTCATGCGAGGAGAGCCGTCGGGTGAGCGACCTCATCGATACGACAGAGATGTACCTCAAGACGATCTTCGAGCTCGAAGAGGAAGGCATCGTCCCGCTCCGAGCGCGCATCGCCGAGCGGCTGCACCAGTCCGGTCCCACCGTCAGCCAGACCGTCGCCCGCATGGAGCGCGACGGCCTGCTGCACGTCGACGAGGACCGTCACCTCGAGCTGTCCGAGAAGGGCCGGCTGCTGGCCATGCGGGTCATGCGCAAGCACCGCCTGGTCGAGCGGCTGCTGGTCGACGTCATCGGGCTCGACTGGGAGCTGGTGCACAACGAGGCGTGCCGCTGGGAGCACGTCGTCTCCGAGGCGGTCGAGCGCCGCCTGGTCGACCTCCTGCACGAGCCGTCCGCCGACCCCTACGGCAACCCCATCCCGGGCCTGGCCGAGCTGGGCAGCTCCACGGTCGTCGAGGACTTCCGCTCCGGCGTCCGCCAGCTGCGTCAGGCCGGCACCGTCGACGGCGCCGAGGTCACCGTCCGGCACATCGGCGAGCCGCTGCAGGTCGACGAGAAGCTGCTGGCGAGCCTGCGCGAGGCCGAGATCGTCCCCGGCCGAACGGTGCGGGCCACCACCACCGACAACGGCGTCCAGGTACGCAGCACCGAGACCGTCGAGCTGTCCGCCGCCGACGCCTCGCACATCTTCGTGAGCGTCCCGTGAGCGCAGCCGAGGTCTCCGTCGACGAGCTGGCGGCGCAGTGGAAGACCGGCGACGCCGCCATCGTCGACGTCCGCGAGCCCGGCGAGTACGTCGAGGCGCACATCCCCGGCGTCCAGCTGATCCCGATGGGCTCGGTCATCGAGCAGATCGACGACATCCCGCGCGACCGCACCGTGTACGTCGTGTGCGCGGTCGGCGGCCGCAGCGCGCAGGTGGCCGACTACCTCGACGCGCAGGGCTACGACGTCCGCAACGTCGCCGGCGGCACCCACGCGTGGATCCGCGCCGGCCACCCGGTCGAGACCGGCCTGCNTCGCCGGCGGCACCCACGCGTGGATCCGCGCCGGCCACCCGGTCGAGACCGGCCTGCCGGAATAGCCCGGGGACGACCGAGCGGCGGGCGGCCGCATGGCCGCCCGCCGAGTCGTGGGTGGGGGAACGGTCAGAGCCGGCGGACGTGCCGCACCAGCATCGCCGGGGTCTCACGGACCCCGCGGCCCTGCGGCGCCACGACGCCGGTGATCTCGACGTCGTCGCCCAGCTCGGCGGCGTTGTCGAACGGGCCGAGCAGCTCGAACCGCTCACCGGCGGCGTCGAGCTCGAGGAACCCCTCGCGCTGGGCGAGCACGAGCCTGCCCCGGCGGGTGACAGCGGTGAGCGGGTCGGTGAAGTCCGACATGGTCTCGAACTGACTCCTCGTCATGAGCACTGAGTATGGATGGCCGATTCGGCCGCCGTCCGGGAAATGCCCGGATTGGTCCCGGAGGGTCATGCAAATACCGAGGGCGATGGGGGGCCGAAGGTCTCCCTGAGCCCTCGGTCCAGGGCGGATGTCGACTGGAGAGAGTTCGTGATCTTTTGCATGGCCCGACTTCTGCATATGACCGGTGCTGGGGGTGAGCTGCCTCTCACGCGTCGTGGAACAGCGCGCTGACCGACTCGCCGTTGTGGATCCGGCGGATCGCCTCGGCCAGCAGCGGCGCGACCGACAACACCGTCAGCTTCGGGTGGCCGGTGCCGTCGGCGAGCGGGACGGTGTTGGTGCAGACGATCTCCTCGACGTCGGGCTGGTCGCCGAGCCGCCGCAGGGCGTCGTCGGCGAACAGCCCGTGCGTGCAGGCGATGCGGATGGACCGGGCGTCGCGCTCGCGCAGCCGGTCCATCAGCTCGATGAGCGTGCTGCCCTTCGCGATCTCGTCGTCGAGGACGATGATGTCCCGGCCGGCCACCTCGCCGATGATCGCCGTGATCGTCACCTTGTCGTCGGCGAAGCGCTGTTTGGCGCCGGCGGCGACGGGGACGCCGAGCATGCGCGCGAACGCCGACGCCGGCTTGGCGTTGCCGAGGTCGGGTGAGACGACGATGGTGTTGGACAGGTCGCGCCCCTGGAAGTGCGCGGCGAGCTCACGCAGCGCGTGCAACTGGTCGACCGGCACGCTGAAGAACCCGTGCACCTGCGGCGAGTGCAGCGTCATCGCCAGCACGCGGTTCGCGCCGGCGGCGACCAGCAGGTCCGCCATCAGGCGGCCGCCGATGGAGATGCGCGGGGCGTCCTTCTTGTCCGACCGCGCGTAGGCGTAGTGCGGCATGACGACGGTGATCCGGGCGGCCGAGGCGCCCCGGGCGGCGTCGAGCATGAGGAACAGCTCGACCAGGTGCTCCTGGACCGGCGGGACGATCGGCTGGATCAGGAACACGTCGTGCTCGCGGCAGTTCGCCTGCAGCTGCACCTCGAGGCAGTCGTTGGCGAAGCGCTGGATGCGGACCGGGTTGAGGGCGGCGCCCAGCTGGGCGCAGATCTCGGCGGCCAGCTCGGGGTGGGCGCTGCCGCTGAACACGGCGATGTCTCGCATGGTCGGTGCCCTCTTTCGCGTCGAGTCGGCGTGGTTCGGGGGCGTCGTCGGCCGGCTGCGGCTGCCGCCGGTGTGAGCATCTCACAGGTGCGGAGCCCGGCCGTCGTTCGGAGCGACGATCGCCGCGACGATCGCGCCGAGCTGCTCGACCTGCTCAGGGGTGAGGGGGTCGAACAGGATGCTGCGGACCTCCTCGACGTGGCCCGGCGCGGCCGCGGCGAGCACGGCGAAGCCGTCGTCGGTGAGCGAGGCGACGGTGGTGCGGCCGTCGGTGTCGTGCTTGCGGCGGCGCACCCAGCCGGCCTGCTCCAGCCGCGAGACCGCGTGCGACAGGCGGCTCGGCGACGAGCCGACCATGCGGGCCAGCTGCGACATCGTGAGCTCGCGATTCGGCGCCTCGGAGAGCATCGCCAGGATCATGTAATAGGCGTGCGGCATGCCGGCGTCGCGTTGCAACTGCCGGTCCAGGGCCGCCCACAGCAGCTGATTCGCCAGCAGGTAGGTCCGCCACACCTTCTGTTCGTCGTCACTCAGCCACCGCGTCGACTTCACGACGCACAGCATACGATGATGGTTGAGAGTTCAACTTTCCGCCCGGACGGGCGGCCGGCGAGGAGGAGTGACCGTGGAGGTCAAGGAGCTCGGGCACATCGTGCTGTACGTGCGGGACATCCAGCGCTCGGTGGCGTTCTACCGCGACGTGCTCGGCTGGCGGCAGGTGCTCCCGAGGGCCGGTGGCGACGGCACCGGCCCGCTGCCGGTGCCGTTCGCCATGTTCAACGCGCCGTCCGGCCGCACCCATCACGAGCTGCTGCTCATCGAGGTGGGTCCGGACGCCGCGGCGCTGCCGGCCGGGCGCCGGGTCGGGCTCTACCACTTCGGGCTGAAGATCGGCACGTCGGACGACGAGCTGCGGGCGGCGCTGCGGACCCTGCAGGAGGCCGGCGCGACGGTGCTCGGCGCGACCGACCACGTCGTCACGCACAGCCTCTACATCGCCGACCCGGACGGCAACGAGATCGAGCTCTACGTCGACGTCCCGGGCATGGACTGGGAGGATGCCGAGCTGCTGGCGTCGCCGCCGCGAGCATTGCGGCTCTGAGCGCCGCGGCCTCAGTGCCAGTTGCTGATGCGGACGTCGTTCGGGGCCGGCCGTCCGGTGCCGGTCTCGACCAGCTCCTTGAGGCTCAGCAGGAACGTGGCCCACTTCGTGCTGCAGTGGTACATGAACTCGACCGGTTCCTTCCAGCCCTCGTGCCGGAACAGCACGACCGTGTAGTCGTCCTGCTGCTTCAGCTCGAACCGGACGTGGGTCCCGATCCACTCCTCGGGACCGGCGACGACCTCCCAGTGCACGAGCTTGCCCGGCACGGTCTCCAGAACCTTCATGTCGAAGCCGTCCTCGCCCTGCGGCAGGTCGAACCGGAACCGGATCACGTCGTCGCCGGCCCGGGTCGTCTTCTCCGTCCACCAGCCCGACAGTCCGTCGATCGTGGTCAGTGCGGTGTAGACGGCGTCGGGCGACGCGGTCGCGCCGATGCGGTGCAGGATGTCGGCCATCTCGATGCCTCTTTCTCGGTCGTGCGCCCGGTGTGCGGGCGCGGTTCGGTGGCGCCGCCACGGTCGTAACGGCGTTCGTGGGTGTGGGGGATCAGCTCTGCCGGCGGCGCTGGATCGCCTCGGAGATCCGCTTGATGCGGTTCAGCCGGGCGTCCCAGGTGGCGCCGACCGCCGTCAACTGCGCGACCGCGCGGGCCAGCTGGGCCTCGTCGACGTCGTAGCGACGCTCGCGTCCGGACGGCATGGCGTGCACCAGCCCGACCCGGTCGAGGACGCCGAGGTGCTTGGCGACCGCTTGCCGGGTGACCGGCAGCCGCTCGCTCAGCGTCGTCGCCGTGCCGCCGCCGTCGGCCAGCAGCAGGTCGAGGATGCGCCGCCG
The DNA here is from genome assembly GCF_003579925.1 of Jiangella rhizosphaerae. Classification (GTDB taxonomy): domain Bacteria; phylum Actinomycetota; class Actinomycetes; order Jiangellales; family Jiangellaceae; genus Jiangella; species Jiangella rhizosphaerae. Next base: position 15,624 of record NZ_QUAL01000043.1, on the reverse strand, counting down.
GGTCGGGTCGCCGACCGCCGACCAGAGCTCGTCGTCGATCGAGCCCGTCATGGCGCCGACACCAGCCGGTCGAGGTAGCCGACGAGGCGGGGCAGGAAGTGGTCCCAGCCGGCGACGTGGTCGCGGTACAGCTCCTCGAGGACGGCCGCCTCCCAGCCGTGCTCGCGGTATCCCGACTCGGTGAAGCGCAGCAACGTGCCCCCGCCGGACGGGGCGAGGTCGAACGTCACCAGCAGCGAGTTGCCCGGCGCGGCGGCCACGCCCTCGTCGTAGACCCACCGGAAGGCGAACCGCCGCGGCGGGTCGGCCTCGACGACGGTGAGCGGTTGGACCTTCGCGTCCGGCGCGGACGGGTCGCCGAACGTCACCGTCCCGGTGGCGCCGGGCACCGGGACGAGGTCGGCGTCGTCGGGCCACCACTCCCGCAGGTGCTCGGGGGTGCTGATGACCTCGTAGACGATCTCGGGCGCGGCCTCGATGTGGATCTCGCGCTCGATGCTCCCGTACTCCATCGCGCTGTCCCGTTCTCTCGCAACCATTGATTGCATATGACTGTAGGTCCGCGCCCGGCAATGCGCAACCCTTGGTTGCTTCTGGTTCCGTCCACGACGGCTGGTATCAGGGGCGCGTGGTATCGCGTCCGACGGGTACGCAGGTGGGGAGCCGGTAGGGCATGGGCCGGCCGCCGATGGGCGGTTGGCCGGCCGGGCCCCGGAAGGATGTGAACCGGATGGACATCACGGAATCGTGGAACAACGCGCTCGACGCCGTGATCACGTTCCTGCCGAGGTTCGCCGCGTTCCTGGTGATCCTCTTCATCGGGTGGCTCGTGGCGAAGGCGCTGCGCAAGCTGGTCGACGTGGTCCTCGAGCGGGTGGGTTTCGACCGCGCCGTGGAGCGCGGCGGTGTCCGGCGGGCTCTGGCGCAGTCGAAGTACGACGCCAGCGGCCTGATCGCGACACTGGTCTACTACGCCGTGCTGCTGCTCGCACTGCAGATGGCCTTCGGCGTCTTCGGGCCCAACCCGGTGAGCGATCTGCTCTCCGACATCGTGGCCTGGCTGCCGCAGGCGATCGTCGCGGTGGTGATCGTCGTGGTCGCGACGGCGGTGGCGAGTGCCCTGGGCGACCTCGTCGGCAGCGCGCTGAGCTCGCTGAGCTACGGCCGGCTGGTCGCGAAGATCGTGCAGGTCTTCATCATCGCCCTCGGTGTGATCGCCGCGCTGAACCAGATCGGAGTCGCCACGACGGTGACCACTCCGGTGCTGATCGCGGTGCTGGCCACCGTCGCCGGCGTGATCATCGTCGGGGTCGGCGGCGGCATGCTGCGGCCGATGGAGCAGCGCTGGGAACGCTGGCTGAGCCGTGCGGAGCGGGAGATCCCGGAGGCGCGGACCCGCACCGAGGCTTACCAGCGTGGTCGTGAGGATGCGCTGCGTGCGCACGAGACGCCGGCGGGTGTGCCGCCGTCGGAGATGCCGCCGAGCGGGACGCCGACGACGACGAGTGCGCCGCCGACCGGCACGGGCCGGCACACCGGCATGGAGCCGGACACCTCCGGCCGGTTCCCGGGTGCGCCGCCGCGGGACTACCCGTAGGACGGCAGGCGACGGCCGGCGCCGCCGCTCAGGAGAGCGCGGCGTCGCCGTCGGCGATGCTGGCCATGACCCCGTCGGTCATGGCCAGCAGGCACACCCCGGCCAGGCGCAGGGAGACCCAGTCGTTGGTGCCGGGCTGCCAGCCGCGGTCGCGGGCGACGTCCTCGACCCCGCGGGCGTAGTCGGCCAGCTCCACCGGGCCCAGCCCGTGGTGGCTGTGGATGAGGATGTCGCGGACGGCGGCCGCGTGCTGGTCGACCTCGGCGAGCAGCCCCGGTGCCCACTCCGACCGGTGGTCCACGCCGGTCAGGGACGCGAGCGTCGCGAGCTCACGTCGAGCGATGATTCGTCTCCGCCGGGGCGCCAACCAGTTCATGGCTGCCCAGGGTACGAAACGCCCGTCTTCGGACGAACGCGCGGGTCCGGGTCAGGCGTGCAGAGACAAGGTCGCGCGGCGGACCGGCGGCTCGCCGGGCGAGCGCGCGCTGTTGACCGTGGGCTCGACGACGGGCCCGACGGCGAAGCCGAGCGTGCGCAGAAAGGCCTGCCCGCCCGGCCAGGTGTCGTGCGCCGACGCGGTGACCTCTTCGAGGCCGGCCGCCCGGGCCTCGGCCAGCAGGGTGTTCGCGACGGCACTGCCCAGGCCGCGGCCGCGGTGCGACGGCGCGACGAGGAACGTGCCGACGGCGACGGCGCGGCTGTGAGGGTAGCCGAGCACGGCGTCGATGAGCCCGACGATCTTGTCGCCGTCGCGGACGGTGAACAGTCTTTTGTCCTCGAAGCTGCGTCCGTCGGGCAGCACGTAGAACAGGCTCTGCACGTCACCGGGGCCCGACGGCCCACCGGTGGTGGCCTCGAACCAGTCGTCGCAGGCGGCGAAGAGCTCCAGGATTCCGGGCTCGTCGTCGGGCTCCAGCTGCTCGCGCACGACGATGGGCCCGAAGTCGGTGGCGACGGTCCAGATCACGTCATTCACCTTAGGGGATGCGACCGGAACCGCCGCCGGGCGCCGGACGTCTGATCATCGTGAGGCTGAACGGGGTGACGGCGGCCGCCGCGCTGACGGCGGTCCTGCTGCTGGCGGGGTGCGGCGACGACGTTCCGACCACGGGCGGCGACGACCCGACGTCGTCGTCCACGGCGACCGGCGATCCCAGCGGCACGCCGACGCCGCCCACCGGCGAGCCGACCGCGCCGAGCGACGAACCCACCGACAACACCGAGCCGCCGACCGGCGACCCCACCGGCGTGCCCACCGATCCGGGCACCACGCCGCAGCCGACGCCGTCGGACACCCCTGTGCCGCAACCCACCACGACGCCGGGCGTCACCCAGCTGACCGGCTTCCCCGTTCCGGGCGTCGAGGCCGGCTGCTGGCTGCTCGACGGCTACCTGCTGCTGGGCGGCGACCAAGAGCTCATCGGGTCCGGCCGCGAGGTGCAGATCACCGGCGCGGTCGAGGAGAACGTCATGACCACGTGCCAGCAGGGCACGCCGTTCCGCGTCGACTCCGTCATCGCCATCGAACCCTGACACCGCGCCCCGCCGGGACCCGGGGACGCGGAACGGCCGGGACGGTCCGTGTGGACCGCCCCGGCCGTTGCCGTGTGTTCGCCGCTGTGCGTCAGGCGGCGCGCTGTACCTCGATACGGGTGGGCGAGGTGCCCGCGTACACGCCGGACACCGTCACGGTCAGGACACCGGCGTCGTAGGCGGCGCTCACGGCGCTCGGGTCGGCCGCGACCGGCAGCGTGACCGTGCGGCGGAAGCTGCCGTATCGGACCTCGCGGACCCGGCGGCCGTTGCCGTTCTCGTCGCGGACGTCCTTGCGCTCGCCGCGCACGACCAGCCGGCGCCCCTCGACCTCGACGGTGACGTCGTTCTCCGGGTCCAGGCCCGGGAGGTCGAAACGGGCCACCAGGTCGTCGCCCTCACGAGCGACGTCGGCGGCGGGTGCGAAGCCCTTGACGGAGCCGGCGGTGACGGGCGCGTCCCAGAAGGTGCGGAACAGCCGGTCGACGTCGGCGAACGGTACGAGTGTGGTGCTCATGGCGACTCTCCTTCGTGGTCGAGTACCTGGGATCACCAGGTCTGACACGTATAACTTGAGTCGACCACGCTCAATTCCGCCGTTCGCCGTCGGCGATGCGCGGCAGCTAGACGGCGGCGCGATGCCCGATGTGGACGCTGCGGGCGCTGAGCGAGTACACGTCGTCGCGGCGGCCGAGCCAGGCGGCGTCGTCCGGGTCGAGCAGGCGGTCCCAGGCCGCCTTGTCGGCCTGCCGCAGCTCGCCGTCGGCGTAGGCGCGGTCGACGCGGTGGCGCAGGCTGAGCAGCACCGAGCGCAGGTCGGCCTCGCACAACGGCACCGGCCGCTCCAGCGTGAACGTCTTGGTGGTGACGTCGGCGAGGCCGGCGCGGCGCAGTGCGGTGGGCCAGCCGTACGACATGGGGACGCTGCCCGGGACGCTCGCCCGCATGCGGGCGTACCAGCGGTCCTCGGCGGCGGCCAGGCGCACCTCCAGTCCCGGTTCGCCGACGCCGACGTCCCACGGCAGATGCCGCGCGGGCAGGCCGCCCTCGGCGAGCGCCAGCCGGCCGCCGGGCGCCAGCAGCGCCGCCAGCGCGTCGATGGCCGCCTGCTGGTCGGCGAGGTGGTGGATCGACGACGACGCCCAGATGATGTCCGCGCTCCCGGCCACCAGCGGCAGGACGGCGAGGTCGGTGTCGAGGTCGGCGTGCAGCAGCCGGATGTGGCCGTCGTCGACGCCGGTCTCGACGATCCGCCGGCGTGCGGCGTCGAGCACGTTGCCGTCGCCGTCGACCCCGACGACGAACGCGGCCGGCGGCAACACGGCGCCGAGCGCGACGGCCATGCCGGCGCCGCCGCAGCCGACGTCGACGGCGAGCCGGTCGCCCGGCCGGGCCAGTTCGCGGGCCACGGACGCGTACCAGTCGGCGTCGTCGGCCACGGCGGCACACAGCCACTCGGCCTCGTCGGCCCAGTTGATGACGATGGCGTCGGTGTTCACTGATCGGCCCCCCTCGACGCGGCGCCGGCCGGCCGCGAGTTCAGCCGAGGGGCGACGCCGTCGTCAGCCTGGACCCATTGTGCGCCGTTCCGGCGCGTGCGGGAACCCGTCATGGTGCACCTCGCGTACTACCGAGCCTGAGAATCGATCTCAGTCAAGCATGCGAGGCGGCAGGCGGGAAGGGGTCTTGCGGAACGCGCAAGGCAGCCAGGAGGTCGCGATGTCTGGAGTGTTCATCCAGGACCGACCACCTGATGCGGTGGTCGATCCTGGATGAACAGCGAAGAAAGGTCCGGCGCGGCCGGCTCAGCCGCAGCCGCAGGAGCCGCCGCAGCAGCCTCCGCCGCCGCCCGCTGGCGCGGCGCCGGCACGCCCGGCCAGTCCGACGGTGGTGAGCAGCTTGACGGTGTCGTCGTGCCCCGCCGGGCACGGTGCCGCGGCGCCTGCGTCGGCCATGGGGCGGACGACGTCGAAGGTCGAGCCGCAGGCGCGGCAGCGGAACTCGTAGGTCGGCACGTCGTCGAGGATACCGGCCGGTGGCCCGGGGCGGGAATGTCCGGTCGGCCGAGCGCGTTGTTGAGAACGACAATCAGAAGGAGGCAGTCGTGAAGCAGCACATCCACCCCGACTACCGGCCGGTGGTCTACCGCGACGCCGACGCCGGCATGGCGTTCCTGACCCGCTCGACCGCCCGCACCGAGCAGACCGTCGTGTGGGAGGACGGGAACACCTATCCGGTCGTCGACGTCGAGATCTCGTCCGCGAGCCACCCGTTCTACACGGGCAGGACGCGGATCCTGGACTCCGCGGGCCAGGTGGAGAAGTTCCGCCGGCGCTACCGCACGAGCTGAGCAGCGCCGACGCGGCCGTCGGGCTGCTCGGACGCCTCGCCCGTGTGAAGCGCGCGCCCACCGGCGTGTGCCGCAGCCGCGTCGGGCAGACCCCGCCTCCCAGCCGGCGTCGGGCAGACCCCGCCTCCCAGCCGGCGTCGGGCAGACTCCGCCCGGCCCGGGTGGGGCCCCACCCTACGGGCGGGCACCGACAAGCTCCGCCACCCAGCCGGCGTCACTCGGCGGCCGGCTCGGCTGCGAGCTGGGCAGCGGGGGATGGCATCCCCCGCCCGCCTCGCTCGGACGCCCGAGCCTACCCCTGCGGGCATCCCCCGCCGCTCAGCTCGGCCGCCTGGGCCAGCAGGAACGACCGCTCCACCTCGTTGGCGGTCGACGCGGCGGCCTCCTCGTAGGAGGCCGCCGCTTCCGCGTTCCGGCCCAGCCGCCGCAGCAGGTCGGCCCGGACCGCCGGCACCCCGTGGTACCCGGCCAGCCGCGGGTCCGCCGCCAGCGCCGTCACCTCCTCCAGCGCCGCCGCCGGGCCCGTGACGTGCGACCGTGCGGCCGCCCGGGCCAGCTCCGTCACCGGTGACGGAGCCGCGGCCAGGAGCAGGTCGTAGAGCGCGACGATCTGCGCCCAGTCGGTCTCCTCGTACGTCGGTGCCTCCGAGTGCACCGCCGCGATCGCCGCGTGCAGTGCGTACGGCCCGGCCCGTCCCGGCGCCGACCGCCGCATCGCCCGCGCGGCCAGCGCGCACCCGTCCTCAATCAGTGCGCGGTCCCAGCGGGAACGGTCCTGGGCCGACAGCACGACCAGGCCGTCGCCGGCCAGCCGGGCCGTGCTCCGGGCCGCCGCCAGCCGCACCGTCGCCAGCAGGCCCAGCACCTCGGCCTCGTCCGGCATCAGCTCGGCCAGCACCTCGGCCAGCTCCGTCGCCGTCCGGACCAGCTCCGGCCGGCCCAGTGACTCGCCGCGCGACGCCGTGTGGCCCTCGGTGAGCAGTAGCGACACCACCGCCAGGGCGGCCGGCAGGCGGTCGGGCAGCTCGTGCGCCGCCGGCACCCGGTACGGGATTCCGGCGGCCTGGATCTTCTTCTTCGCCCGGGTCAGCCGGGCCGCCATCGTCGGCTGCGACACCAGGAACAGGCGGGCGACGTCAGGCGTCGGCAGGCCACAGACCATCCGCAGCGTCAGCGCGACCCGGGCCGGCAGCGACAGCGCCGGGTGGCAGCAGGTGAAGACCAGCCGCAGCCGCTCGTCCTCGATCGGGTCGGCCTCCGCCGGTGCGTCGTCGCCGGGCACGATGAGCAGCGGCAGCTTGCGCGCCAGCGTCCGCTCCCGCCGCAGCGCGTCCAGGGCGCGGTTGCGGGCGACGGTGGTCAGCCAGGCGGTCGTGTCGGCCGGCACGCCCTGACGCGGCCAGAGCTCGACGGCCGCCGCGAACGCCTCCTGGACGGCGTCCTCCGCGGCGTCGAGGTCGCGGGTGACGCGCACCACCGTGGCCAGCACCCGTGCCCAGCCGCGGCGGTGCGCGTCGGCGACCGCGTCGGTCAGCTCGTCGCGTCCCACAGCGGCCGGATCTCCGTGCCCGTGCCGGTGGGGCAGTGCCGGGCGATCTCGACGGCGTCGTCGAGATCGGCCGCCTCCACGATGTAGAAGCCGGCCAGGTTCTCCTTGAGCTCGATGTACGGGCCGTCCGTCACCAGCATGTCCTGGTCGGGGCCGGCCGGCCGCAGGGTGGTGGCGGTGGTCGACGGCCGCAGCGCCGCGCCGGAATGGTCGATGCCGCGGCTGTCGAGGTAGGCGATGAACGCCGCGTGCTCGTCCAGTGCCGCCGTACGCGCCGTCTCCGGCACCGTGTCCCAGTCGGTGTCCGGCTCGAACAGCATGAGCATGTACTTCATGACGCCTCGTCCTTCCCTCTCGGTGGCTGTCTATCACCGTTGACGAACGAGGTGCGCCGGAATCGACATAGGCTCGGCGGCAACGACTGGAGGTGCGATGAGCGAGCGGGTCGACGTGGTCGTGCTGGGGCTCGGCGTCGGTGGCGAGCACGTCGCCGGGACGCTGGCCGAGAACGGCCTGAACGTGGTCGGCATCGAGGGCCGGCTCGTGGGCGGCGAGTGTCCCTACTACGCCTGCGTTCCCACCAAGATGATGGTGCGGGCGGCCGGACTGCTGGCCGAGGCCCGCCGGGTCGACGGCATGGCCGGGCACGCCGAGGTCGCGCCCGACTGGTCGCCGGTCGCGGCCCGCATCCGCGACGAGGCCACCGACGATTGGAACGACCAGGTCGCCGTCGACCGCTTCACCGGCAAGGGCGGCCGGTTCGTCCGCGGCTGGGGCCGCCTGGCCGGTCCGGGCCGGGTCGAGGTCGACGGGACGGTGTACGAGGCCGGCCGGGCGGTCGTCATCGGCACCGGGTCGGCGCCGTTCGTCCCGCCCATCGACGGCCTCGAGGGCACGCCGTACTGGACCAACCGCGACGCCGTCCAGGTCAAGGAGCTGCCCGAGTCGCTCGTCGTGCTCGGCGGTGGCCCGGTCGGGCTGGAGCTGGCCCAGTCGTTCGCCCGCTTCGGCGTCAGGGTGACCGTCGTCGAGATGGCCGACCGGCTGCTGCCCGCCGAGGAGCCCGAGTCGGGCGAGCTGGTGGCGCGCGTGTTCGCGGCCGACGGCGTCGACGTGCGGGCCGGGTCCGGTGCGCGCTCGGTGCGTCACGACGGCGAGCGGTTCACCGTCGCGCTCGACGACGGGTCCGAGGTGGGCGCCGAGCGGCTGCTGGTGGCCGTCGGCCGCCACTGCGACCTCGCCGCCATCGGCGTCGACACCGTTGGCCTCGACCCGTCGGCGAAGTTCGTCGAGGTCGACGACCGCCTACGGGCCGGCGACAAGCTCTGGGCGGTCGGCGACGTCGTGGGTCACGGCGCGTTCACACACATGGCGATGTACCAGGGCGACATCGTCATCCGCGACATCCTCGGCCAGGACGGCCCGCCGGCCGACTACCGCGCGCTGCCGCGGGTGACGTTCACCGACCCCGAGATCGGTGCCGTTGGCCTCACCGAGGCGCAGGCGCGCGACCAGGGGCTCGACGTCCGCACCGGCAGCACGCAGGTGCCGTCGACGGCACGCGGCTGGATCCACAAGGCCGGCAACGACGGTTTCATCAAACTGGTCGCCGACGCCGGCGAGGGCGTCCTGGTGGGCGCCACGTCGGCCGGGCCGACCGGCGGCGAGGTGCTCGGGGCGCTGGCGGTCGCGGTGCACGGCCGGGTCCCGGTCGAGCAGCTGCGGCACATGATCTACGCCTACCCGACCATCCACCGAGGCATCCAGGACGCTCTGCGCCAGCTCGGCTAGCGGGCGCCGACTACTGCAGCCAGGCCATCGGGTCGGTGAAGTCGCCGTTCACCAGCACCTCGAAGTGCAGGTGGCAGCCGGTCGACGACCCGGTGGTGCCGACCCGGCCGATGAGGTCGCCGGCCGCCACGGTCTGGCCGGAGCTGGAGCTGAACGCCGACAGGTGGCTGTACGTCGTCGTGACGTCCATGCCGTCGATCTCGCCGTGCGAGATCTCGATGCGGTTGCCGTAGGCGCCCTCGTAGCCGGTCGACTCGACGGTGCCGGGGTAGGCCGCGTAGACGGGTGAGCCGCACGACGCGCCGAAGTCGGTGCCGCTGTGCAGCTTGTACACGCCGGTCACCGGGTGCACCCGCATGCCGTACGGCGACGTGACGCGGCCGCTCGACGGACGCTGGAAGACGCCGTCGCCGCTGGGCGGCGGTGGCGCGTCGGTGGAGCCCTCGTCGCGGTCGCCGCGGTCGGGCTGGTTCTCGGCCTCTTCGCGCTCCTGAGCGGCGCGCTCCGCGGCGGCGTGCACCTCGCGCATCTTCTGCAGCTGCTCACTCGCCTCGGCGGTTGCGGCCGACGCCTCCTCCAGAGCGGCGGTGGCCTGCTCGGCCAGCTCAGTGGCGGCGGCCGCGGACTCCGCCGCGGCGGCAGCGTGGCCCTCGGCCCGGCTGGCGGCGTCGGTGGCGTTGGCCCGCGACTCCGCCGCCTGCGCGAGGACGCTGTCCTGGACCCGCATGAGCTCCGAGACGCCGGTCGACCGGGCCTGGAACTCGTCGGGGTCGGCGATGCCGAGCTGCATGAGGCTGGTGAGCTCGGAGTTGTTCATGTACGCGTGCGCGGCCAGCCGGCCCAGCGTCTCGCGGGCGTCCTCGGCCGCAGCGGCGGCGTCGGTGCTCTCGCCACGTGCTCGCTCGGCGCGGGCGGCCGCCTGCTCCGACGCCAGCCGGGCGTCGGCGGCGGCCTGGCTGGCCTGCTCGGCGCGCTGCTGAGCGGCCCGCTCGGCCTGCTGCGCCTCGGTGAACGCCGCCTGCGCGGCCTCGAGGTCGGCCTGAGCCTGCTCGACCGAGGGCACGGTGGATGCGGCACGAAGATCGGGCGCTGCTGTCGAGGACGTCATTCCCCAGGTGAGACACCCGGCGGTGACAGCTGCGGCCACGAGCGGCCCCAGAGATCGTCTCCTCACTCGGGGCCCTTCCTGTGTGCGGTCATCGGCGGCTACTGTAAGCGGGCTTTGCCCGATATACAACCAATGGCTGTAGTGGCAGGAGGCACACATGCTCGACGCCGGAGCCGAGTTGGAGGCCGCGCTGCGCCCTCTGACCTGGCCCGATGCCGAGCTGGTCGCCGGCGGCGGCAACTACCTGCGCACCGGCGGAACGTGGGTCTACACGGCCTCCCGGCGGCCGGTCCCGGGGGCGGAGGACGTGACGTTCGGCCGCCGCTACGCCGGCGTTCCTCGCGTCACCCGCGACGACGGTGAGTTCGTCCTGCTCGACCGCGACTGGCTCGACGGTCCCGACGCGCGCCCGGAGCTACGCTGGTGCATCCCGCTCGGGACGCTGGACCCCGCGGCGCCGACCGTGGACGTGCCGGTGGACGAGGTTCTGGCTCGGTCGACGGTCGTCGTGGGCCTCTGGGCGCCCGAGCTCGACCCGGCGGCCCTCATGACGGCGTCGGCGATCGCCCGCCTGCTCGGCGTCACCCGCAGCACGGTCAACGCCTACCACGCCCGCCACCAGATGCCGCCGCCCGTCGTGACGCTGAGCCAGCGGGTGCCGCTGTGGACCCGGCCGGTCATCGACCACTGGGCCGCCCGCCAGACCCGGCGCCGCCGTCCCCTCGTCCCCTGACGCGTTGGCCGTTCTCCTGTTGCGTTGACCCCGTCCCCCTGCTGCCCGATTGTCTTGGCCGCGGGCGCGCGCCTCAAGTCCGCGGCCTCTGACTGTTCACTGCTCGTTGTGGGTGGGGGCCTTGGACTTGACCCGCGCGCCCGCGGCTCAGAACGGGCAGCTATCAGGGGGACGGGGAAAGAGCGGCGACGGTCGTCTGGGGCGTCGGCCCCGTTTCGGTGTGAGTTTGGTGTCGTTGAGCGTCCAAGTGGTGAGATTTCGCCGTGATTCGTGAGCCATCACGAGGATTACCCCAGCTTCAACACCCCTACAGTCGTGGTGAAGCTCACGTAATCCTCGTGATGTAGGCGATCGCCGATGATCATCGCGCGCCGCTGCCCGACAAAGCACGCGAAACGGGCACGCCAACGCCGAGGCGTGCCCACATCCTCCCCGTCCCCCTGATAGCTGCCCGTTCTTGGCCGCGCAGCCGCGGGTCAAGCGGATCCTCGTCGGCGCGAAGCGCCCTAATAGGTCCGCTTGAGGCGCGGTTGCGCGGCGAAGAGAATGGGCGGCAGGGGGACGGGGAGCCCAACCCGACGTACATCAGGCAACCTCAACCGGCCACCAGGGCGTCGACGGCGGCTGGTGCGTAGACGTGGCCCGTGACCAGGGTGGCCATACCGACGGCGGCCGGGTGGTGGGCGGTGCTCGGGACGATCTCCAGGTCGCCGGTGAGCCGATCCAGCGCGTCGGCCCGCACGGCGGCGGTCACTTCGTCGACCACTGACGGCAGCCGGCCGAGCGCCCCGCCCAGGACGATCGTCTGCGGGTTCACCAGCGCGACCAGTCCGGCCAGCGTCCGGCCCAGTAACCGCGCCCCGTCCCGCAGGTCGGCGGAGCCGGCCAGCCGCGCCGCCAGGTCGTCCGACGACGACGGCGTCACGCCGCGGCGGCGCAGCAGCGCGTAGCCCGACGCGTACGCGGCCAGGCAACCCGTCCGCCCGCACCGGCACACCGGCGCGTCCGCGTCGCCGCCCGCCGTGCCCATCCGGATGTGCCCGATGTCGCCGGCCGCGCCGTCGAACCCGGACAGCAGCGCGCCGTCGAGCACCAGGCCGGCGCCGATCCCGTGCGCGTACTTCACCGCGAGCAGCGGCGTGGCGCCCGGTCGCTCGGCCGCCTCGCCGAGCGCGTGCGCGCGGGCGTCGTTCTCCAGCAGCACGGGGACGGGCCACCGCGCCCCGAGGACCGCCGCGACCGGGAAGCCGTCCCAGCCGGGCATGACGGTGGCCGGGCGCAGGAGCCCGGTCACCGGCGAGACCGGCCCGGGCACCGCCACCCCCACGCCGACCAGCGTCTCGCCCACCCCGGTGGCCAACAGTTCCGCCCCGACATCGCACACCGTCGCCAGCACGGCGTCCGGCGGGCCGGCGATGTCCAGGGGCAGCTCGTGCTCCCGCAGGCTCCGCCCGGTCAGGTCGGTGACGGCGATCCGGCCGGTGTGGTGGTCGAGGTCGAGGACGAGCACGACGCGGCCCTGGTCGGCGAAGCGGATCAGCGCGGCCGGGCGGCCGCCGGTCGGGCCGGCGGAGCCCGCCTCGTACACCAGCCCGGCCCGGAACAGCGCGTCGAGCCGCTCGAACAGCGTCATCCGCGACAGCCCGGTCTCGGTCAGCAGCTGCTGGCGGGTCCAGTCGTCGCGGGACCGGATCAGCTGCAGCAGCCGGCCGGGCGATCCGCCGGCCGTCGCCGAGGGCCGGCCGGTGGTGCGCAGCGCCGTCACGGTGTCCCCTTACGTACAGCGAGTTGACAAAAGCAGGACGATACCGAAGCCTGGTCGCTGGGACGACGGTCCGGCGACATCGAAGGAGGCGCGGTGCGGGTCCCTGTCAGCGATGTGGGGCTCGGCGACCGCGCGGCCGACGTCCTGCGCGGCAACGACCTCGGCTCGATGACGGCGGCGGCGCCGCGGCTCTACCCGCACATGTGGAGCTGGGACTCCGGGCTCATCGCCGTCGGGCTGGCCCGGCTGTCCGTCCCGCGCGCCATCACCGAGCTGCGCACCCTCCTGCGGGCCCAGTGGTCGACGGGGATGATCCCGCACATCGTCTTCTCCGCGGGCGACGGCTACTTCCCCGGCCCGGAGCGGTGGGGGACGGAGTCGGCGGCGGCCGCGCCCGCCGCCGTCCGCACGTCGGGCATCTGCCAGCCGCCGGTGCACGCCATCGCGGTGCGCCGCATCCTCGACGCCGGGCGGGCCGCCGGCGGCGAGGTCCGCGACCAGGCCGAGGCGTTCGTCCGCGAGACCTTCGGCTCCTGGCTGGCCTGGCACCGCTGGCTGGCGACGGCGCGCGATCCCGACCGCCGCGGCCTGGTGGAGATCCACCACGGCTGGGAGAGCGGCATGGACAACTCGCCGCGCTGGGACGAGCCGTACGCCGCGGTCGTCCCCGGTGCGGACCTGCCCGGTTTCGTCCGCACCGACGTCGACCACGTCGGCGACGTGCGCGAACGGCCCACCGACGCCGAATACGGCCGCTACCTCTGGATCGTCGAGCAGCTGCGCCGCGTCCGCTACGACGACGACGCCGCCCGCGAGGTCGTGGCCTTCCGGGTGGCCGACGTGTTCATGTCCGCGATCCTCGCCGTCGCCAGCGACGAGCTGGCCGGGCTGGGCGACGAGCTGGGACGCGTCGAGGACGCGGCCGAGCTGCGCGAGCTGGCCGGCCGGTTCCGCGCCGGCGTGCTCTCGACGGTCTCGCCGGCGACGGGCCTGGCCCGCGACCTCGACCGCCGCTCCGGGCGCTGGATCGAGACCGAGACGATCGCCGGCTTCGCCCCGCTGTTCTGCGGCGCCCAAGACGGCGCCGTCGTCGCCCGGCAGCGCGAGCTGTTCTGGGGCGAGCGCTGGTGCGGCCACCCCGCGCTGGCCCACCCGCTGCCGCCGTCGGTGTCGCCGTCCGACCCGGGCATGCGCCCGCGGACCTACTGGCGCGGCCCGGTCTGGCCGATCGTGTCGTGGCTGTTCAGCTGGGCGTTCGAGCGCCAGGGCGACGACGACGGCGCCCGCCGGCTGCGCGACGCGTCGCTGCGGCAGCTCGCCGCCGGCGACTTCGGCGAGTACTACGAGCCGTTCACCGGCGAGCCGCTGGGCAGCCTGCACCAGTCCTGGACCGCCGCCGTCACACTGGACTGGCTCGCGCGATGACGGCGCCCGTCCTGGTCGCGATGGGCGGTCTGCCGGGTGCCGGCAAGAGCCACCTCGCGACGGCTCTCGGCGTGGCGCTCGGTGCTCCGGTCGTCTCCGTCGACCCGATCGAGGCGGCGATGTGGCGGGCCGGCGTCGGCCGCGACCAGCCCACCGGCCTGGCCGCGTACGTTGTCGCCGAGGAGGTCGCCGCGGGCGTGCTCGCGCTCGGGCAGACGGTGATCGTCGACGCCGTCAACGACGTCGAACCGGCCCGCGGGCAGTGGCGCCGCCTGGCCGCCGCGCACGGTGTGGCGCTGCGGTTCGTCGAGGTGGTCTGCTCCGACGCGGCGCTGCACCGCCGACGGCTGGCCGGTCGCCGCCGCGGCCTCGACGGCTTCCCGGAACCCACCTGGGCCGACGTCGAACGGCGCCGCGCAGGGTTCGAGGCCTGGACTGATCCGCGGCTCGTGGTCGACTCCGCCGGCGACCACGAAGCCGACCTGGCGGCCGCTCTCGTCTTTGTGCGAACGGGCGCACCGAGTTCGGTATGACAACCCGGAATTCCCATGATCGAATGAGCCGGCGGGCTTATACGTGATTGTTTTCTAGATCACCACGATCCTCTCGTCCGAGTACTCCATCGGGTGTTCGGACCATATTGCTCCAAGATCCGACATACGTCGCGATGCGTACCTAGTCTGCGAGAGAACCGCAGGTGAACGGGGTGTTTGCCGCGGGCAGGCCAGACGCGAGGGAGCCTGATGAACGAGCCGTCGATGCATGTGCGGACCGAGCCTGTGCGCAACCGATTCGTGGCTGTCCGTCCGGCCACGGTGACCCTTCCGGCGCCGCCGCGGCGTACTCCGGAGGCGTCGCTGCGGTTCCCGTCGGCCACGGAGCCCGCCGCCGTTCCGGCCGTCCCCGACCGCCGCCGGCTGCCCGCCGGCGACCGCGCCGCACTGCTCATCGGCACGGCCGTCCACGACCACGCCGGCTACCCGCTGCTGCCGACCGCGGCGGCCGGGCTGAGGCAGCTGCGGCAGGTCCTGGAGCGTGCCGACGTGGGCATGGTCGACACGTGCCAGGTGGTCGCCGACGGCAGCCGCGGCGAGATCATGCGGGCGGTCGAGGTCTTCCTCGACGAGCGCGCGCTGGCCGACACCATCCTGGTCTACCTCACCGGCTACGCGCAGGTCTCCGGCGCCGACGGACGGCTGTACCTCGCCGCCGCCGACACCGACCCCGCCGACCTCGAGCGCACCGCCGTCCCGGCCGACTTCCTCCGCGACCAGCTGCAGGAGTGCCGGGCCGCGAGCAAGGTCGTGCTGCTCGATACCTGCCTGCCCGGCCAGGAGACCGACCGGTTCGCCGTCCAGCGGCGGCAGGTCATGCTCGAACCGGCCGGCGTCTACGTCATCTCCGCGTCGCCGGCGCCGCAGCCCGCCGCCGTCATGGCCGAGCCGGTCCCGCAGCTGGGCACGTCGCGGTTCACCGGCCAGATCGTCGAGGGCCTGCGCACCGGCCGGGTGAAGGACGGGCTGGGCCCGTGGGTCACCGCCGACGACCTCGCCGCGTACCTGACCACCAAGCTCACCGCGCAGGGCGTGCCGGCCGAGCAGCTGCCGGCCACGTCGACGCTGGCCGTCACCGGCAATCACGTCATCGCCCGGTCGGCGGTGCGGGCGCTCAGCCTGCTCGACGGCGGGCGCGACAGCCGCGACGGCCGCCGCGCACCCGCCCGTGAAGGCGGCGCCGTCGCCGTCGCCACACCGGGCGGCGCGGACGCGGCCG
>NZ_QUAL01000044.1 GCF_003579925.1 Jiangella rhizosphaerae | reverse complement strand
CTCGCCCTCACCTACCGCGGAGGCATCGTGCTCGCCGCCGTCACCATCTGGCTACGCCAATAAGGAGACGCGCCCTAGGCCGCTCAGCCCACCTTAGGTGGTGCCTCAGACCGCCTTAGACGACACCGGGCGGCCACAATGCGGCAGTCTCCCGATGCGTCACACGGCGCCTCAGAACCATGCTCGATGACAGAACGCACGAGTATGGCGAGGAGCCGAGCATCATGAGCATCCACGGGGACTACGCGGCACGGATCGTCCACGACCAGAGGTCGCGCGAATTCCAGGCCGACGCACGCAGGGACGGGCTCGTCCGGCAGGCGCTGGCCGCGGCCAAGCGCACGGCCGGCCGCAAGGCCGCCGCCACGGCGCGCAGCCGGGCCCGGACGGCCTGAGCGGGGGGACGGGTCAGCTGGAAGGACATTCGGATGGGGCTGTCGGTGGCGGGTGGCAGGATGAATGACGTGGTCGTTCACGTCACCCGCACCACTGGCCTCGTCGGAAGGGAAGCGCAGCTCGCCGACCTCCGGGCGGCGCATGCCGTCGCGTGCGCGGGTGAGCCGGTCACCGTCCTCGTCGGGGGCGAGGCCGGCATCGGCAAGACCCGCCTGGCCGAGGAGTTCGTGGCCGAGGTGGCCGCGGCCGGCACGCGCACCGTCGCCGGGCAGTCCGTCCCGCTCGACGGCGAGGGGCCGGCCTTCGCGCCGCTGGTCGGCGCGCTGCGCGGGTTGCACGCCGAGTTCGGGGCGCAGCGGCTGCTCGAGCTGGCCGGCCCCGGCGGCGAGACACTGGCCGGGCTGGTGCCCGAGCTGGGGGTCGCGCCGGCCGAGGGGCCCGAGGGCCGCGGCCGGCTGTACGAGGTGGTCACGTCGCTGTTCGAGCGGGTGGCGGCCGACCGCCCGCTGGTCGTGGTGCTCGAGGACCTGCAGTGGGCCGACAGCCCGACGCGCGACCTGCTGCGCTTCCTGGTGCGCGGCGTGCGCGACGCCCAGTTGATGCTGCTCGCCACCTACCGCTCCGACGAGCTGCACCGCGGCCACCCGCTGCGTCCGCTGCTGGCCGAGCTCGACCGCCTGCGCCAGGTGCGCCGCATCGAGCTGCCCCGGCTCGACGCCGACGAGGTCGTGCAGCAGCTGCGCGAGCTGCTCGGCCGGCCGCCCGAGCGCGCCCACGTCGACCGCGTCATCAAGCGCAGCGAGGGCATCCCGTTCTTCGTCGAGGAGCTCGCGCACGCCGACGGCGGCTGCGCCGAGCTGCCGGGCTCGCTGCGCGACCTGCTGCTGGTCCGGGTCGAGCCGCTGTCCGAGGAGACCCAGCGGCTGCTGCGGCTCATGTCGGCGGCCGGCAACCGCGTCGACCATTCCGTGCTCGAGATCGTCGCCGACGAGCAGTCCGGTCCGCTGGAGACCGCGTTGCGCGAGGCCGTCTCGGCCGGCGTCATCGTCGTCGACGGCGACGGCTACGCGTTCCGGCACGCGCTGCTGCGCGAGGCGCTGCACGACGACATGCTGCCGGGCGAGCACGCCCGCATGCATGCCCGCTACGCGCAGGCGCTCGAGGCGCACCCCGAGCTGATGCCCAACACGCCCACGGCGGCCGAGGTGGCGCACCACTGGTACTCCGCCCACGACGTCGAGCGCGCGTTCGCCTGGTCGCTGACAGCCGCCGACGAACTGGTCCGCAGCTACGCCCACGCCACCGCTCAGCAGCTGCTCGAGCGGGCGCTGGAGCTGTGGGACCAGGTCGCCGAGCCCGAGCAGGTGGCCGGCAGCGACCGCCTCGACGTCCTCATCCGCGCGGCCACCGAGGCCTACGCCGCCGGCGACTTCGAGCGCACCTTGTCGCTGGTCAAAGAGGCACTGCGGCTGGTCGACCGCGCGGCCGACCCCGCCCGGGCCGGCTGGCTGCTGGCGCTGCAGGGCAACGTGAAGAACCGGCTCGGCCGCCACGGCGCCATCGAGGCGCTCATGGAGGCGCGCGAGCTCATCCCGGCCGAGCCGTCGGTGCAGCGGGCCGAGGCCCTGGACTGGCTGGCCACCATGCTCATGCTCGACTGGCGGTTCGACGAATGCCTGGTCATCGCCGACGAGGCCGAGCAGGTCGCGTCGGCCGCCGGGCTCGAGCGCATCGTCGCGTCCGCGCAGATCACCCGGGGCACGGCGTGGGTGCACATGGGCGACGCCGACAAGGCGCTGGCCGAGCTGCGCCTCGCCGGCCCCACCGCCACCGCCGATCCCGACCACCTGCACCGCTACTTCGTCAACCTCTCCGACGCCTACACCCTGCTCGGCCGCTACCGCGACGCCGTCGACGTCGCCACCGAGGGCTACGAGCACGCCCGCAAGCGCGGCCGCAAGCGCACCTCCGGCGTGGTGCTGGCCGGCAACGCCGCCGAGCCGATGCTGGCGCTGGGCGACTGGGAGCGGGCCGAGCGGATGATCGAACGCGGCCTCGAGCTCGTGCCGCCGCCCAACCACGAGCGGCACATGATCGGCCTGCAGGCCTGGCTCGGCCTGTGGCGGGGCGACGTCGACGCGGCGGCCGCGGCGGTCGAGCGGCTGCGAGCCGGCATGACCCGCCGCGTCGTGCTGCCGCAGGACAGCCGGCTGGTGGCGCGCCTCGAGGCCGACGTCGCCCTCGCGCTGGACGACGCCGAGCGCGCCTGGGCCACCGTCACCGGCGAGATCGGGGCGCACCCCGACGCCGCGGTGCCCGGCTACGACCTGCCGCTGGCCTTCGCCGGGGCGCAGGCGCTGGGCGCGCGCATCCGCGCCGCCGGCGGCGACGACGGCTTCGCGTCCGACGCTGCCTGGCTGCGCGCGCTCACCGAGCAGGCGGCCCGCGGCTGGCCCGTCGGCGTGTGGACCGTGCTGATCGACGCCGAGCTGGCCGGACGCGGCGGCACCGACGCCGAGACGTGGGAGCGCGCGCTGGCGGCGTTGCGGGCGGCCGAGGGGCCGGTCCACCTGGTCCCGTACGCCGGCTATCGGCTCGGCCAGGCTCTCGTCGCCGCCGGCGACCGCGACGGAGCGCTCGACGCGCTGCGCCAGGCCGCCGCCGCGGCCGACGCCCTGGGCGCCGGGCTGTTCCGCGGCTGGATCGGCGCCTTCTCGCGGCGGGCCCAGCTGCCACTCGTCTCCGGCGTCCCCGCACCGCCCGCGCCGTCCGGCCTGACGGTGCGCGAGCACGAGGTGCTCCGGCTGGTCGCGGCCGGGCGCAGCAACCGCGAGATCGGCGAAGAGTTGTTCATCAGCGCCAAGACCGCCAGCGTGCACGTGTCGAACATTCTCGCCAAGCTGGGCGCCTCGGGCCGGGGCGAGGCGGCCGCCATCGCCCACCGCGACGGCCTGCTCGACACCGCCGCCTCCTGAGCCTGCGCGCGCCCACCCGGCCGGCCCCAGGCGCACCCCGTCGCGCCTCGCCCCACCCCACCCCACAGCAAAGATCAACGGGTGGACGGGGTCAGGGGACGGCGACGCGCTCGTCGCGCCACCGGCACAGGCCGCCGTCGCCGGGGACGACGTCGCCCGCGTAGGCCTCGGAGTCCGACTCCGGCCGGTAGCCCAGCTCGTCCGTCGCGTTGGCGTAGGAGAAGACGCCACGGGTGTTGGCCGACACCCCGAAGTAGCAGCCGTACCGGACGTCCGCCGCCAGCGCGGCCCGCACCAGCAGCCGCAGGTCGCCGGGGGAGAGCCAGCCGAGCAGGTTGCCGGTGTCGGCGGGCCGCGGCACCACGCCGCCCAGGCGCAGGCACAGCACTGCCGGCCCGCCGCCGTCGGCGACGGTGCGGCCGTAGGCCTCGGCGAACACCTTGGCGGCGCCGTAGGTGCAACAGGGCCGGACCGGCCACGCCGGGTCGACCAGCGTGCCGGCGGGCAGGCCCTCGGCGACGTAGCCGCCCATCGCGTGCACCGAGCTGGCCAGCACCACCGTCGACACGCCTGCCGCCCAGGCCGCGTCCAGCAACGTCACGACGGCGTCGGCGTTCGGGCGGCGCAGCTGATCCCAGGACGCCCCGGGCGACGGGTTGGCGGCGAGGTGCACGACGGCGTCCATGCCGTGCACCGCGGCCGCCGTGAATGCGGGGTCGGCGAGGTCGCCCGTGCGGGTGTCGGCGCCGTCCCAGCCGGTCACCTCGCGGGTGTCGACGGCGCGGACGTCGAGGCCGGTCAGGCCGGGCCGGAGCATGTGTGCGACCTTGCCGGCCGCTCCGGTCACGAGAACAGCGGACATGCGTACCTCACCAGTTCGTCAGCGAGCCGTCGGGACGACGGTAGCGGGGCGGCGGCCCGAGCTCGCCCGTGGCCGCGCGGCGGGCCGCCGGCAGGTCGATCTCGACCCCCAGGCCGGGCCCGTCGCCGGGGCGGACGGTGCCCGCCTCGACCACCGGGCCGGCCAGCACCAGCGGGTCGCCGGCCCACCCGTGCGGGTGGCCCTGCTCCTGCACGCTGACGTTCGGCAGGTTGAGGTTGAGGTGCGCCGACGCCGCCGTGCAGACCGGGCCGAGCGGGTTGTGCGTGGCGACCTGGATGTGGTGTGCCTCGGCCATCGCGGCGATCTTGCGGCCCTGGGTGAGCCCGGTGTTGGCGAGGTCGATGCGGGCGTGGTCGACGAGGTCGCCCTCGAGCAGCGGCCGGAACTCCCACACCGTCGTCAGCTGCTCGCCGGCCGCCAGCGGCACGCCGGTGCGGGCCCGCAGCGTCCGGTACGCGTCGAGGTTCTCCGCCCGCAGCGGGTCCTCGACGAAGAACGGCCGAGCCGGCTCGATCTCGCGGCAGAAGACGGCCGCCTCGGCCGGGTCCAGCCGGGTGTGCACGTCGATGAGCAGCTCGACGTCGTCGCCGACGGCCTCGCGCAGACCGTGGAAGACGGCGATGTTGTCGCGCAGCGTCGCCCGCGGCTCGAGTACCGGCTCGGCCGGCGGCTGCAGCCCGAGGCGCAGGTGCTGCCAGCCCTGCTCGACCAGCCGCTGCGCCCGGTCGACGTACTGTGCCAGGCCGCGGCCCTGCAGGTGCACGTAGGCGGGGACGTGCTCGCGGACGGCGCCGCCGAGCAGCTCGTGGACGGGGACGCCGAGCGCCTTGCCGCGCAGGTCCCACAACGCGAGGTCGATGCCCGCCGCGGCCGCGGCGACGTCGCCGACGGCGGGGAAGAAGCCGCCGCGCAGGAACAGCTGCGAGAGTTCCTCGATGCGGTGTGCCTCGGTGCCGACGGCGAGTTCGGCGAAGTCGGCCAGCGCGCCCAGCACGGCGCGCGGCCGCGACCGCATCCCGACCTCGCCGAGGCCGTGCAGGCCCTCGTCGGTGTGCACGACGACCAGCAGGTACGTCCCGGTGCCGGTGGCGACGACCAGCGGTTCGACCTCGGTGATCTTCATCGATGCGACCTCAGCTCGATATCCATATGGTGATAGTGTCATGCTGATGATGCACTAGTTGTGCAATTTTGAGGAGGTCGGGGTGTCCGGACGCGGTGTGCTGCTGATCGGTGCGTCGTCTGAGATCGGTCGTGCCATCGCCGACCGGTTCGCCGCCGGCGGCGACACCGTCGTCGGCGTCAGCGTCCACCCGCTCGACCACCCGTCCCTGGCCGTGCACCTCGAGGCCGACTGCGCCACCGCGGCCGGCGCCCGCCGGGTCGTCGGCACCGTACTCGAGCGGGCCGGCCGGCTCGACGTCATCGTGCCGGCGGCGGCCGTCCAGCCGACCGCGCCGCTCGTCGAGACCACCGACGAGCAGTGGCACGCCGCCCTCGGCGCCGTCCTGACGACCGCCTTCCAGGTCTGCAAGCAGGGCCTCCCGCACCTCGCCCCGGGCTCGTCGATCGTCGCGGTGTCGTCGGTGAACGGACGGGTCGCCGCCCCGTGGCTGCCCGCGTACGCCGCCGCGAAGGCCGGCCTCGAGGGCCTGGTGCGCCAGCTCGCGCTGGACTACGGCCCGCGCGGCGTCCGCGTCAACGCCGTCGTCCCCGGACTCATCACCACCGACGCCGACGACCGGCCGGGCCTCGCGGAGGGTTACGCCCTGTGCCGCACGGGGCGTCCGGCCGAGGTCGCCGAGGTGGTGCACTTCCTGGCCGGCGACGGCGCCTCCTTCGTCACCGGCCAGGCTCTGCCGGTCGACGGCGGGCTCACCATCGCCAGCCCGGCCGCGTTCGCCCGGCCCGAGATGCGCGCCCGCTTCCTCCCCGGCGGCTGAGCAACCACGCCACCCCGCCCCGGTCCTGCCCCACCCAACTTCAGGGTGGGGTGGGGCGGGGGCGAGGGGGGTGGGCGGTGCCGGTATAGTAATACCGGAGGTGCGGTGTGATCGAACTGAAGACCGAGGCCGAGATCGCCAAGATGCGCGCGGCCGGACGACTCGTGGCGGGCATTCTGGCCGAGCTGCGGCCGATGGTCCGGCCCGGCGTGAACCTGCTCGACATCGAGCACCGGGCGCGCGAGCTCATCGCCGACGGCGGCGGAGTGTCGTGCTACTGGGACTACGCGCCGTCGTTCGGCCGCGGGCCGTTCCGCAACGTCATCTGCCTGTCGCTCAACGACGCCGTCCTGCACGGACTGCCCCATGACGTCACCCTTCGCGACGGCGACCTGCTCAGTCTGGACATCGCCGTCTCGCTGGACGGCTGGGTGGGCGACAGCGCGATCAGCGTCATCGCCGGCACGCCCCGCGCCGAGGACGTCCGGCTGATCCGGGCCACCGAGGAGGCGCTGGCGGCCGGCATCGCGGCGGCCCGGCCCGGCGGACGCATCGGCGACGTCTCGGCGGCCATCGCCGAGGTCGCCCGCGCCTACGGGTACACGCCGAACGGCGAGTTCGGCGGCCACGGCGTCGGCCGGACCATGCACGAGGACGAGCCGGCCGTGCCCAACATCGGCCGGCCGGGACGCGGCTATCCGCTGCGTCCCGGCCTCACCTTCGCCGTCGAACCGTGGTTCGCCGCCGGCACCAGCCGCATCGTCTACGACCCGGACGGCTGGACGATCCGCTCCGCCGACGGGTCGCGCACCGCCCACAGCGAGCACACCATCGCCATCACGCCGGACGGCGCCGAGGTGCTGACCGCGCCCTGACGGGCGCCGTCGAACCGGTCAGCGGTCGACGACGGCGGCACGGACCTTGTCCTCGTCGACCACCACGCCGAGGCCGGGGCCGTCGGGCAGCAGGTACGCGCCGGCCTCGGCGACGATCGGCTCGGCCAGCAGGGCGTTGGCCAGGTCGACCGTCCCCGGCGAGTACTCGAAGAACGGCGCGTTGTCCGCCGCCGCCGCGACGTGCAGCCCGGCCGCCAGCGCCAGCCCGAGCGCCGCCGAGTGGTGCGGCATGATCGGCCGGTACGCGGTGTTGGCCAGCGTCGCGATGGCGTTGCCCTCGGTGATGCCGGTGCGGCCGATGTCGGGCTGGTAGATGTCCAGCGCGTCGACGGCCAGCCAGTCGGCCACCTCGTAGCGGTGCCGGTGCGCCTCGCCGGCGGCGATCGGCAGGTCAGCGGCGGCCGCCAGGGCGGCGTACCCGCGGGCGTGCTCGGCCGGCAGCGCCGACTCGAGGAACCACGCGCCGCGGGCCGCCAGCTCGCGGGCCAGCCGCAGGCCTGACGCGCCGTCCAGCCGGCAGTGCACGTCGACGGCGAACCGGGCGTCGGGCAGCACCGCGGCGGCCCGGTCGAACACCACCAGCGCCTCGTCCACGTCCGGGCCGAGGTGCAGCTTGAACCGCCGGACGCCGTCGTCCCAGTGCCGCCGGAACTCGTCGGCGGTGGTGGCGGTGCCGACGGACGTGAGGTAGCTGGGGATGCGCCGCTGGAACGCCCCGCCCAGCAGCGCCGCCACCGACAACCCGGTGGCCCGCCCGAGCAGATCCCACAGCGCGATGTCGACCGCGGCCAGCGCGTCGGCCTGGTGGCCGCCGAGGTGGCCGCGCTCGCGCATCAGCTCGCCGAGGCGGAACCGCAGCGGCCGCACGTCCGCCGCGTCGGCGCCGAGCAGCGCCGGCGTGAGCAGGTCCTCGACGATCGCGGCGACGACCCGCGGCCCGACCGGCACCAGCGCCTCGCCCCAGCCGACCAGCCCGTCGGTCGTCTCGATGCGGACGAACACCGTCTCGCGGCTGGGCGAGTAGATGGTCGGCCGCTGGTGCGGCGCCTGGTAGTCGGGGCCGCCGCGGTCGGGCGTGCCGTCCAGCGCCAGCCGGAGCGGGAACGCCTCGACCGCCGCGATCACCATGCTCTTCACCTGTTCTCCGATCTCACTGCGCGGGCACGACGGGCTCGAACCGGGCCGCGTCGGCACGATGGTGGCCGGCCGCGACGGAGGCCAGCCGGACCGCCGCGGTCGCGGGGTCCAGGTCGACGATGCCGAGCTGCCGCCAGGCGCCCGCGCCGACAGTCTGGTCGACGACGACGGTGAGCGCATCGCCGGCGGTCACGACGGTGTAGCTGGCGGCCGTCGTGGTCGTCGCGTTCGTCGGGTACCAGACGCTGACCCGGTAGCGCCCCGCCGCGGCGAGCGCGGGAGTCCAGGTCGCGACGGCGCCGGTGGCGCCGCCGGTGAACCGGGACCGGCTGCCGTCGTGACCGAGCAGGCTGCTGGCGCTCCACGCGCCGGACTCCGCGTAGCCCGGGTCCTCGTCGTCCACGACGACGACGGCGGAGGGGTCCGGCGTCCCGACGGCCACGGCCAGCGCCGTCTCCGCACCGGCGGCCGACAGCATGACCTCGTGCAGCATGCCCGCCACGGCGTCGGCCGGCGCCGTCAGCTGGAACTCCAGCGGCATCGAGGCGCCGCCGGCGAGGTCGACGTCCACGGAGGCCGGCGCGACGGTCCAGCCGGCCGGTGCCGCCACGGTCGCGGTGCCGCTCACGGGCGTGCCGTCGCGAGCCGTCAGGGTCGCCGTCAGCGTCGTCGTCCCGCCCGGCCCGGCGACGTCCGCGGCGGCCACCTCCGACAGCACCGGCAGCAGCGCGGCCGCGTCGACCGGCTGGAACCGCACCGCGTCGGCCCGGAGGAAGCCGGGGTTGCGCACCTCGGCCCGCACGTAGCCCTCGGTGCCGGCGGTGAACCGGAACCGGCCCAGCGGCCGCCAGCTGTTGGCGTCCTGCTGCTGGTCGACGACGAACTCGCTGTCGCCGTCGGCGTGGTGGACGATGTAGACCGCCGCGCGTGTCGTGTCGGCGTTGCTCGGGTACCAGACGGCGACGTCGTAGCTGCCGTCGGCGGGCAGCTCCGGCCGCCAGGTGGCGGTGCCGCCGAGCCGGTTCTCCTCGCTGTAGCGCGAGGGCGTGCGGTTCCAGCCGGTGAGGCCGCTGGGCAGCCACCAGCCGGTCTCGACGTAGCGCGGCCAGGGGTGCGCGTCGTCGACGATGATGTCCGTGCCGGCCAGCCGGACGGTGACGGCCCGCTCGCCGGCCCCGTCGGCCGCGACGGCGACGCGGTGCGCGCTGCCGGGGGCGGCGTCGGCGGCGGAGGTCACGGTGACGGTGTACTCGCGCTCCTCGCGCCCCGGCACGTCGAACGCGATCTCGGTGGCGTCGGCCGTCCACCCCGCCGGCAGGCTGACCCGCAGCGTCCCCGAGCGGGGCAGCGGCCCGACGTTCAGCACGGCGGCGGTCAGCTGGAACGCGTCGCCCGCCGCGGCCAGCTCGGCCGGCGTCGCGGTCAGCGCCGGCAGCTTCAGCGGCGCCAGCACCTCGACAGCCGCCGGGGCGAGCGCGACGCTCCCGCCGGTCCAGCTCGCCGTCCCGGCCAGCTCGACGCCGCCGGTCGCGTCGGACGGCGCGGTGACGTCGAACGTCCAGTCCGCCGTCCCGCCGGCCGGCACCGTCGCGGGCACCTCGCCCACCGGCTGCGCCGTCCAGCCGTCCGGCACGGTCAGCGCCACGGCGGCGCCGGAGAGCTCCGCGGCGCCCGCGCGGACCCGTGCCCGGACCCGGACGGTGTCGCCCGGCGTGGTGTCCGGCGACGCCGACAGCTCACCGTTCGCGGCCTGCCCGGCCGGGACGACGCCGGTGACCGACGCCGGCAGCCGCAGCGTGTGGGGCTGCGTCGCCGCCGCACCGGCGACGACCCGGTACGTGAACGGCGTGGTGAGGCCGTCGACGGGGACGGTCCACTCGTACGGGAACACCTTGGCCGGCGCCTGCTGCTCCGCGCCGTCGCCGACGGCGTAGAACAGCTGCGGCTGCGGCGACTCGACGTCGACCTGCACGTACGCGTCGTACCCGGACCGGTCCGGCCGGACCAGCAGCACCGCGCGGACCAGGCCGGTCTCGGCGGCGGGGTCGAGGAACGCGTCGTGGTGGCTGTCCGGCGACCGGTCGGCGGCGTCGGAGGTCCAGTGCCACGGCACGTCGATGTCGACGCCGCGGACCACGAGCGCGGCGTGGCCCTTGGCCGGCACCGTCGCCGTCAGCTGCCCGCCGCGCAGCGCACGGGACGCCCGGACGCGCGCGCTGGCGCCCAGCACCTCGACCCGGTTCGCGTCGCGCCGCGCCAGCCCGGTGACCGGCGTGGCGACGTCGACGGTCACCCGCTCCTCGGTGTCGCTCTCGTTGGTGAGGCTGATGTACAGGCTGCCGTTGCCGACCGCCGTCAGCCAGTTCACCTGCGGGTTGTCGACTTCGACGATGCCCTTCGGGAAGTAGGGCCAGACGCCGTCCTCGCCGTAGAACGTCCCGGGCGCGTGGCCGTAGGTCGAGTACTTGAAGAACACGTAGTTCGTCTCGAACTGGCGCGGGAAGTCGATCTCGCCGCCGGACCGGGTCATGTGCTCGGTGACCAGGTAGTCCAGCGCCAGGCCCAGCTGGCCGGGGATGTGGTGGAAGTAGATGGTGCTCGACCCGGGCGGGCCCTGGTACGGGAAGTCCGGCTTCATCTGGTCGACGATGAACTGCCGGTTGTAGTACCCGGGGTAGTTGGTGAACCGGCCGACCACCAGGTTGTGCGCCACGTCGCGGAACAGGTCGTCGCCGGTGTGGCGGGCCAGCCGCAGGAAGAACGCCGCCCACGCCGGGATCCAGGTGAAGCCGCCACCGGGGTTCACCCGGCCCGCGGCGATCTTGAACGTGGACAGCTGCTCGAACGTGACGCCGTTGGTCGACGGCATCCAGGCCGGGACCTCTTCGCTCTTCACCGTCGTCTCCGGGTACTCCGGCAGCAGCGGGGTGTTCCAGCGGTCGATCTGGGCGTCGATGAACGGCTGGTTCGGCACCGTCACGGTGGTGTCCGGCACCGGCCGCACCTGCATGAGCGTGACGTAACGCTGCGCCTCGCGGTACGCGCCGTCGAGGAACTCCTGCTCGCCGGTGAGCTCGAACAGCACCAGCAGCTCGGTCCAGCCCTTGACGTAGTTGTAGCCGAAGCCGTTCTCCGCCTGGTTGGTGGTGTACGGCCGCATGATGAGGTCGCGGATGTACCGGCGCGCCTCGGCCTTGGCCTCGGCCAGGTACGCCTCGTTGCCGGTGAGCACGTAGGCCTGCAGCGGGGTACTCACCGGAGTCCGGGCGTCGCGCGAGGGGCGCTGCTCGACCACGTCGCGGGCCAGCCGATGGATGCCGGCGTTCTGACCGCGGGTCTGCTCGTACAGCGGCACCAGCGTGGAGGCGTCGCCGGGGATGCGGCCGATGCGGTACAGGTTGGGGTCGCCGTAGACGGAGGCGCCCGGCACCGGCGTGCTGCCGTGGCCGGCCCGCGACAGGTGGTACTCGATCAGCGGGCGGGCCCGGCGCTCGTACAGCCCGTCATGGCCGGTCAGGTAGTACGCGGACAGCAGGACGCCGGCGATCGGGGTGCGCACCGCCTGGTCGTTCTCGATGTCGACGAACCCCTTGGCCCGGTTCCACCAGCCGCTGAACGACGGCACGAACGACTCGCTGTCGTCACCCTCGGGCTCGACCATGATCAGGTCGATGAGGTTGTGGATGGTGTCGGTGAGCGAGGTGTCGTAGACATTGCGCCGGTAGGGCGCGTAGTCGTACTCGTGGCGGACGAGGTCGCTGTAGGCGTCGTACATGGTGCCGGCCGCGGCGTACAGGCCGAACGCGTAGCCGCGACTCTCGCCGGCGGCCAGCGGCGAGCGGCGGCCGGCCTGCGGCGCGAAGACCACCGGCTGCACGTTGCGCTCGTCGTTGCGCAGGCTCATGCCGAACGGCTGGCCGTCCGGCCCCAGCTCCCGCTCGTGCTCGAACAGCAGCACCTCGCCGGGCGTGTAGACGCCGAGGGTGACGTCGTGATCGCCGATGCGCCGCTGGGTCAGCGACATCGGCGCGAACAGCTCCCACGCGCCGAGCGCCTGCGCGCCCTCGATGACCCGGGCGTGCTGCCGCGACCCGCACAGCACCTCGTCGACGTCGTCGGGGGTTACCGCGTCGACGGACTGGTAGCCGACGACGTAGTGGCCGGCGGCGCCCGCGGTGAGCGTCCACTGCAGTTCCGGGTTGGCGCCGGCCAGCGACCAGCGGACGGTGAGGTCGTAGCCGCCGGGCGGGGTGCTGCGCAGCTCGACGGTGTGCGCGTCGATCTGGGCGAGCGAGTCGAACGCCACCCAGTTCGGCGTCATCGACGTGTAGTAGTCGGTGGGGTTGCCGTCGTCGCCGGTCAGGACGATCCACTGCTCGTCGAAGCGGGCGCCGGGGTCGGTGACGCGCAGCCAGCCGCCGTCGGGGGTGCGGACCTCCACCTCGCGCACGTAGGTGTGTCCGCCGTCCCAGCCGGCGCGGTGGAAGCTCACCCGGTGCCGGTCGCCGGTGATCGTCGCCGCCGGCTCGGTGACCAGGTTGGGCATCGGGAGCCGGCGCAGCGCGTCCGGGAGCGGCGGCTGGCCGTCCGCGGCCGGGGTGGTGGCCGCGGCCACCGGGAGCCCGAACGCGTTGACCACGGGTGGCAGGACGGCCGCGCCGAGCAGCAGCCGGATCGCGGTGCGACGGGACATGCCCGGATTCGGGCAGGCTGACGCCAGGGGTACCTCGTGCATGTGCCAGACCTTTCGTGCGGGGGTCACATGGGGTCGGGTGCGGGGTGAGAGGTCAGTTCTTGACCGCGCCGGCGATTCCTTCGACGAACGTGCGCTGCAGGAAGAGGAAGACGACGACGATCGGGATGGTGCTGATGCACGCGGCGGCCGCCATCCCCGTCCAGTCGGTGCCCTCCTGGCCGAAGAAGTTGTACATGCCGACGCCGAGCGTGCGGAGGTCGGGATTGCCGAGCGTGAACACCAGCGGGACGAAGAACGAGTTCCACGCCGTGATGAAGTTCAGCAGCGTCACGGTGCCGATGACCGGCTTCGAGAGCGGCAGCATCACCCGGAAGAACGTGCGCAGGTAGCCGGCGCCGTCCACCCGCGCGGCGTCCTCCAGGTCGCGGGGGATGCCGGCGAAGAAGCCCATGAACAGCAGGATCGGCACCACCAGGGCGGGTCCGGCCTGCGCGAGCGCCGCGCCGAGCAGGCCGTTGTTCAACCCGAGGTCGCTGACCAGCAGGAACACCGGGATGATGGTGTACCCGTGCGGGATGAACATGGTGGCGATCAGGATGCCGACGATCACCTTCCTGCCCGGCAGGTCCGGCCGCGACAGCGCGTAACCCGCCGCGGCCGACGCGAGCAGCACGATCAGCACCACGGTGATCGAGAACGTGACGGTGTTGATCGTGTAGTCGCCGAACCGGGCGGTCGTCCAGGCCCGCTCGAAGTTCTCGAACGTCCACTCGTCCGGGATCAGCGACAGGCCGCCGAGCAGCATCTCGCTCTGCGACTTGAACGCGGCCGACACCATCCAGATGAACGGGTAGACCCAGAGCAGGCAGAACGGGATGAGGAACAGGTGCCACAGCTTGGGCCGGAGCTTGTACCAGCGGTTGCGCCGGTCCGGGCCGGCCGGCGCGACCGGCGCCGGCGTCTCGCGGACGAGTTCGGTGGTGCTCATGTCGTCGCTCCCGCCTTGTACTGGCGCCGGAGGACCGGGGCCTGCAGCAACGTGATCAGCAGCGTCATCACGCCGAACACCACACCGGCGGCGCAGGCGAACCCGTACCGCGGTGCCTGCAGGAACGGGTCGAACGCGAACCGGTAGATGTAGGTCGGCACCACGTCGGTGGCGTAGTTCGGGCCGCCCTGCGTGGTCGCCTGCACCAGGTCGAACGTGTTGAGGCTGCGCTGGAAGACCAGCAGCAGGATGACGATGGCCAGCGGGATCAGCATCGGCAGCACCACGAAGCGCAGCGACTGCCGCGAGCTGGCCCCGTCGATCAGCGCCGCCTCGTGGATGTCCTTCGGGATGGTCTGCAGGGCCGCGAGCCAGTAGATCAGCGTGATGCCGAAGCCCTTCCAGATGTCGATGCCGATCAGCGTCGGCAACGCCGTCGACGTCGAGCCGAGGAAGTTGATCGAGGAGTCGATCAGTCCCAGGTCCGAGAGCGCGGTGTTGACCACGCCGCGCACGGGGTCGAACAGGATGGCGAACACGATGCCCACCACCGCGGTGGTCGTGACGACCGGCAGGAACAGCGCCAGCCGGTACACGTTGCGGCCGCGCAGCAGGGCGTTGTTCAGCAGGATCGCCAGCACCAGCGCCAGCGGCAGCTCGATGACCAGGGCGGCGAGCGAGAACAGGAACGAGTGCCAGAACGCGTCCCAGAAGTCGCCGGAGCCGAGGACCTCGCGGAAGTTGTCCAGGCCGACCCAGTCAGTCGGCGAGCCGACGCCGTCCCAGTCGAAGAACGAGTACCACCAGCTGGCGATCATCGGCCAGATCGAGAAGCCGCCGAACAGCAGTGCGGCCGGCACGAGGAACGCGTAGCTCCACGCGTGGCGGCGCCAGCGCCCGGCGGCGCGAGGCCGCCGGGCAGCTGCGTACGTCGAAGCCATGGACTTACTGCTCCGGGGTGTAGTTCTCGAGCGGATCCCAGTCGGGGAACGTGATGTCCTCGATCGTCGCGGTGCCGTCCAGCT
Source organism: Jiangella rhizosphaerae (assembly GCF_003579925.1). Lineage (GTDB taxonomy): Bacteria > Actinomycetota > Actinomycetes > Jiangellales > Jiangellaceae > Jiangella > Jiangella rhizosphaerae. The sequence goes on along the minus strand of NZ_QUAL01000044.1, from coordinate 27,115 downwards.
CGGCGAGCGTCTCGTCGAGGAACGCCTGGATCTGCTGGTCCAGGGCCTGGGCGATCGGCAGGAACGGCTTGTTGTTGATGATCGCGTCGACCGCTGCGTCGGTGTGCTTGAGCTCCGGCCGCTGGGCCCGGGCCCGCAGGATCTCCGCTCCGCCCGGGCTGAGCAGCATCGGGTTGGGCACGACGCGCATGGTCTCCTCGGCCGCGGAGAGGATGGCGGCCTGGTCCTCGTTCTCGCGCGCCTGGTCGGCCCAGGCGTCCTCCAGCGCGGTGAACGAGCCGAACTGCTCGTAGTACGCGCGGTGGAAGTCCTCGGAGGCCAGGAAGTCCATGACCTTCCACGCCTCCTCCGGGTGCTCGGTCTCCGACGACATCGACCAGATCGGCTGGAACGACTGCTTCGTCGGGGTGTACGCCACGCGGCCGCTGTCGGGCACGGGCAGGGGCGCGATGCCCATCTCGATCTCCGGGTTCAGCTTGCGGATCTCCGCGATGTGCCACGGCGCCGTCGGGTACATGGCGATCGTTCCGGCGGCGAACTCGGTGAACGCCCGGGCGCCGTCCCAGCTCTCCCAGCCCGGCACCATGACGCCGTCGGCCTGCATACGACGGTGCAGCTCGACCGCCTCGACCATGCCCGGCGACGCGGTGGCCGGCTGACCGGTGCGGAAGTCGATGCCGTCGCTGACCACCGAGAACGGCGCCGCGACCTGCGCGAGCATCTCGACGGCACCGGCCTTGCCGGTCGTCGGCGCGTAGCCGAAGACCTGCCCGCCGCCGTTCGCGGTGATGGTGCGGGCCATCTCCTCCATCTCGCCCCATGTCTCGGGCGGCCCGTCGTAGCCGTTCTCGCGGAGTACGGCCTCGTTGTACACGAGCACGCGGATGTCCCACTTCCCGGAGACCAGCGGCAGCGTGTACAGCTCGCCGTCGCGGTGCAGGCCGGAGGTGGACGGGTTCATGGTGCCCTCGGGGAACCGCTCGATGAACTCGTCGGTGACGAACTCCTCCAGCGAGTGCACCCAGCCGCGCTCGTACATCCGGTCGAAGCCATCGGCCTGCGCCCGGAAGACGTCGGGCGGGTCGCCCTGCTGGAACATCAGCTCGACGGCGTTGAGCTGCTGGTCCGTGGGGTTCTCGATGATGTCGACCGTGATGCCGGGGTTGTCCTCCTCGAACTGGTCGAACTGGGCGCGGTAGAACTCGCTCGCGCCGGGCGGGTCGGGGACCAGTGCGACGGTGATGGTGACGTTCTCGCCGGAGGCGCCGTCGTTGCCGCTGTCGTCCTCGCCGCTGCCGACGAGGTTGCAGCCGGTGGCCGTCAGCGCGACGGCCGAAACGGCCGCCGCCCAACGCAGCGTGCGTCGTGTGCGGGACATGGTTCTCGCGGACTCCTTTGTCGGTGAACGTTAGGGGTGGTACTGCGACGCCGGCGCGTGCCGGGGACCGAGGTAGCCGAGGCCGACGCTGATGGAGTCGGCCACTTCGATGACGGTGCTGGCCAGCTCGGGCTCGCCGTCGGCGAGACCCAGCGCGGAGAGCGGGCCGGAGATGGACAGTGCGGCGACGATGCTGCCGGACTGGTCGAGGATCGGGGCCGCGACGCAGGAGCGTCCCAGCGCCAGTTCCTCGACCTCGGTCGCGTAGCCGCGGTGGGCGGCCAGGTCGAGCGCGGCGTCGAGCTCGTCGTGGTCGCAGATCGTCCGTGGCGTGTAGCGGTGCAGGTCGGGGAGGAGCTCACGGCGCTCGGCCGGCGTGAGCGCCAGCAACAGGCACTTGCCGATGCCCGTGGCGTGCAGCGGGTTGCGCTGGCCCATCAGGGTGAACGACTTCGGCGCCAGCCGGCCCTCGAAGTTGCACAGGTAGAACAGCGACGAGCCGTGCCGGACCGCGACGTTCACCCCCAGGCCCAGCGACCCGGCCAGCAGTTGCGCGGCCTGCCGGGCCTCGCGGTGCACCGGGTGCTGGTTGATCGCCACGCCGGCCAGCGTGAGCAGGGCCGGGCCGAGGCGATAAAGGTTGCTGGCCGGGTCGCGCTCCACGTACTCGAGCGACTCCAGCGTCGCCAGCAGGCGCGACGCCGTCGACTGACCCAGGCCGGCGTACTTGGCGACGTCGGAGACCCGCAGCGCACGGCCGTCGAGGAAGGCCGCGAGGACGCTCGCCGCCTTCTCGACGCTCTGGTTCGTGCTCTGCTCCGATGCCACCGTCGCTCCTGATATTGAAGGTTGCGTGCACTATGTGGGAGAGTTACGCATATGTTGCATCAAGTCAAGCCCTCTCCGGATGCGCGATGTTGATTCGTGATGTCGAGACCTTCATCCTGAAGGTCGCCGCCGACGACGCGTACCTCGGGGCGCTCCGCGACGGCAGCGCGATCGGCCCGGGCTACACCGTGCGCGAGCCATGGCGCAGCCTGTACTCCGACCGGTTCGAGACACTGCTGGTCAAAGTGACGGCCGACGACGGCACCGCCGGCTGGGGCGAGGCGCTGGCACCGGTGGCGCCGGAGGTGCCCGGCTCGATCGTCGACCTGCTGCTCGCGCCGGTGCTGCGCGGCATGGACGCGACGCGGCCGCGCCCGGCGTGGTCGCGGCTGCGCGACCTCATGCGCGAGCGCGGCCACCTCGCCGGGCATCAGGCCGACGCGCTGGCCGCCGTCGACATCGCCCTGTGGGACCTCGCCGGCCGGCTGGCCGGGCGGCCCGTCGCCGACCTGCTCGGCGGGGCGTTCCGCACGGAGCTGCCGGCCTACGTGTCCGGGCTGCCGCGGCCGTCCGACGCCGCCCGGGCCTGGCTGGCCCGCGACTGGGCGAACCGCGGCGCCAGCGCGGTGAAGCTGCACCTCGGGTACGGCGTCGAGGCCGACCTCGCCACCGTCGACGCGGTCCGCAGCGCCGCGCCGGCGCTGCGGGTGGCCGTCGACGCGCACTGGGCCTACTCGCTCACCGAGGCGCTGCGGCTGGCCGAGGGCCTGGCCGAGCGGTCCGGCTGGTTCCTCGAGGCGCCGCTCGCGCCGGAGGACGTCGCCGGGCACGCCGAACTCGCCGGGCGGTCGCCCGTGCCGATCGCCGCCGGCGAGTCGCTGCGCCACCGGTACGAGTTCCGGCAGTGGCTCGAGGCCGGCGCCATGGCCGTCGCCCAGCCCGACGTCGGCCGCACCGGCATCACCGAGGCCATGGTGATCGCCGAGCTGGCCGCGGCCCGGCACGTGCCGGTCGCGCCGCACCACTCCACCGGCCTCGCCGTGGCGCTGGCCGCCGGGCTGCACGTCGCCGCGGCCGTGGAGCTGCTGGAGGTGTTCGAGTACCAGCCCCTGTCCACCGACGTCGGGCAGCGGATCCTGCGCGCGCCGATCGCCGCCGGCCCGGCCCGCATCCCGCTGCCCACCGGCCCCGGCCTCGGGGTCGACGTCGACGAGGAAGCCGTCCGCAAGATCGCCGAGGAGAGTCGAACCGTATGAGCCACACCGTCCACGGCCTGGTCCCCATCCTGGCCACCCCCTTCCTGCCCGACGGCGCCCTGGACCGGCCGGGCCTGCGCCGGCTGGTCGAGTTCCAGCTGGCCTCCGGTGTCGACGGCGTCGCCGTGTTCGGGATGGCCAGCGAGGGGTTCGCGCTGACGCTGGAGGAGCGCCAGCAGATCCTCGGCGACGTGCGCGCCGTCGTCGGGACCGCCGTTCCAGTGGTCGCCGGGGTGAACGGGACGTCGTCGGTGACGGCGCTCGAGCAGGCCCGCGAGGCGGCGTCCGGCGGCGCCGACGCGCTCATGGTGCTGCCGCCGTTCATGGTCAAGCCGGGCCCGGACCAGCTGGTCGAGTTCTACGGCCGCCTCGGCGAGTTCGCCGTCGCCACCGGCACCGAGGTCATGGTGCAGGACGCGCCCGGCGTCACCGGCGTCGCGATGTCGCCGGCGCTGATCGTCGAGCTGAGCAAGCTCGACGGCGTCACCTCGGTCAAGGTCGAGGCGCCGCCGACGGTGCCCAAGGTCGGCGCCGTCGCCGACGCCGTCGCCGACGAGGACGGCGGGTTCGCCGTGCTGGGCGGGCAGAACGCGCAGTTCGTGCTGGACGAGTACGCGCGCGGCTCGATCGGCACCATGCCGGCCTGCGAGTTCCCCGACCTGCTCGGGCCGATCCTGGCCGACTGGAACGCCGGGCGGCGGGCGCAGGCCCGGGAGGCGTTCGCTCGGTTGCTGCCGCTGATCGTGCACGGCCTGCAGCAGGGCATCGCGTGGGCGGTGCACAAGGAGGTGCTGGTGCGGCGCGGCATCATCGAGCACACGACCGTCCGGCTGCCGGCCAAGACGCTGGACTCGGGCGGCCGCGCGCTGCTGGATGACATCCTGACGGCGTTGGGGCTGTGACGCTCGGGAGGACCATGGCGGAGATCGAGGTCGGCGGACGGTTCGGCCGGCTCTACGCGTACCTGGACTGGCCCGTGCGGCTGGCCGTCCTCAACCTGCTCTGGCTCCTCGGCGTGCTGGCCGGTCTGGTGCTGTTCGGCCTGGCCCCGGCCACGGCCGCGCTGTACGCCGTGCTGCGGGCGTACGTGCTCGGCCGGTCGCCGCGGCTGTGGCGCGACTTCTGGGCCGTCTGGCGGTCGTCGTTGCGCTCGTCGCAGCTCGTGCTGGGCGTGCCGATCCTGACCGTCTGGGTGGTGGTGTTCTACCTGCTGCTGTCCCGGTCGACGCCGCTGGTGTGGGCGATGGCCGTGCTCGCGGCCGGGTACCTCGCGACGCTGCTGCAGCTGCCCGCCGTCGTGGCGCACGTGGACCTGCCGGCGGTGCGGTCGTGGCAGGTCACGGTCGAGGTGGCGTGGCGGCGGCCGCTGGCGACGGTGGCCGTGGCCGGGCTGGTCGTGGTGCTGGCGGTCGGCGGCTGGCTCACGACGCCGGCCGCCGTCCCGCTGTTCTTCCCCGCCCTGCCCGCGCTGCTGGCCACCCTCACCGTCCAGCGCGGGCTCGCCCCGTGACCCGGCGCGGTCGCTCAGCTCGCCACCGTCCGCCGGGCCCGGACCGCCGCGGCCAGGTCGCCGAGCAGGCCCTCCGTCGTCTCCCAGCTCATGCACGCGTCGGTGACGCTCTGGCCGTAGACCAGCGGCGTGCTGCCGATGTCCTGCCGCCCGGCCACCAGGAAGCTCTCCAGCATCACGCCGGCGATGCCGCGCTGGCCGGACGCGACCTGCCCGGCGATCTCGCCGGCGACGACGGCCTGGCGCTCGTGGTCCTTACCGCTGTTGCCGTGGCTGGCGTCGATGACCAGACGCTCCGGCAGCTGCGCCTTGTGCAGCAGCGCGAGCGCGTCGCGGACGTGTTCCGGCCCGTAGTTGGGGCCGGCGCTGCCGCCGCGCAGGATGACGTGGCAGTCGGGGTTGCCGGCGGTGCTGACGGCGGCCGCGCGGCCGTCGTGGTCGACGCCGAAGAAGACGTGCCCGTGCGAGGCGGCCGTGCAGCCGTCGATGGCCGCCTGGACGTCGCCGCTGGTGGCGTTCTTGAAACCGACCGGCATGGACAGGCCGGACGCGAGCTGGCGGTGCACCTGGCTCTCCGGCGTGCGCGCCCCGATGGCGCCCCACGAGACGGTGTCGGCGATGTACTGCGGGCTGATCGGCTCGAGGAACTCGCAGCCCACGGGCAGGCCCTCGCCGAGCACCTCGAACAGCAGCTCGCGGGCGATGCGCAGGCCGCGCTGCACGTCGAACGTCCCGTCCAGGCCGGGGTCGTTGATCAGGCCCTTCCAGCCCACCGTCGTCCGCGGCTTCTCGAAGTACACCCGCATGACGACGGCGAGGTCGTCGCGCAGCGCGTCGGCCACCGGCTTCAGCCGCCGGGCGTAGTCGAGCGCCGCCACCGGGTCGTGCACGGAACACGGGCCCACCACCACCAGCAGGCGGTCGTCGTCGCCGGCCATGATGCGGCGGACCTCCGCCCGGCTCGAGCGCACCAGGGCGGCGTGCTCCTCGTCCATTTGCAGCTCGGCGAGCATCTCGGACGGCGGGACGAGCGGCTGGAAGCCGGTGACGCGCAGGTCGCCGGTGGGGGACTGGGGTTCGGGCATGGGTGCAACGTCTCCTCTGCAACGAGCGGGACGCCCCGTCGGATGCCCTGCGAGCCGGCCCGTCTCATGACGAAGGGCAGAGACGGGACGTCTCTGCCCAGCTGGCTCCGGGTGGGTCGGCGGTCAGCGCATGACGCGCCCGGCTCCACCCGGAGCCTGCGCAAAATACGGATACCGACGAACCACGATCACGGGTCGAACTATAGCCGGAAAGCGGGCCGCGCGTGACGGTGGGTGTGTGGACGGCAGCGACGGCGCTGCTCGAGGACGTCCGGCTGGCGGACGTGACCGTCCATCCGCACGTCGGCGGCAAGGGCCTGAGAGTGCGGCTGTCGAACGTGTTCGGGGCGGCGCCGGTGGTGCTCGGGCGGGTGAGCGTGGCCGGTGCGGGCGTCTCGTCGCGGGCGGTCCGGTTCGGCGGCGCGTCGTCGGTGACGGTGCCCGCCGGCGGGGTCCGCCGTTGTCGCCGCCACCATGACGCCGTTCGGCGGCGCGGCGGAGTGGACGCCTGGGCGGGAGGCGATCCGGCGGGCGGCCAACGCCCACCTGCGCTCCGCTGCCGCCGCCGACGCCGTCGCCGACTTCGACGCGGCACTGCGTGACCCGGCCGCCCCGTCGCGGCTGCGCCCGGAGTACGACTCCGGCGACCACCTGCACCTCACCGACGCCGGCCGCGCCCGCCTGGCCGAGGCAGCCCTGCCGGTACTGCGCCGCGTGGCCGCCGGCTCACGCCCACGCTCATGATCATCCAAGAAACGAGGTGCTCTGACGCCTCGTTTCTTGGACAGTCCTTGACGACGCCGGCGGCTCGTGCTCGGGAAGCCGCCGGATACTCGCGACAGTGACGTATGCCGGGTCGATCCGGGCTCGGTCCGTCGGTTTCGCGGGTATCCGACGTCTTGGCGGGCGGCAGCGATGGCGCCGTCTTCCGGGGTCGGCGTCGGCGGTCTTCGATGCCGGGAGTCGACTTCGATGTCGGCAACCGTCCTCTGCGTGGCACGAGGACGATTCTCGCCATCGAGGACGGTCGCGGCTATCGAGGTCGCCGGGACGGGCGGCGCGGTTGTCCACGTGCCGAGACTTCACCGCGTTTCGCGAGGCGTCACGAGTGCCCGTCAGGCGCGCAGGTTGATCAGCGTCGGGCCGGTGCGGGTGCCGTCGGAGCGGGAGAGGGCGACGACGCAGTGGCCGGCCGGGATGCGGGTGACGATGTCGGACACCGTCCATCGCGGGCGTTCGACCCGGCGCAGGTTGGTGCCCTTGGTGACGCCCCAGTTGCGGGTCTCGCCGTCGGAGCGGTTCCAGCCGCCGCGGCTGTCGCGGGAACTGCCGGTGGTGCGGGCCAGGCCGGTCGCCTCGCCCTGGCTGTAGCTGATCTCGGACACCCAGTGGTCGCCGAACCAGTCGGAGAACACCTTGGCGTCGACGGGGTCGATGCCGCCGAACACCGCCTTGCAGCCGACCGAGCCGAACACCGTCGCGCGGACCTGGACCGGGAAGTCGCTGATGGTCTGGGCCAGCAGGATGAGCCCGGCGTTGTTGGACCGCAGCTTCTGCACGCCGCGCGCGACGTAGTCGTCGACGAAGCGGCCGGCTTCGTCGATGGCGAGGGCCTTGAAGATGCCGCGGTTGGTGTCGGGCGCCGACGTGACCTGCACGAACTGCGACACCACCAGCCGGGCCAGGATGCGGGTGGCGTCGGGGAACTCGGCCTCGGGCAGCGACACCCGCACGCGCAGCGGCTTGTTGATGTCGTGCATGCGGAAGGTGTTCTCGCGGTCGAACAGCTCCATCAGCCGCGGCCGGGCCAGCAGCTGGAACCGCTCGACCAGCGACGCGGCCGGGTCGGCGTTGCGGGTCAGCTGGTCGCGGCGGCTGTCGAGCAGCGCCTTGGCCTCCTTGCCGTCGGGGCCGCGCAGGTTCGCCTTCACCTGGTCGGTCATGCCCTGCTCGGAGCGCAGCAGCGCCAGCATCTCGCGGATCTTCGGCCACCGCCCGAACGCCAGGTGGAACGGGGCGAGGCACGCGTACAGCGCGTTGCGCGAGCCGTCCATGAAGTAGGCCATGTCGTCGGTGACGTACGGCGGCAGCATGGCGCTGGCCAGCCGGTCGGCCGCGGTGTCGGGGTGGTTGGTGCCGCCGTAGAGGTCGAACCCGGTGGTCGGGTTGAGCGGGTCGATGGTGACGTCGAACCAGCCCTGGTGCGCGAAGTCGTCGCCCTTGGGGTCGACGACCACGACGCTGGCCTGCCCGGCCAGCGCCGACAGCGACAGGTGCTCGACGATGGGCAGCGCGAACCCGCGCGTCTTGCCCGACCCCGGCGGCCCGATGACCAGCAGCGACGTACGCAGGACGTCGTGGTCGATGCCGAAGTCCTGGGTCATGACGGTGTCGGCGTGCGGGTCTTGGACGGTGCGGCCGAGCCGGACCTGCCCCAGCGCGAGGTTGTGCCGGGCCAGCCGCGGCACCGGCAGGTCGTGCAGCGCCGACGGGTGGGCCAGCGCCGCCGGGCCGTAGCGGACGATCTCGTCGGCCAGCTGGGCCAGCGCCGTGGGGTCCTCGGCACGGGTGTGCAGGGCCCCGGTGATGCGGGCGGTGTCGACGTCGGAGAGCCGGCCGTCCTGGACCAGCCGGTCCATCGCCACGGCGGCGTCGGGATGGGCGGCACGCAGGACGTCCCACGGGGTCGCGCCACGGCGGCGTCGTCGGATCGGCATGGTTCTCCTACACGTTCTTCCGCAGGTAGGCGTCGAGCCGCTTGATGCGCGCCGCCAGCGCGGGGTGGGTGCTGAACAGCCGGGCCCGCAGCACGAAGTTGCGGCGGTCGTCGTCCATGCCCTGACGCAGCCAGTCTTCGAACACCTCGATGAGGGCGTGCCCGTAGCCGAGGTTGGCGGCGATGCGGTCGGCGCGGTATTCGCTGCGCCGGGCCAGCCAGGGCAGGATCAGCGGCGTCAGCACGATGAGCGCGACCGCCGGCGGCGCCCACGTCTGGCCCGACTGCACCGCCGTGGCCATGAGCACCGTCACGAAGAACACCACGAACAGGATGAGCGACCAGGTGATGACCTTGGCGATGAACGACGCCAGCGCCGGCATGCGGGCGACCACCGCGAACACCGTCGAGAACAGCGCGACGACCAGCCGCAGCACCAGCCGGAGCACCCGGGTGAGCAGCCGCGCCGGCACGGAGTACCAGTAGGCCAGCAGGTTGCTCCACGGGTGCCCGCCGAGGTGGTGGCCGAGCTCGTGCGCCAGCACGGCGGCCAGGTGGTGGTGCGGCATCGCGTCGAGCGTCTTGCGCGTGACGGTGACGATGTGCCCGGACGCGGCGTAGGCGTTCAGGGCGTCGCTGTCCTCGATGAACAGCTGGTACCTGGCGCCGTCGCGGCCGGCGGCGCGGGTGACCTCGTGCCAGGCGTGCTCGAGCCGGTCGCGCTCGCTGGGCGTGGGCCGGCGGGCGCGCAGGAAGAACCGGGCGACCCCGACCTCGACCGGGCGGTAGAAGATGAGCACGCCGCTGAGCAGCCACAACACCATGCAGAGGATCGGCACGACGGTGGTGTTGCCGACGAGCGCGCCGATGCCGAGCCCCGCCATGCCGACCACCGTCAGGCTGAACAGGAACCACGGCAGCGCCAGCACCAGCGACGCCAGCGTGGAGAGGTCGGCGGTGCGGCGGTGCCGCAGCGGCCGCGGCGTGGTGGTGCTCGACGGCCCCGACCAGCGCTGCCGCAGCCCGGTGGCCGGCGGCGGATCGGGGTCTTCGAAGCCGCCGGGCGGCCCGGTGGGACGGACGTGGGACGCGCCGTCCGGGCGCACGCCGGAGGCGCCGCCGGGGCGCGGGCCTGCCGCTCGGTCGCTCATCGCCGCCTCCGATGAACCTCGTGATCATCGATTACAGCCGCCGTCGTGACAGCTGCGCAAGTGTGAAAGTCACAATAGGCGGCGCCTGTGACACCCGAGGGCGGATCAGCTCCACCGCTCCAGCCGGCGGCGTTCGTGCACAGGCCCAGCCCGTCCAGCGTGAGGTCCGCTCGACCACGCGGTTCCGGTCGCGCGCGACGATCTCGCCGTCGTCGTCGACGAGCACGGCCCCGAACGGACGGTTGCCGGTGGCGCGGCCCGTTCTGTCCTCGCTCCATGGTGATCCACCGGCGCGTAGGGTCGATGACGTGACTCGGACTCAGATCCATGAGCTGACGGGGCTGGAGCTGGCCACGGCGGTGCGCAAGCGCGAGGTGTCGCCGTCGGAGGTGGTGGAGCACACCCTGGAGCGGGCCGACCGGCTCGACCCGTCCATCGGTGCTTTCGTCACTCAGACCCCCGACCTCGCGCGTGAGCAGGCGGCCGAGGCCAAGACGCTGCTGCAGCAGGCCAGGTCCGACGACGAGCTGCCGCCGTTCCTGGGCGTCCCGTGCCCGGTCAAGGACCTCGCGATGGTGGCCGGCGTGCCGTTCCGGTCCGGCAGCGCGGCGCTCGGCGACTTCGTGGCGCCCGCCGACGACGGCGTCGTCACCCTGCTGCGGCGGGCCGGCACGCTGATGATCGGCAAGACGAACACGCCCGAGTTCGGCCTGCCGCCGTACACCGAGCCCGACATCGCGCCGCCGGCCCGCACGCCGTGGGACACCTCCCGGTCGGCCGGCGGGTCCAGCGGCGGGTCCGCGGCGGCGGTCGCGGCGGGCATCGCGCCGGTCGCGCACGGCAGCGACGGCGGCGGCTCGATCCGCATCCCCGCCAGCGCCTGCGGGCTGGTCGGTCTCAAGCCCACCCGCGGCCGCGTCAGCCCGGGCCCGTACCGCCCCGAGGGCGCCGGCCTGGCGATCAACGGCGTGCTCACCCGCGACGTGCGCGACACCGCGGCGCTGCTGGACGTGCTGTCGCACCAGTGGCCGGGCGACCTCTACGTGCTCGCCCCGCCGCAGACCACGTTCCTGGACGCCTGCGAGCGCGAGCCCGGCCGGCTGCGCGTCGGCCTGCTCACCGAGCCGGTCATCGTCGACGGCGCGCCCGTCGACGAGGCGTGCCTGACCGCGGCCGTCCGCACCGCGCGCCTGCTGGAGGAGCTCGGCCACCAGGTCGAGCCCGCGCCGGTCCCGTTCGCGGCCGAGCGCTGGGACTCCTTCGAGTCGATCTGGTCGGTGCTCGCGCTGAGCGCGCCGGTGCCGCCCGAGCACGAGCACCTGCTGCTGCCGCTGACCCGCTGGCTGCGCGAGAAGGGCCGCTCGGTCAGCGGCCTCGAGTACGCCTCGGCGCTCGGACTGATCCAGACGACGACGCACGAGACGGCCGCCACCTGGGCGGCGTACGACGTCGTCCTCAGCCCGACGCTGGCCCAGCTGCCGGCGCCGGTCGGCTCCCAGCGCGACGACGCCGACCCGGCCGGCGACTTCGCCCGGCAGATGGCGTTCACCCCGTGGACCAGTGTCTGGAACCTCACCGGCTGGCCGGCTATCAGCCTGCCGCTCGAGACCGCCGACGTCGACGGCGTGAGCCTGCCGGTGGGCGTCATGCTGGGCGGGCGCCACGGTGCGGAGGAGACGCTGCTGTCGCTGGCCGCCCAGCTCGAACGGGCCCGGCCGTGGCGCGACCGGAGGCCGCCGCTGTGGTGAGCTTCGGCTACTTCCTGGTCCCGAACGCGGCCGACCCGCTGCTCGAGACCGCCCGCTCCGCCGAGGCCCTGGGCCTGGAGTACGTCGGCATCCAGGACCACCCCTACCAGCGCCGGTTCGTCGACACCATCGCGCTGTCCGGCGCGATCCTGGCGGCCACGTCGACGCTGCGGGTGTTCCCCGACGTCGCCTGCCTGCCGCTGCGCCCGCCCGGCGTCCTGGCCAAGACGGCGGCGTCGCTGGACGTGCTGTCCGGCGGACGGTTCGAGCTGGGCCTCGGCGCGGGCGCGTTCTGGGACGCGATCGAGGGCTACGGCGGGCAGCGCCGGACGCCGGGGCAGGCGCTGGCGGCGCTCGGCGAGGCGATCGAGGTGATCCGCCGGCTGTGGAGCGGCGACCGCGGGCTGCGGTTCGAGGGCGAGCACTACCACCTGCGGGGCGTGCACTCCGGTCCGCTACCGGCTCATGACCTCGGCATCTGGGTCGGCGCCTACGGGCCGCGAGCGCTGGCGCTGACCGGCCGTCTGGCCGACGGCTGGGTCCCGTCGGTCAACGCCGACGTGCTGCGGCGGCTGCCGGAGCTCAACGAGCGGGTCGACGGCGGCGCCGTCGCGGCCGGCCGCGACCCCGCCGCCGTCCGGCGGGTGTTCAACGTCGGCGGCACCATCACCGACGGCGTGTCCGAGGGCTACCTGGCCGGTCCGGTGTCGCAGTGGATCGACGAGCTGACGGTCCTGGCGGCCGAGCACCGCGCCGACGTCCTCGTCTTCGGCGGCCCGCCGTCACAGCTGCGCACGTTCGCCGAGCAGGTCGTCCCCGCGGTCCGCGCCGCCCTCCCGTGACTCCCCGCCCCCGTTGATCTTGGAGTTGCTCGGGTATCTACCGGACATTTCGCCCGGCGATTGCCGAACAACTCCAAGATCAACTGTGGGTCGGGCACGGTCGGTCGGCGCGGCCGTGCTGCCGCCGGTGCTGAGAGCCTTCGGTCGGCCGGTGCACTCCGCGCCGGCCACGGCGGCGGATGCGCGGCCCCAGCCCTGGCGCAAGCTCGGGTAATTCGAGTTCGCCGCCGGCATGCGCGGACAGGCGCGCCATGGCCGTGCCCGTTTCGCCCTACTTTGCCGGGCTGTGGACAGCGATGATCATCGGCGATCGCCTACATCACGAGGATTACGTGAGCATCAACATGCCTGCAGGGGTGTTGACGCTGGGGTAATCCTTGTGATGGCTCCCGAATCACGGCGAATCTCACCAAGTGGACGCCCGACGACAGCAAACTCACACGCAAACGCGGCCGACGCCCCTGGAGCCGTCGCCGCTCCTCCTGGCAGGGGACGGGCCAACGCAGCAGGGGGATGTCGACGAGCGTCGACTGACATGTGCTGGTCCGGACGCCCGTCAGCCGGGAAGCGCCGTCACTGTGGCGTGGTAGCCGAGGTTGGACGAGATCTGGTCGGCGTGCTCGATGGCGATCATCGCCAGCTCGTCCTGCCGGGCCGGGAGGTTCATCGCCGACAGCGGCCCGGACACCGACAGCGCGGCGATGATCCGGCCGGACCGGTCGCGGATCGGCGCGGCCACGCAGGCCCGGCCGAAGGCCAGCTCCTCGAGCTCGGTGGCGTAGCCGCGCGAGCGCACCTCCTGCAGTGCCGCCGTCAGCTGGTCGTACGACGTGATGGTGTGCGGGGTGTAGCGGGCGTACTCGGTGCCGATCAGCGTGCGCAGCTCGTCCGGCGGCAGCTCGCTGATCAGTGCCTTGCCCATGGCGGTGGCGTGCAGCGGGCCGCCGCGGCCGATCAGTGTGGACGGCCGGGGTGAGTTGGCGCCCTCGAAGTGGCACAGGTAGAACAGGCTGGCGTCGTGGCGTTCGGCGACGTTGACGCCCAGGCCGAGCGACGCGGCGAGGTTCTGGGCGAGCTGCCGCGACTGCTGGTGCACCGGCGACTGGTTCAGCCCGATGCCGGCCAGCGTGATGACGCGCGGCCCGATGCCGTACAGGCCGCTGCGCCCGTGGTGGGTCAGGTACCCGAGGTTGACCAGCGCGCCGACCAGCCGAGACACCGTCGACTGGCCCAGCCCGGTGGCGGCCACCAGCTCGGAGATGCGCCGCTCGGGGTGCTCCTCGGTGAACGCGGACAGCAGCGAGAGCGCCCGCTCGACGCTCTGGGTGCCGCCGGCGGACTCGCGGGCTGCTACTCGTGGCACGTCCTTGATCCCCCAGCTTGGTCGGAACCGACATCTACATCGTAGATGAAAGCCCGCACCAAACCCGTCACCCCGCCTGCCGGTCGCGGTCCTGGGCGCGCAGCGCGCGGTCGAGGTCGGCGAGGCCCTCGACGACGAGCCGGCGGGCGGCGTCGGGCAGCTCCGCCGTCTCCAGCCAGCCGCGCACCGTCGTGGCGGTGGCGGCGTCGGCGAGCAGCCGCGGGAACAGCCCGATGATGATCGCCTGCGCGCTCTCGTTGGTCCGCTCGGCCCACACCCGCGGCACGGCGTCGAGGTACGGCTGGACGTACGGACGCACCAGCTCGCGCTGCTCGGGGTGGGCGAACCCGCGCACCGTCGCCGTGAGCAGCGCGTTCGGCAGCTGGTCGGACTCGACGGCGGCCTGCCAGGCGGCCGCCTTCGCGGCGTGCGTCGGGACCGCCGCCCGGGCGTAGGCCGCCTGCCGCTGCCCGGTCGCGGTGTTGTCGCGCTCGAGCTCGGCGTCGACGGCGTGCTCGCCCGCCGCGCCCAGCACGACCAGCCGCTGCAGCAGCGTCCACCGCAGGTCGGTGTCGACGACCAGGCCCGGTAGCAGCGACTCGTCGCCGTCGAGCAGCGCCTTGATCTCCGCGACGTGCTCGTCGCTGGCCGCGGCCGCCACCCAGGCGCGGGTGAAGGCGAGCTGGCGGTCGCTGCCGGCCTCGGCCTTCCCGGCCAGCTGGCGCAGCGCCGCCGCCCAGCGCGACGACAGCACGATGCGGTTGGCCGGCCAGGCGTAGAGGTCGATCGCGGCCCGGGCCGAGGCGAGGACGTGCTGCACCACGCCCATCGACGTCTCGCGCTCGATGCCGCCGAGGACGAGCTCGACGAACGAGCTGGCCGACATCTCGGCGTCGCGCAGCATGTCCGTCGCGGCCGTCCAGCACAGCGCTCGCGGCAGGGGATCGAGCGAGCCGATCGAGCGGACCACCGTCGCCAGCGAGCGGTCGTCGAGGCGCACCTTCGCGAACGTGAGGTCGTCGTCGTTGACCAGCAGGAGGTCGGACTGGGTCTCGCCGCGCAGCTCGGCGACCTCGGTGCGCGGGCCGTCGACGTCCAGCTCGACCCGGCGCCGGCGCACCAGCGTGCCGTCGTCGGCGTAGTCGTAGAGCCCGATGGCCGCCCGGTGCGACCGGATGACCGGGTGCTCGGGCGCGGCGGTCTGCTCGATGGCCACCGAGGTGTACCGGCCGGAGTTGTCGACGGTCACCACCGGGCGCAGCGTGTTCACGCCGGCGGTGCGCAGCCACTGCTCGTTCCACGCCGAGAGGTCGCGGCCGCTGGTCCGCTCGAGATGCGCGAACAGGTCGGTGAGCGCGGTGTTGCCCCACGCGTGCTCGGCGAAGTAGGCCCGCACGCCCTCGAGGAACGCGTCGCGGCCCACCCAGGCGACCAGCTGCTTGAGCACGCTGGCGCCCTTGGCGTAGGTGATGCCGTCGAAGTTGACCTCGACGTCCTCGAGGTCACGGATGTCGGCGGAGATCGGGTGCGTGGAAGGCAGCTGGTCCTGACGCAGCGCCCACAGCTTCTCGGTGACGGCGAACGTCGTCCAGCCGTCGGTCCACCGGGTCGCCTCGGCCAGCGACAGCACCGACGCCCACGTCGCGAACGACTCGTTCAGCCACAGGTCGTCCCACCAGCGCATGGTGACGAGGTCGCCGAACCACATGTGCGCCATCTCGTGCAGGATCGTCTCGGCCCGGCGCTCGTAGGCGGCGTCGGTGACCCGGCTGCGGAAGACGTAGTCCTCGTGGTGGGTGACCGCGCCGGCGTTCTCCATGGCGCCGGCGTTGAACTCCGGCACGAACAGCTGGTCGTACTTGGCGAACGGATAGGCCAGCCCGAAGACGTCCTCGAAGAACGCGAAGCCGCGGCTGGTGACGTCGAACAGCTCGGCGGCGTCGAGGTGCTCGGCCAGCGACTTGCGGCAGTACAGCCCGAGCGGGACGGTCTTCTCCTTGCCGACGTACTCCGACCGCTCGACGTGGTACGGACCTGCGACGATGGCCGTCACGTAGGTGGACAGCCGCGGCGTGGGCTCGAACGTCCACCGCTTCTTGCCGTGGCTGGCCCGCCCGGCCTTGCCCGGCGAGTTCGACACGACCTCCCAGCCCGACGGCGCGTCGACGACGAACGTGACCTCGGCCTTGATGTCGGGCTGCTCGAAGCACGCGTAGACGCGGCGGGCGTCGGCCACCTCGAACTGCGAGTAGAGGTACACCTCGTCGTCGACCGGGTCGACGAACCGGTGCAGGCCCTCGCCGGTGTGCATGTAGGCGGCGTCGGCGACCACCTTGACCTCGTTCTCGCCGGCCAGGCCGCTGAGCCGGACGCGGCTGCCGTCGAACACCTCGGCCGGGTCGAGCGCGGTGCCGTTGAGGACGACCTCGTGCACGGCGGGCGCGATGAGGTCGAGCCAGGTCTCGGCGCCCTCGGTGGCCGCGAACGTCGCCGTCGTCGTCGACCCGAAGGTGGTCTCGCCGCGGGTGAGATCGAGTTCGACGGTGTAGCGCACCGACGCGGGGTCGACGACGGCCGCACGCTCGCGTGCCTCGTCGCGGGTCAGGTTCGTGCCAGACATGACCTTGATCCTGGCAGAACATCCGCCGTCGTGCTGGCGGTGGGCGGTGGGAATCGACCGGGCCGCCGCGAGGTTGGCCAGATCGAGACCTCGTTGACGCGTCAAAAGTGATGAAGGGCAGCTTATGAGCGAGACCACCCCTGTCGACTTCTGGTTCGACCCGATCTGCCCGTGGGCATGGATGACGTCCCGGTGGATCATGGAGGTCGAGCGGGTTCGGCCGATCGAGGTGACCTGGCACGTGATGTCGCTGTCGTACCTCAACGCCGAGCGCGACCTCGGTGAGGAGTACAACCGGCTGATGGCGGACAGCTGGGGCCCGGTGCGCGTGGTCACCGCGGCGAAGGAGCTGCATGGCCCCCAGTGGGTGAAGCCGCTCTACGACGCCATGGGCACGCGGTTCCACCCGGGGCGCGAGCGCGATCGCGGCACGGTCATCGCCGCCGCCCTCGACGAGGTCGGCCTGCCGGCGTCGCTGGCCGCGTACGCCGACACCGACGAGTTCGACGCCGCGCTGAAGCAGAGCCACCACGCCGGCATGGACCAGGTCGGCACCGAGGTCGGCACGCCGGTCATCGCGGTCGAGGGATACGCCTTCTTCGGGCCGGTCCTGTCGCCGGCGCCCAAGGGCGACGAGGCCGGCCGGGTCTGGGACGGCGTGCGGGCGCTGGCCTCGTACGACGGCTTCTTCGAGCTCAAGCGGACGCGCACCCGGGAGCCGATGTTCGACTGACGTACGGCAGACTGACGCCCATGCGCGTCCACGTCGGCTCCGACCATGCCGGGTACGAAGTGAAGAACCGCCTCGTCGAGCTGCTCCGCGACGGCGGCCACGAGGTCGTCGACCACGGCCCGTTCGTCTACGACGAGCTCGACGACTATCCGACGTTCTGCCTGCGGGCCGGCGAAGGAGTGGCGGCCGACGACGGCAGCCTCGGCATCGTCATCGGCGGCTCCGGCAACGGCGAGCAGATCGCCGCGAACAAGGTGAAGGGCGTCCGGGCCGCGCTGGCGTGGTCGGAGGAGACCGCGCGGCTGGCCCGCGAGCACAACGACGCCCAGGTGCTGGCCATCGGCGCCCGCATGCACCCGTTCGAGGACGTCGCGGCGTTCGTGCGGGCGTTCCTGGACACGCCGTTCTCCGGCAGCGAGCGGCACGCCCGCCGCATCGCGATGCTCGGCCGGTACGAGACCGACGGCGAGCTTCCTCCGCTGCCGGCGCCGGCCGACTAGCTGCGTCTGGGGGCGTCGCGGTCGGCCTTGGGACCGGTCCGGGGCGGCAGCGGGGTCTTCCCGATCCGCTCCAGCGCGGCCTCGACGTCGCCCGGGCTGGGCCGCGACACGTCGCGGGCCCGCAGCGCCCGCGACACGCCGACCTGGGAGCGCCGGTCGACCTGGTCGAGCTTGCGGATGCCCTTCTCGCGATCGTTCACAGGAAGGACGGTACGTGCCCGAGGGCCACACGATCCACCGGCTGGCCGGTGAGCTGGGCGAGGTGTTCGGCGGCCGGGTGGTCGGCGTGTCCAGCCCGCAGGGGCGGTTCGCCGCCGGCGCCGCCGTCGTCTCCGGGTCCCGGCTGGAGCGGGCCGAGGCGCACGGCAAGCACCTGTTCATCGGGTTCGCCGGCCGGCGCTGGGTCCACGTCCACCTGGGGCTGTACGGAAAGTTCGACGTGGTCGCCGCGCCGGCCCCGGACGGCCCGGTCCGCGGTGAGGTCCGCATGCGGCTGACGGCCCGCGGTGCGCACGCCGATCTGCGCGGCCCGACCCGGTGCGAGGTGGTCGGCGACGACGAGAAGGCTGCCGTCGAAGCGCGGCTCGGCCCCGACCCGCTGCGCGGCGACGACCCCGCTGGGGCGCTGGACCGGATCGGCCGCAGCCGGGCGCCGATCGGCGTCCTGCTCATGGACCAGGCTGTGGTCGCGGGCGTCGGCAACGTGTACCGCGCGGAGTCGCTGTTCCGCGCCGGAGTCGACCCGGCGCGGCCCGGCTCGTCGGTGCCCGCGGAGGTGCTGCGGGAGATCTGGGCCGACCTGGTGTCGTTGATGGCGCGGGGCGTCGAGACCGGCCGCATCGACACCGTCCGGCCCGAGCACGAGCCGGAGGCGATGGGCCGCCCGCCCCGCGTCGACGACCACGGCGGCGAGGTGTACGTGTACCGGCGCGCGGGGCAGCCGTGCCTGGTCTGCGGAACCCCCGTCGCGGCCGGGAGAGCGGCGGCCAGGAACCTGTTCTGGTGCCCGAACTGCCAGCATTGACACGCCATGGCGGGCAATTCTGTGTGATCTTCCTCCCACGCTCTCTTTGCCGCTAGGGTCCTCCGTGTGACGACCCGATCGGCTGGCGTGCTCGGGCTTGCCGGGGCGTTCTTCGGCGGGCGTCCGGCCAGCGCCTTGACGCGGCGGCTCCTCCGCGAGCCCGTGGTCATGGCCGTCCTGCTCGCCGCCACCCTGCTGCTCGGCCTGTCGATGGTGCAGTGGGAGTCGATCGTCCCGGCCATCGCCCTGGTGCTGCCGCTGCTGTTCGGCGGGCTGTTCGTGCCGCCACGGGCGCTGGCCTGGCTGGTCGGCACGGTCGCGTTCTGCCTCATCGCCGGCGGCATCGTCATCGGCGGCGGGCAGACCTTCGTCGCCGTCACCGCCGTCGTCGGCATCACCGCGGTGGTCTCACTCGGTCTGGCGCGGTCGCGGGCCCGGCTGGGGCTGCAGGGCACCATGGGCGAGTCGATGCTCGTCGACCTGCGCGACCGCCTGGCCGCCCAGGGCCGCATGCCGCCGCTGGGGCGCGGCTGGCAGATCGACCTCAAGCACCACGCCGCCGAACGGTCCAGCTTCTCCGGCGACTTCGCCGTCGCGTCCCGCTCCACCGACGGCCGCATGCTCGAGCTCGCGTTGGTCGACGTGTCCGGCAAGGGCCACAACGCCGGGACCCGCGCTCTGCTGCTGTCGGGCGCGTTCGGCGGGCTGCTCGGCTCGCTGCCGCCCGACCAGTTCCTGCCGGCGGCCAACGCCTACCTGCTGCGGCAGCGCTGGCCCGAGGGGTTCGCGACCGCCGTCCACCTCGTCGTCGATCTCACGACCGGCGAGTACGAGGTCCGCTCGGCCGGCCATCCGCCGGCCATCCACTTCCATGCCGGCTCCGGCCGCTGGGCCACCCTCGACACCGAGGGTGGCCTGCTCGGGGTCTACGAGCAGAAGCACTACGAGCCCGTCACCGGGCGCATGCGGCCCGGCGACGCGCTCATGCTCTACACCGACGGACTGGTCGAGGCGCCCAGGCGCGACCTGTCCGACGGCATCGACAAGCTGCAGGGCGAGGCCGAGCGGCTGGTGGCGCACGGCTTCGACGGCGGCGCCCAGAAGCTCATCAACGCCGTCGCCTCCTCCGACGCCGATGACCGCGCTCTGCTGTTGCTCTGGCGCACCCTTTGACGACGGCGTTGGTCGGCGTGTTCGCGTTCCCGTCCCCCTGCTGCCCGATTGTCTTGGCCGCGGGCGCGCGCCTCAAGTCCGCGGCCTCTGCTGTGTGCTCTTCGCTGTGGTTGAGGGCNCTCAAGTCCGCGGCCTCTGCTGTGTGCTCTTCGCTGTGGTTGAGGGCCTTGGACTTGACCCGCGCGCCCGCGGCTAAGAACGGGCAGCTATCAGGGGGACGGGGGAAGAGCGGCGACGGCTCCCGCGGCGTTGGCCCCGTTACGGTGTGGCGTTTGTGTCGTGGAGCGTCCACCTGGTGAGATTTCACCGTGATGCGAGAGCCATCACGAGGATTACCCCAGCATCACCACGGCTGTAGGGGTGTTGATGCTCACGTAATCCTCGTGATGTAGGCGATCGCCGATGATCATCGCCGTCCACAGCTCGACAAACGGCGCGAAACGGGCACGACAACGCCGAGGCGTGCCCACATCCTCCCCGTCCCCCTGATAGCTGCCCGTTCTTGGCCGCGAAGCCGCGGGTCAAGTGCGCCCGTCGTCGCGAAGCGACTCCATGGCGGACTTGAGGCGCGGGTTCGCGGCAAGAGAATGGGGCAGCAGGGGGACGGGGAGCCGGCCCACGTCACGACCCCGGCAATCGCACTTTCAGCGGCCGCGGGAGTAGGCGGCGACCACCTCGATCTCGACCAGCCAGCCGCCGACCGGCAGCGTGTCGACCTCGAGGTTGGTGCGCGACGGCCGGGCGGCGTTGGCGAACGAGACCGGCGCGTACGCCGGGATCACCTCGCCGGTCACGCGGTTCACGTTGGCCATCCACTTGCGGTACGCGCGGTTCCAGCCGTTGTAGTCGGCCCGTTCGGCGCCGGGCGGGGCCTCCAGGTAGATCCGCATGCTGATGACGTCGGCCAGCGAGAGCCCCTGCGACTCCAGGTTCTCCTTGATCCGGGCCATCGCGTTCATGCCCTGCGCCTCGGTGACCGTGACGCCGGCCGGCAGGACGCCGCCGGGGAACTGGGCCGGATCGATGTAGCGCTCCGGCGTCCCGGCCGGCGCGGCGGTGTTCAGGGCCGACGGGCCGATGCCGCTGGAGAAGTACAGCGGCACCTGGTTGCCGACGGCGACGCCGCCGGCGATGAACGGGTCCGGCGCCTGCTCCGGAGCCGCGATGTTGAACCGCACCTCCTGGGGCCGGGGTGCGCCGATGCCGGTGACGGCGACGACGCTGCCGGTGACGGCGAGGGTGCTGAGGCTGGACACGATGGCGACGACGGCCAGCCGGCGGGTGGGCTTGCGCATGGGGGTCTCCCGTGGGTCAGGCCGCCGTGACGGCGACGCGCTCGTGCAGGGCGGTGACGACCTGGCGGGCGGACTCGAACGCGCCGGCCTGCCAGGCGATGAGGTAGCTGAGGTGGTCGCCGGCGAAGTAGGTCCGGCCGTCCGGGCGCAGCAGCTGGTCGTAGGCCGCACCCCGCCCGCCGGGCCAGTTCACCCAGCCGCCGAGGCTGTACGGCTCCTTCGGCCAGGCGATGGAGAACGAGGTCTCCAGCTCGTCGCGGTACTTCGCGCCGTGGATCTTCACGCCCTGCGCGACGGCGCGCGTCTCGCGGTCGGCGACCGGGAGGTCGGTGTAGGAGCCGGAGTAGTAGCCGACGACGACGCCCTTGCGGCCGAGGAACCCCGACGACGGGTACCAGATCCCGGAGATGTCCATGTTCGTCGCGGTGATGCCGCCGAAGATCTTGTCGTCCTCCTCCCACCAGCGGCGGCCGTACTGCAGGCCGATCTTCCCGGTGTTCGCGCCGGTCGGGACGGCGAGCGCGTCCTTCGTCGCCTGGGCGAAGTTCGACGGGATGGTCTTGAGCACCATCGGCGGGATGGTCGCGATGCAGTAGTCGGCGTCGATGGTCCTCGTCCGGCCGCCCTGGCGGTAGCTGACGCGCACGCCGTCGGGCAGGTTCGTGATCTGCGTGACCGGCGCGTTGTAGGTGATGCGCCGCCTGCCGCCGATGGCCGCGGCCAGCGCGGCGGAGATGCGGTCCATGCCGCCGACCGGCTGCCACATCATCATCGCCTGGTCGAACCCGAACTCGAAGGAGAACCGGGTGCCGAACCGGCTCTGCAGGATCGCCGACATCGACGGCGGCGTCCCGACGACGCCGGCGTCGTGCCCGGCGCCGGGGGCGTCGACGTAACCGCGGCGGCTGTTGCCCGCGTACTTGCCGCCGGTCAGCCCGCCCAGGCTGGTCGCCAGCTCGATCAGCCGCTCGGCGTCGTCGGGGCTGAGGACGGTGTCCAGCGCGCCCTGGTCCGCGGCCTGCGCGAGCAGTTCGGAGATGTAGCCGTAGACGTCGGCCTTGGCCTGCCGGTGGGTGACCGGCGTGCTCGCCAGCTCGCCGTAGTCGGTGCTGCCGGTGTTCTCGTGGTAGTAGAGGCTCTCGGCGTTGGCGTTGACCAGCGCCTCGATCGCGACGCCGAGCTCGCGGCAGTAGTCCAGCGTCACGTGGTGGTTCGGGATGCGGGCCGGGCCGGCGTTGAAGTAGAGGCCGTCGTCGAACCGGCAGACCTGGGTCACGCCGTCGGTGTCGGTGAGCTTGTCGCCGCCCCGGATGGTCTTCGCCCGGCCGCCGGGGCGGTCGCGGGCCTCGAGGACGGTGCAGTCGTAGCCGGCCTTGCCCAGCTCGTACGCGGCTGCCAGTCCGGCGGTGCCGGCGCCCAGGATGACGACCTTCGTGCCGCGGGCGCGGGCGGCGTCGGGCAGGTCGGCGGCGCGGGGCGGTGCGAAGTCCGTGGCGGCCTCGGCGGGCGAGGCGAACAGGCCGAGGGCCTCCATGCTGCCGTAGAGCGCCGAGGCGCCGCCGACGGCGCCGACGCGGGTGAGGAAGCTGCGCCTGGTGTGGGCGTGCGGTGTACCGGCGGGGATGGTCACGACTGGCCTCCTTGTCGGTCCGCCCGGGCGGGGATCCCGGGCGCAGAGGCAGTCTTGGGACTGGTGGTTATGTCCGGATTTCGGCGGAGTTAGCGGATGATCACCGCGCGCTCAGCGCGTCCCACGCCGCCATCGTGAGGTCGACGGTGCGCAGCAGGGCCGGCCGGGTGGCGCCCTCGAGCGCCCGGACGGCGAGCCCCTGCACCTGGGCGTCGTAGTACTGCGCCAGGGTGTCGATGTCGTCCGACGGCAGCGGCTCGCCGGCCGCCTCGGCGGTGCGCAGCCGCGCGCGCAGGGCGGCCAGCCGGTCGCGGCGGCTGCGCTCGAGGTAGGCGACGACGGTGGTGTCGGACGGCGGGCAGCTCAGCGTCGCGCGCGTGAGCAGGCAGCCGCGCGGCCCGCCCCGCTTGGTGAACAAGGCGACGTTCTCGCGCAGCAGCGCCTCGACACCGGCGCGGGCCGTGGGCGCCTCGGCCAGCGCCGCGCCCGGCCGTCCTCCGTCGGCGGCCTGGTAGCGGTCGGCCGCCGCGCAGAACAGCGACGCCTTGGAGCCGAACGCGGCGTAGAGGCTGGGGGAGCCGATGCCGAGATGTTCGGTGAGGTCGGCGATCGAGGTGTCCTGGTAGCCGCGGGTCCAGAACAGCCGCATGGCGCGGTCGAGCGCCTCGTCGCGGTCGAACCCGCGCGGCCGGCCGCGTCCCATGGCGCCGTCCCCTTTCTGTGTCGATCGCTACATTAACCGGTTGACGGCGCCGGGCGCCACCCGCTTATTGTGTAGCAACCACTACAGAAAAGGAGCGCCACATGTCCGGCGTGACGAAGGTGACCAGCGACGACGACCTCGAGTGGTTTCGCCGCTTCGACCAGGACCTACTGCTGGCCGACGCGATCGACCAGCGGCACGGCGCCGCGATGACCGTCGGCTTCGCGCGCTACGGCGCGGGGGAGTCCAACCCGTGGACGGTCTCGTACGACGAGGCGCTGATCGTGACGAAGGGGCGCTACAGCGTCGAGAGCGGCGGCGTCGTCACGACGGCGGTGGCCGGCGAGGTCATCTACCTGCGCGCCGGCACCGACGTCGTCTACCGCGCGGAGGAGGAGTGCGAGGTCGTCTACGTCTCCCATCCGCACTGGATGCAGGCCACCGAGCGGTCGCCCTACAAGGAGCGGCTGGCCGAGTTCCGGCCCGTCGCGGGGTGATGGCCGCCGGACGTTCTCGTCGCCGGGCCCCGGGTGTTGTATATGAGGGCACTCGCCGTTCGTCGTCATGGTGAAGGGCGGCACCGGGCCGCTCCGTGACGACCCGCGAAGGGGGATCGAGATGCAGTACCTGCTTCTGATCTACTTGGAGCCGCCCGCCGAGGCGCCCGACCAAGCACAGCTCGACGCCCAGATGGCCGAGTGGTGGGCCTACGACGACGCCATCCGCAAGTCCGGCGTCTACGTCGACGCCAACGCGCTCGAGCCGGCGACGACCGCGACGACGCTGCGGCTGAAGGACGGCGAGCGGGTGGTCACCGACGGGCCGTTCGCGGAGACCCGCGAGGTGCTCGGCGGCTACTACCTGGTCGACGTGCCCGACCTCGACACCGCGCTCGACTGGGCCGCCAAGTGCCCCGGCGCGAAGTACGGGTCCATGGAGATCCGTCCGACGACGGTGTTCGAACGGGACTGACACGAGTGAGCGGGTGGGCGGCCGGCGCCGGCACGGATCCCGCCGAGGCGGTCTTCCGTGAGGAATGGGGCCGGCTGCTCGCCACGCTCGTGCGCTGGGTGGGCGACTTCGACCTGGCCGAGGAGGTGGCGGCCGACGCCATCGCGGCCGCGGTCGAGCGCTGGCCGGTCGACGGCGTGCCGGACCGTCCGGGTGCCTGGCTGCTCACGACGGCCCGCCGGCGGGCGGTCGACATCCTGCGCCGGCGGCAGAGCTACGCCGCCAAGCTGGCGGTGCTCAAGGTCGAGGCCGAACGCGACGAGGTGGCCCGGCTGAGCGCTCCAGCCGCGGCCGAGGCCGGGCCCGACGTCATCGGCGACGACCGGTTGCGGCTGTTCTTCACCTGCTGCCACCCGGCGCTGAGCGCCGAGGCGCGGGTCGCGCTGACGCTGCGATACCTGGCCGGGCTGTCGACGGCGCAGGTGGCGCGGGCGTTCCTGGTGCCCGAGGGGACGATGGCGCAGCGGCTGGTGCGGGCGAAGCAGAAGATCGGAGCGGCCGGCATCCCGTACCGCGTCCCGTCGGCGACGGAGCTGCCCGGCCGACTGCCCGCCGTGCTCAGCGTCGTCTACGTCGTGTTCACCGAGGCCTATGCGGCCAGCAACGGCGCCGCGCTGATCCGTCCCGAGCTGGCCGACGAGGCGATCCGGCTGGCCCGCATCCTGCACCGGCTGCTGCCGGCCGAGGCCGAGGTCACCGGGCTGCTCGCGCTGCTCCTCCTCGTCGACGCCCGCCGCGAGGCCCGCGTCGACGCCGCCGGCGACCTCGTCCTGCTCGAGGACCAGGACCGCTCGCGGTGGGACCAGGGCAAGATCGGCGAGGGCCGGTCGCTGGTGCTGGACGCGCTGCGGCACCGGCCGCCCGGGCCGTACGCGCTGCAGGCCGCCATCGCCGCCGTCCACGACGAGGCACCCACGGCCGACGCCACCGACTGGCGCCAGATCGTCGGCCTGTACGACGTCCTGCGCGCGACCGCCCCGTCGCCGGTCGTCGACCTCAACCGGGCGGTCGCCGTCGCGATGGCCCACGGTCCGGCGGCCGGGCTGGCGCTGCTCGACGACCTCGCGGCCGGCGGAGCGCTGGACCGGTTCCATCCGCTGCACGCCGCTCGCGGCCGCCTGCTGGACCGGCTGGACCGGCCGGCGGAGGCGGTCGCCGCCTACCGGCGCGCGGTCGAGCTGTGCGGCAACGACGCGGAGCGGGCGTTCCTGCTGCGCTGCCTCGCCGCGGCCGAGCACCGCGCCGCCGGTCGCGGCGGCGCCTGATCAGGGGCGATCGGGCACGTCGACCAGCTGCCAGCCTCCGCCGTCGCCGTTTTCGCGACGCCGGCGCAGCCAGCGGTCGCCGAACACGCCCGCCATGATCCCGCCGGCCACCGCGGGCAGCGCCCAGGTCGCAGCGTCGATCCCGCCGTCGTCCGATGGCGGCGCCGCCGCGGCCTGCGCGTCGTCGCCGGTGACCGTCGCGTCGTCCGGCTGCTCCGCGGCCGGCCGCAGCCCGGTCCGTCCGGTCAGCCCCAGCTCGACCAGGATCTCCGCCAGCGCCTCAGGGTCGCCCGGTCGGTGCCAGACACCCGCGTCGTCGAAGGCGATGGGGCCGGCGCCCATCGACTGGGTCGTGTGCAGCCAGTCCGGCAGCCCGTCGCCGTCGAAGGAGATGCGGTCGACCCGCCACGGCTGCACGTCGTGGACCATCCAGGTGACGACGATCTGGTCGCCGCCGATGTGCGGCGGCGCGGCGCCGCGGCTCGGCGCGGCCACCGGCTCGACGCCGAGCTGCGTCATCAGCGTCGTGTAGGTGCCGTTCGTCGCGTACAGGGACGCGGTCCGGCCGGTGGACGGCGACACCAGCAGCACGCTGGTGGGTCCGCCGGCCGACACGGGCGGCGCGGCGAACAGGAGGGCGCCGAGGGTGAGCACGACGGCGGCCGCGCGGGCGATGCGCATGGGAGCTCCAGCTGGTCGGTGGTCGTTGCCACGACTACACCGGCCGGGCTCAGCCGGTTCCCAGCGCCGACTCCGCGATCTCGACGGCACGGTCGCGGCCGGCGCCCTCGAGCCGGAACGTGACGCCGTCGTCGACCCACACCAGCGTCGGGCCGGCGACCCGCGCCGACTCCGTCCGCTCGGTGCCGTCGGGCGCGAGCAGCACGAGGTCGTGCGGCGTCGCGAACCACCAGGCGTCGCGGCCCTCGACGGTGAGCGTGACCGCCGTCGCGCCGGGCACCGCCGTCTTCAGGTACACCGGCGACAGCGGGTCGGCCGCCTGGTCCAGCCGGATCGTCCCGGTGCCGGAGCCCCAGGTCAGCGACAGCACCCGGTGGTCGGCCGACGCCTCGACGCCGTCCGGCGCGCCGAGCACCGCCGGCACGACCGGGGTGAGCCCGGTCAGCTCCGCGGCCGCGTCGAGCGAGAGCCCCGTCCGCGCCTCCGGGGGAGCCGACGCCGACGGCTGCGACGGCCCGGGCCGGACGGCGACCGCGCCGATGCCGAGCCACTCGCCGACGGCGGCCCGCACCGGCGGCGTCAGGCCGAGCGCCACCACGACCG